>JBIIJL010000004.1:0-53338 GCA_044233795.1 Legionella sp. | reverse complement strand
ATTGTAATCCGTCATCGCTATTCTCCTCGGTTGTTATTGTTACTCACAACTCAATAGTACCGAATTTTAGCGATGACTCAATTCCTAATTTGTCATCCCGAATTTACAGCATTTTACGGACATAACCCTTTTATTATACAAAAAAAATTAAATTAATGTCCTTTTTTTGATTAAAACTTGCAACAGCAATATAGAAATGTGTCTGGCGAAGTTTGGACGTAAAATGTTTATTATGATTTAAAAATTTAAATCATATAAAGAGCCCTAATCCTTTGAATACATTTTTTTGCTTGAAAATTTTAGCGGGATGCTCCACATACGTTGCTTATTTTCGGCACAAATTTAAAAACTCCATCCGGCTAGCTGCATTTGTGCGAAACTGCCCTAACATCACTGACGTGGTCATGACTGAATTTTGCTTCTCAACCCCGCGCATCATCATACAAAGGTGTTGAGCCTCTAGGATAACAGCAACCCCATAGGCTTGAGTCGCATTTAAGATGCAATTTGCAATTTCAGCGGTTAAGCGTTCTTGAATTTGTAAACGGCGGGAATATAAATCAACTACTCGGGCAATTTTCGATACGCCGAGCACCTGGCCGTTAGGCATATAACCGATATGACATTTACCCAAAAAAGGGAGCAAATGATGTTCGCATAATGAGTATAATTCAATATCTCTGACAATCACCATTTCACTCATGTCAGTTTTAAAAAGGGCACCGTTAAGAATATCCTCAAGATTTTCTTGATAGCCTTTAGTTAAATGAGCGATTGCACTTGCAGCACGCTTTGGAGTATCGCGAAGCCCTTCTCGATTTACGTCTTCGCCTATCTCTTTTAATAACTGTTTATACAAATTTTGCATATTAAAAACCTTCTTAAAATTAACCTGGGGGCCAGGTCATTCTGCGTCCAGCCAACAAATGAAGGTGGATATGGTAAACCTCTTGACCACCATTGGCTTTCACATTAAACACCAACCTATAACCAGACTCGTTGACGTGTTCGCGAGCGGCTAGTTCTTTTGCGCATAGAATCATGTTCCCAATGAGAGCCACATCTTGTGTTTCCACATCATCAATGGTTGCGATATGTTTTTTGGGAATAATCAGCGAGTGGGTGGGGGCCTGGGGTTTGATGTCACGAAAAGCCAAGATCTCATCGTCTTCATAAAGTACAGATGAAGGGATCGCTCTAGCGGCAATTTGGCAAAACAAACAATTCATTGGCAAACCAAACATTGGGTAAATATACATTATACGCTTACCAGGCAGTCTTTAACAATTGAGTTAAAAAAACAATCCGATCGATGAATACTAATGATATGGCCTAGCCTTTTAAAATAAATTTACGCATAATACGCCGTCTTTTAATTTAATGGTTTTTAAGGTGCAATGATGGGTCTCATGAATATTAATAGCGGTCGGGATGTTCCTAGCGAAGTTAACGTCATCATTGAAATTCCAATGAATGGAGAACCAGTTAAATATGAAGTTGATAAGGCTACGGGCGGTCTGTTTGTCGATCGTTTTCTTACAACGGCAATGTTTTACCCAGCGAACTATGGATATATCCCGCACACACTCTCTGAAGATGGTGATCCAGTTGATGTATTGGTGGTCACCCCAACACCACTGATCAGTGGCTCTGTTGTAAGAAGCCGCGTGGTCGGTATGATGAAAATGACCGACGAGTCGGGTGTGGATGCGAAATTGATAGCAGTACCAATTAGTAAAGTCTGCAATCTTTACTCTACTATTCAAACATACCTTGATCTCCCACAATATCTTTTGCAATCCATTGAGCATTTCTTCAGTCATTACAAAGACTTAGAGGAGGGCAAGTGGGCTAAGGTTGACGGCTGGGAAGGGGTTGATGCAGCAAAAAATGAAATATTGGCAAGCATAGTCCGTTATCAACAAGAACAATAGATATAGCTTCCACTTATGGTTTGGCAGGGTAGCACAGTAATATAACATTCAGACATACATTGAAAATCATATAATCTCGAACGACAAAATGAGGTTATATGGAGTGTATCGGTGAGTTGACAGATAATTTAAATGTGTATTTTGGCGGGCACTGGGCGAGAATGGCAGCATGAGGAAAAACCAGAAAAAAATGCATCAAGCAGTGGAATAGGCAATGGAAAAGAAACCTGATTGAGCAGCTTAGCCCTCAGTGGCTTAATTTGAGCATTGGATTATTTTGATAGATGGTTTCCCCCCTGCGCGGGCATGACAGGTCTTTTGTCATGTACAGCAGAGTCATTTAGCAAGATAAAGACCGTTTTCTCAGGGGGGGCTTTTTTCCCGTTGCAGAGCTTGGTCCAATGAATTGCAATTTAATGCTGAAAACCATTTAAAAAATCACCAAGCATTTTGGAGCATGGTTAGGGATATCACTTGGGACAAAAATATCAGGTGGTAAAAAATTAGGAAGTAGACCAAAGCCTTCAGCCAATCGAGCCGCAACTATGCTAGGTATCGCAGCAAGTACTTTGCATCGAAGTCATGCTGCACTCGGCGCCGTTCTCCGGCGATTAAAATCAATGCTAGGTGCACCAAAAGCTATTACTGCTGCCGCTTATGAGATTACCCATCTTAAATACTCTATGATGATACATTGGCAGGATTCTGTTGAGGCTGGGCAAGGATATTATGAGCAGCGATATAAAGCACGAATTATAAAAAATATGCAATAAAGAATCCAAATGTTAGGACTTGTATTAACCCTCATCCAGATATTAACCTTGGAAGATCCCTAGAAGAGCTCGTATATTTAGACGTCTTGCACTATAGGCAAGAAATAACGTAAGATGATCAAAGTGACTCTTTTTGGTTTTTAAATGAGCAATCAATCCCCCACTGCCGCTACAGTTTTTGATTCGATGGATAATAAAACTCGGCGCGCAATTGTTTCTTTAAATAATAAACTCCTTACTTTGCAGATTGAAATTGAGAAAAAGCTGTCTGACTTCGCACCCGGGGAATCAGAGCAGCTGCTCAATAAACAAAAGCAATTGCTGATGCTCGCTGACGAGGTTAAACGAGCACTGCAAAGTATGGATCATGTCGTCCAATTAGCTCTTTTCGCTGAAAACCCCGAAGGCGATGTATTTGATCAATATCAGGAAGAACTCGATATATTTCGTGAAATGATATTATTGAGCGCAAAACAAATGGACAAAATGGGCACAAAGAAATAATTCATCGTCCCTGAAACTGTCGAATAGATGATATCGCTAAATCAATAATTTGTTTTGATTGTTCTTCAGTTCCTGCAATTTGACTAAGATCGCGGGCCAATTCAATTAAAAAATCTGCTATTTCACTGCCCTCAAAACCAGTTTGATATAACAATAATCCCTGGGTCACGAGATAGTGAAGTAGAGTTTGACTCAGAGTAACCTGTCCCGGTACTTCAGAGCATGGTAAACGCTTATCTCCGAAGAGGAGCCAGCCAGGGTCAACGTTTAACTTATGTGCAAGATCGGCAAGTTTTAGTGGTTCAGGAATGGCGTGTCCACTTAAATATTTTCGACAAATCTGTGGTGAGTGCCCAGTCATTTCTACCAATTTGTGAATGTTGACTCCGGAGGTTGAGCGAAAAGAGATATATCCCCCAGTCAACATCGCGTCTCTTAAACGAAGAGCAAATTTGGCAGTGAAATTTGATTTATCCATAAGATTTAGATGATTAAAAGAAGAATAGTAACAAATTTGTATCTAATTCGCAAATGACAAACATTCCGAAACTTATGATTTCGTATCAAAACTTAATGTTGACATCATCTTAGTAATAGATACAATGCAGCCTGAGACGTACTTCGTTTCAAAGGCTGTGCTAAGCAAACCATGTTGCGTGAGATGGATCATATCGCAGATGTTTGCTGGCAAGTGGTTTACCATAGCAGCCAACCTTGCAATTCCCTTTGGCCGGGATTGAAGCTAAGCAATACCGGCCTTTCTTTAAAGGATCGAGTAGAATCCAATGATTTTTTCCCAAATTTGCTCATACGGATTTCGCTGGGAAATCGAGTGTCTTTTTGGATGTTTTAAGGGTTAAGGGTCTGGAATTTAACTTCGAGGATACGTATCTCACTGATAAAATTAGAATTAAAAAACTGGTTGCACTGCTGGCCATCGAATTTTCATGGGCTCACCGTACTCCAGAGTGGCAGAATGACCAAAAACCAATAAAAATTAAAAAGCTTGGCAGACCAGTCATTAGTATATTTCGCTATGGCCTGGATTTTCTGCGCGGGCATGACAGATTTTTTTGTCATGTATTAAGAGATTAATTTTACTGAAAGGTTTACTTTATACGCGGCTATTTTTATAATGACCGCCATGTCGCAACTGCATTAGTTCTAATAATAGGCACGTAGCTCAGTGGTAGAGCACCACCTTGACATGGTGGTGGTCGGTGGTTCGATCCCACTCGTGCCTACCATCACCTAACCCTGTCATGCAGGGTCTTGTTTTAAAGATATAGTGTTTTTGATGTGGCAAAATAACCCACTTAGGGGGCAAGGTTCTTAAGGAATATAAAATGCCAACAATTAAATTACCTGATGGAAGTCTGAAATTCTTTGAGCAAGCCACGACGGTGTACGATGTTGCACACAGTATCAGCCCAAGTCTTGCAAAGGCCGCACTAGCTGGTCGAGTTGATGATCAATTGGTTGATGTAGGGTTTATGATCATCAAGGATTGTTCGTTGGTGATTTTGACTGAAAAAAATGAAGAAAGCCTTGATGTAATACGTCATTCCACTGCGCATTTATTGGCACAAGCTGTCAAGGCATTGTTTCCTGAAGCACAGGTCACTATTGGTCCGGTGGTTGAGGATGGTTTTTATTATGATTTTGCTTATGCAAGATCTTTTACCCCAGAAGATTTCGTGCTTATCGAAGAAAAAATGCAGGCTCTGATTCGAGAAGATCATAAGATAACGCGTCGCGAATTACCTAGAGATGAAGCAATTGCATATTTTATAAACTTAGGCGAGAGTTATAAAGCAAAAATCATTGAAGATATTCCCGAGAGTGAAACATTATCTCTTTACCGCCAAGGAGAGTTTGAAGACCTTTGCCGTGGTCCTCATGTTCCATCTACAGGGCGTATTAAAGCTTTTAAATTGACTAAACTTGCCGGTGCTTACTGGCGAGGTGATGCCAAAAATGAAATGTTGCAGCGTATTTACGGCACAGCTTTCCTTGACAAAAAATCACTAGAAACTTATTTACATCGTTTGGAGGAAGCTGAGCGACGCGATCATCGAAAACTCGGCAAGGCCTTAGACTTGTTTCATTTTCAAGAGATAGCGCCAGGCATGGTATTTTGGCATCCAAAAGGATGGGCAGTCTATCAATTGATGGAGCAGTATCTTCGTGAGCGGCTGGCGTCGTTTGGCTATCAAGAAATCAAAACACCGCAATTAGTTGACAAGGTTTTATGGGAGAAATCTGGTCATTGGGATAACTTTAGAGACAACATGTTTTTTACCGAAACAGACAACCGCTCCTACGCGGTAAAACCGATGAATTGTCCCTGCCATGTGCAAATTTATAACCATGCACTTCGAAGTTATCGTGAGTTGCCATTGCGTCTGTCTGAGTTTGGTAACTGCCATCGGTGCGAGCCATCTGGATCGCTGCATGGCTTAATGCGGGTGCGTAATTTTGTGCAAGATGATGCTCACATTTTTTGTACTGAAGCACAGATACAATCAGAGGTTGCTTCATTATTAGATCTTGTGAAATCGGTCTATGCCGATTTTGGCTTCAAAGACATTGTCTATCGATTGGCACTGCGTCCTTTACAACGGGTCGGGACTGATGATGTTTGGAATAAAGCGGAAATAGCGTTGCAACAAGCGATGCAAAGCCGCGGTATCCAATGGATTGATGCTCCGGGAGAGGGGGCCTTTTATGGGCCAAAAATTGAATGTTCACTTGCAGATTGTCTTGGACGAATTTGGCAGTGTGGTACTATTCAAGTTGATTTTTCTATGCCGGAGCGATTGGGCGCAACTTATATTGCCGAAGATGGTAGTCGCCAAACGCCAGTGATGTTGCATCGAGCAATTATCGGTACTTTTGAGCGGTTTATGGGTATTTTGTTAGAGCATTATGCTGGAAACTTGCCGCTTTGGCTGGCGCCTTTTCAGGTTTCTGTACTGACGATCAGTGAAAAACAGCACGAATATGCAGCGAAAATTAGTCAAATTTTGCAAAAAAAAGGTATTAGAGCAAATTTTGACTTGAGAAATGAGAAGATTGGCTTTAAAATCCGCGAGCACACTCTGGAGAAAGTTCCTTATTTATTGATCATCGGTGATAAAGAAGTAGAACAAAATGTCGTTACCATTCGTACACGTGATGGTAGAGACCTAGGCGTGATGACGATTGATACATTATTTGATATGTTGCAGCAGGAGATTCATCATAAAACCGCGCTGCCTTATGGAGACAGTCCAAGTAAAAATTAAAGCTTGTACTGATATATTTTAACCAGACGGAGGAAGTAACCATTAGTGCATCAACTAAGCGTGATAGCGATCGCGCGCGAATCAATGAACAGATCAATGTACCTGAGGTACGCTTAATTGATGTAGATGGCAATCAGGCTGGTATAGTTTCAACACGTGAAGCATTGCGTGCTGCGGAGGAAGGTGGGTACGATCTGGTGGAAATATCGCCTACGGCCAAACCACCCGTATGCCGTATTATGGATTACGGTAAATTTCTCTTTGAAGTGAGCAAGAAACAAGCAGAGGCGAAGAAAAAGCAGAAGCAAGTTCAAGTCAAAGAAATTAAATTCCGTCCAACAACGGAAGATGGGGATTATCAGGTCAAGCTACGCAACCTGGTACGTTTCCTTAATCACGGAGATAAAGTCAAAATCACGTTGCGTTTTCGTGGCCGTGAGGTGGCTCACCAAGATTTGGGTATGAAAATACTTGAGCGTGTCCAGCAAGATACCTTGGACGTCGCTGTGATTGAGCAGCATCCTAAGCGAGAAGGTCGTCAACTACTGATGGTCCTAGCGCCTAAGAAAAAATGAGGGTAATTGATATCTCTTGATGATTGTTATGATCAAAAAAATGAGGGAGTCATTTACAAAGTAAAGCTTAATGCGGAGTACATTTGTTATGCCAAAGTTAAAATCACATCGTGGAGCTTGTAAACGCTTCCGAAAAACGGCGAGTGGTGCGATAAAACGTCGCGGCGCTTATCGGAATCATATCCTCACCAAGAAGTCGACAAAACAAAAACGTCGCTTGCGAGTTGCATCTGGTACATTGAAGCAATGTGATGCGCGGTTGGCTGAACGTATGTTGCACGGTAGTTAAGGGGAGAATGAACAATGCCAAGAGTTAAACGTGGTGTGACCGCAAGAGCGCGTCACAAAAAAGTCTTAGATCAAGCTAAAGGCTATTCGGGTGCCCGTAGTCGTACTTACCGGGTTGCCAAACAAGCCGTAATTAAAGCAGGTCAATACGCATATCGCGATCGTCGTCAGAAGAAACGACAATTCCGTGCACTGTGGATCGCGCGGATCAATGCAGAGGCGCGCGTGAGTGGTCTTTCCTATAGTCGCCTGATTGCGGGTTTAAAAAAAGCTGAGATTGAACTTGATCGCAAGGTGCTTGCTGATATGGCAGTCCATGATAAGCATGGTTTTGCAGAGGTTATAGAGCTTGCGAAGAAAGCGCTTGGGGTCAACGAGTAATCTTAGCCTGATAAGCAGCACCTTATTGAGTGCATTCATGGGAGGCTTCGGCCTCCTTTTTTAATTGTGGGACATGCCATGCAAGACATCACCATACTACAACAACAAGCTTTTGGTGCTATTGACCAGGCGAAAGATGTGGACATTTTGGAAGCCATCCGTGTCGAATATTTAGGGAAAAAAGGTAAACTGACTGATCTTTTAAAGAATTTGGTCAATCTTTCTGTTGAAGAAAGACCGCGTGTCGGTCAGTTTGTGAATCAATCTAAGCGAGAAATAGGCGCGCGAATTGAGGAAAAAATGCTCGAGCTCAAAGAGCTAGAGCTACAAAAAAAACTCGCCGAAGCCAAAATTGACGTTACACTTCCCGGTCGACAAAAAGCTAGTGGCTCTATACATCCTGTCACCCAAGTGAGATTTCGCATTAATGATTATTTCAGTCGTTTGGGGTTCGATATAGTCGATGGTCCTGAGATAGAAACAGAATTTTATAATTTCACAGCCTTAAATATACCCGAGCAACATCCTGCCCGAGCAATGCACGATACGTTTTATTTCGGGGATGGCTGTCTTTTACGAACACATACTTCTCCTGTGCAAATTAGAACGATGGAAAAACGTACGCCACCCCTGAGATTGATAGCTCCAGGGCGCGTTTATCGTTGTGATTCGGACGTGACGCACACCCCTATGTTTCATCAAATTGAAGGGTTGATGATCGATGAATCAGCCACTTTGGCGGGATTGAAAGGCTTGTTGCACGATTTTTTTAAGGACTTTTTTGGCCAAGCATTGGCAATTAGATTCAGACCTTCTTATTTTCCTTTTACAGAGCCTTCTGCAGAAGTTGATATCGAATGTACTCAGTGCAAAGGTAAAGGTTGTCGAACTTGCAAGCATACGGGATGGCTTGAAGTATTGGGCTGTGGGATGGTGCATCCACACGTGTTAACCTCGGTTAATATTTCGCCAGAAAAATACCAAGGGTGGGCGTTTGGGATGGGGATTGATAGATTAGCGATGCTATATTATGGCATTGATGATTTACGAATGCTGTTTGAAAATGATCTAGCATTTTTGAACCAGTTTTAGTAGGGAATTCTAATGAAAGTAAGTGAATTGTGGTTACGTGAATGGGTTAATCCATCATCGTCGATTCAAAAGTTAGCTGCTCAATTAACTATGGCTGGGCTAGAGGTTGAAGGGATAGCGCCTGTTGCTGGTCAATTTGATCATGTGGTCGTTGCTCATGTCCTTAAAACCAGACCACATCCTGATGCTAATAAATTGACAATTTGTGATATCGATGATGGAAGTGGTGTTGCACGTCAAGTGATATGTGGTGCTGCTAATGTTCGATCCGGTTTAAATGTAGCGCTTGCTTTGCCCGGCGCTCATTTACCAGGTGAGATAAATATTAAAGAAGCAAAGCTTCGTGGGGAGCTTTCACAAGGGATGCTTTGTTCTCACACAGAACTTGGTTTAGAAGCGAGTGCCGAAGGAATTATGGAATTGGCTGAGGATGCCCCAATTGGGACATCGCTCCATGATTATTTACGTCTTTATGATAATATACTTGATATTTCACTTACGCCCAATCGAGCAGATTGTTTTAGCATGTTGGGTATTGCGCGAGAAATTGCGGCTATCAACAGGCTTCCTTTAAATTCGGTACCAATGAATGTCATAGAACCAACGCATAATGAGCAGTTGGCCATTGATTTAAAAGCTCCCTTGGCTTGTTCTCAGTATTATGGTCGGGTGATCCGTTCAATCAACCCAAATGCTACGACGCCTGTTTGGATGAAAGAACGTTTGCGCCGAGGTGGTGTACGTTCTGTTCATCCTGTTGTGGATGTAACCAATTATGTCACTCTTGAGCTTGGACAACCTATGCATGCGTTTGATTTGGCTGTACTTTCGGGTAAGGTTCAGGTGCGATATGCCGCGTTAAATGAAAAAATCATGTTGCTTGATGGGCAAGACGTTGAGCTTACCGATAAGGTATTGGTTGTTGCAGATCTTGAAAAGCCTCTCGCTATTGCGGGTGTTATGGGTGGTGATTTAAGTGCAGTGAATGAGAGCACAACAGATATTTTTCTAGAAAGTGCCTTTTTTAATCCACTCGTTGTGTCAGGTATAGCACGCCGTTATGGAATTAACACCGATGCTTCACAACGTTTTGAACGTGGTGTTGATCCAACTATACAAAAAAGAGCGCTGGAGCGAGCAACAGAATTGTTAAAAGCTATTGTTGGTGGTGAGATTGGACCGGTGACGGTGGCTTCGGCTGAAGATGCTGTGCCGAAAAAAATAACAATTACATTCAATCCTACTAAAGTGAAGAAGCTCTCGAGTCTTGAGATTGATGAGCAGGAAATGTCGAATATTCTTGAACGTTTGGGAATGACTGTCGATCGCACTCAAGCGTTATGGCAGGTCGGTGTGCCTATGCATCGTTTTGATCTTAGCTTAGACGTGGATTTGGTCGAAGAGATTATCAGGTTATATGGCTACGATAATCTAACACCAGAAACACTTAAGGCTACGTTAGCTTCTGGTGAAATTAATAGATTGGAAAGTATCTCGCGTAAAGTGTCGATGTTTTTGAGTCATCGAGGTTATCACGAAGCTATTAATTACAGTTTTGTGGATCCGGAACTGCAAGAGGTACTTTTCCCAGGTCACCCATCAAAGGTGCTTTTAAATCCCATTTCAAGTGAATTATCTGCGATGCGAATTAGCCTTTGGCCTGGGCTGATTGCTACTATGGTTTATAATATGCACCGTCAACAAACGGCTATGAGATGTTTTGAGTTGGGGGTGATATTTGATGTATCTACGAACCATCTAACTGAACGACCGATGGTTGCAGGGTTATTAACAGGTGAGCACGGTTTGTTGAATTGGAGTGAAACGGATCGTTTTTATGATTTTTACGATGTAAAAGGTGACCTAGAAGCAATGTTTGGTGAGCTAGGTTTACGGGACATTCGTTTTGTAAAAGGATCACATCCTGCTTTGCATCCCGGGCAATCTGCCATCTTGCGACATGAGGATCAAGACATCGGATTTGTAGGTGCCCTTCACCCAAGATTGCTTGATGCTCTAGAGATAGCAAGTGATGTGTTTGTATTTGAGTTAGCTCTTAGACCTTTAATGGAGCGAGATAGGGTGGTGTTCAAACCCATATCCAAGTACCCTCAAATCAGACGAGATTTATCTTTCTTGGTGGATCACGAGGTGAATGCCCTACAAATCGAAACAGCTGTGAGGGAAGTGGTCGCTCCGGAGCTTTTAAAATCATTCGATGTTTTTGATATATATACAGGTGATACAGTTCCTGCCGATAAAAAAAGTGTTGCGATAGCCTTGACGTTACAAGATGAACATCGGACACTCATTGATGCGCATATAGAAACTATAATCGGTGCTATAATTAAAATGCTCGTTGATGAATTTAACATTATGTTAAGGAACTAATCGTGAGTGCATTAAGTAAAGCTATGATGGCAGATGCCTTGAGTGACACCGTCAATTTAGCGAAGCCAGATGCTAAAGAAATGGTCGAACAGTTTTTTGAAGAAGTGAGAGTTGCTTTGGAGGGTGGTCGGCATGTTAAACTCTCAGGTTTTGGCAATTTTGTTTTGCGAGACAAACCACAACGACCAGGCAGGAACCCCAAAACAGGTGAGGAAATTCCGGTATTGGCAAGGCGAGTGGTTACCTTCAAGCCTGGACTAAAATTGAAGACCAAAATAGAAGCCAAAGATAAATGATAGGAACATGTATTAGTTCCTATTTGTTCTATTATCGTTTCAGGTGGGCCTAGAACTGTATTTTTATACCAAACATATTTTTATCTGCACCAACCAAAAAGATCCTGGCAAACGCTGCTGCGCCATTTCGGGCGGATTGCCGTTTTTTGAATACATGAAAGAGCAACTAAAATTAGCAGATCTCCACGGCCCAGGAAAAATTCGCCTGAGCCGCTCTGGTTGTCTAGGGCGTTGTAGCGTTGGGCCAGCGATAGTCATTTATCCTGAAGGCATCTGGTATACCTATGAAACAAAAACCGACATTGATGAAATTATTACTGAGCACATAATGCATGGCCGTGAGGTAAAGCGTTTGTTGTTGACCACGATACCCTAATGACTAACCACGCTGAATAAAACATACAGATAGTCTATTATATTGACATTTAGATGTTTATTTGATAAAGTGCACACGAGATCCGAATTATTACTGGAGTTATCATGCCCTCAGACAAATACCCTAATTATTTTAGTCGTAGAAATTATCTAGGCTTGGCTTGTGATGTTACTTACGGGGCTTTAAAAAGCGCGCAGACAGGACTATTTGGTCAGTTATTTTTAACTGCAGCAGGAACGGTTGTAATTGGGAGTTCGTTGCTTGCCATCACCATGGCTTGTGCTGCTGGAGGTGCTATCGCCTCTATTCCTGCCCTGATGCTGCGTGAGCAACTCAATATTAACCGACCTAACTCCAATTTTCTCTTACAAATAGCGAGCGATACAACGTTTCGAATGGCGTTTGCTTTTGGTGCAGGTATGATTGGTGCGCTTATTATGGGATTGGCCGCTACTCCGCTTGCTCTTACTGCGATGACCGCCCCATTCGTGTTTGGCGTTTTCAATGCCATATTTACGACAATTCTACGACTAGGCGCTACATTTAAAACTGAATTTGAAGACAGAGAGGATGCTTTCGCTGTTACCAAATTATAGTTAGGTAACGACCCTAAAGTTTGTTTCAGTATTCTTAACCTTAAATTGAGAACAGATTTTCGGATTATTTTGATCTGGCTCTTATTCCGCGCAAGTTAAATATTACAAAAAATGCCTGCGCACGCAGGCATATGAAGAATAATTATCTATTTACTGCACATTTTACTTGTACCTTTGGATTCTTTTGGTTAAAATCGCCCGTCCAAGATTAAAAGAATATTATCAGGGCGGTACGGAGTTAGTTTAATGAAAACATTTAGCGCCAAAGCACACGAAGTCAAACGTGATTGGTATGTGGTTGATGCCAGCAATAAAGTATTGGGTAGACTTGCGACAGAAATTGCACATCGCTTACGAGGAAAGCATAAAGCGGAATACACGCCCCATGTTGATACAGGCGATTATATTGTCGTAACGAACGCTGAAAAAGTGACTGTAACAGGTAAAAAATTCAGCGATAAAGTATATTACCACCATACGGGGCATCCCGGTGGTATCAAATCGATAACGTTTGAAAAATTACAGAAAAAAAATCCTGCACGTATTATTGAGCTTGCAGTTAAAGGGATGCTGCCCAAGAATCCATTGGGCCGAGAGATGTATCGCAAATTGAAGATTTATGTTGGTGCAGAGCATCCTCATGGTGCACAGCAACCCAAGCAACTAGAGATTGAGGAATAAAACATATGGCTCAATTACAGCAATATTATGGTACTGGCCGCAGAAAAAGTTCAACTGCTCGGGTGTTTTTGCGTCCAGGAAAAGGCCAAATCAAAATCAACAATCGCTCTTTAGAAGAGTATTTCGGCCGAGAAACCTCTTGTATGGTGATACGCCAACCGTTAGAAACGGTAGATCTTTTAAATAAATTTGATATTTACGCAACGGTTGTAGGTGGCGGTATATCAGGACAAGCAGGTGCAGTCCGTTTAGGTATAGCTCGCGCATTGGTAGAATATGATGAGCACGATATGATTGAAGGTGCTGAGGCGCGTACAGATTCAATCCGTAGGAAGCTTCGTGCGCGTGGTTTGCTCACTCGTGACTCGCGTTGCGTGGAAAGGAAAAAAGTTGGCTTGCATAAAGCGCGACGAGCAACACAATACTCCAAGCGATAACTCGATCTGCTTTTATTGCCTCGCCGTTGCGGGGCTTTTTTTGGTTCATAATTTACCACATGCCATCATTCTGTCTGCGCTACCCAAAGATATTTATTTTGGGTAGGATGATGCTCTTGATTGTTTGTATGGTGGAAAACAACGGAATTGTGCTTTATCAGCACGAAATGTGAAAGTGTGATAAAATAGTGACCTTTAACGGATAACGAGGAGTTGTTGATGGCTATTGTTGCGAAGCGTACGATTATGTCTTTATTCTCTGACAATGATGATATTTATAGTCATCAGGTACGAATTGTACTGGCAGAGAAGGGAGTGAATGTTGATATTATGCCTACTAAATCGACAGATGCTTCAAGTGAATTATTAGCAGTGAATCCTTATGGAACAGTGCCTACCTTGATTGATCGAGAGCTGGTCCTTTATGAAGCTAGGATTATTATGGAGTATCTAGATGAACGCTTTCCCCACCCGCCTTTATTACCAGTATATCCTGTAGCACGAGCAGAAACCCGCAAGATGATGCATCGTATAGAGCTTGATTGGTATTCTTTAATGCGTCAGATTCATGTAGGACATGAGGTAGAATCAGCCCGCGAGCAATTACTAGATAGTTTAATCAGCCTAGAGCCGGTATTTTGTGATAAGAATTATTTTCTCAGTGACGAGTTTTCACTACTAGATTGTACACTAGCACCTTTGTTGTGGCGTCTTCCTCAATTAGGTATTAATATTTCAGATAATGAGAAGGGCTTGCATGCGTATATGCAACGACTCTTTAAACGTGAATCATTCCAGATCAGTTTAACGGATGCTGAGAGGCAGCTAAGGGCGGCGTAATGACCAGAATGACTTCAAATAGGCCCTACCTCATTCGCGCAATGTATGACTGGCTGGTTGATAATGAATTAACACCGTATCTTTTGGTCAATGCCGAATTTCCAGGTGTGGAAGTACCTCAGGAACATGTTAATGGGGGACGTATTGTGTTGAATATATCTCCTAAGGCATGTCGAGGGTTGCACCTTGAAAATGACAGAATTGTTTTTACCGCCCGTTTTTCAGGATTGGCAACACAAATATTTGCTATACCCGAAGCAGTGCTCGCTATTTATGCTAAAGAAAATGGGCGTGGCATGGAATTTGGGGAGGAATATGATACCGATCCGTCACCAAAACCACCGGAATCATCTTCACCTTTAGATAAGGCTAAACGTAGCAAGCCTGCGCTAAAACTTGTAAAGTAGAAAAGTGAAGCGATTAAGGTGCTGATTAGCACGGAGTTAGCCTAGGAATGAGCAAGCCCAAAAAAGCACTCTATTTGACTGAACACCTCCGTACATTTGAAAAGAATGCGCTTAAATATTTAGGTATTCCTGAAAATGAGTTGATGCAAAGCGCGGGTACTTTTGCTTTTAGCATGCTAAAAAAACTGTACCCAGATGTAAAAGTAGTCGCTGTGTTCTGTGGGGGTGGTAATAATGCTGGTGATGGGTATGTGCTTGCAGGACTCCTGAACACTCAAGGTTATACGGTCATAGTATATCAGTTTCAATCGCTTGACCATTTGCCGGCTGTGGCTCGTTCTGTGGCTGAAAAGGTGATGAACGAAGGCGTTCCATCTCAAATGTTCCCAGATTCCATAGACAGTGATGTTGAATTGGTAATTGATGCTTTGCTTGGGATTGGTTTGCAAGGCGCGGTTTACGGTCCCATTGCTCATGCAATAAACCTTATTAATGATAGTGAATTACCCGTGATGGCGCTTGATGTTCCTTCAGGTCTAGATGCTGATACAGGAAAAGTGATGGGCGGATGTGTTCGTGCCGATGTCACCATAACGTTTATCGGTCGTAAGGTTGGCCTCATGATTTTAGATGGGCCGGATTATGCTGGCAAAGTGGTTTGTTCTTCGTTGCAGTTAGATAGTCTTTGCAGAGATATAAAGCCTGCGGCATATCAGATTGGTGAGCATGTGATGTCTGATACGATTGCTCCTAGACTCAAAAACTCACACAAGGGGCTTTTTGGCCATGTGTTGGTGATTGGCGGTGGAAAGGGCATGCCAGGTGCGGCAGTGTTGGCTGCTCTTGCAGCATGTAGAGTCGGTGCTGGCCTTGTGAGTATTGCGACACTACCAGAGCATGTGATGGGGAGTTTACCGGGACTCCCGGAGGTCATGGTTCATGGAATTGATAGCGTGGATGATCTTATGCCGTTGCTTGCCAAAGCAACGGTCGTTGTCATTGGACCAGGATTGGGTGAAGGGAGCTGGGCAAAAAGTCTGTTCCTTGCCGCTATTAAGGCCCAATTACCCCTTGTCATCGATGCCTCTGCGCTGAGGATGCTGGCCTTATATCCACAATATGATGATACCTGGGTGTTAACACCCCATCCAGGCGAGGCGGCAACTCTTCTTGGTACGAGTGTCGATAGTATTCAAAATGATAGATTGAGTGCGGCATCCAAAATTCAAAAACAATATGGTGGCTCAGTGGTTTTAAAAGGTGTTGGCAGCATTGTGGCGGATACTTTGGGCGGCATCAGTGTATGTGCGGCAGGAAATCCTGGGATGGCCTCTGCGGGGATGGGCGATGTGCTCAGCGGCATCATCGGCGGCCTGCTTGCGCAGGGGGTATTGCTTTCTGATGCGGCCGAGCTTGGGGTGTGGCTTCATGCTACAGCTGCAGATGATGCGGTAAGCAATCAAGGGGAGCGAGGTTTACTGGCAAGTGATTTGATGCCATATCTTCGTCGTCAAATCAATCAGTGCACTTGACACATGAGCAAACGTTGAAATGATCTTTACTAAAACCTATGATTTGCCATCTGTCGACGCTTCAGAAGCATTCGCAATACACATTGCTGATGCTTTGAGCGTACCTTTTGTTATGACCTTTTCTGGCGAGATTGGCCGCGGTAAAACAACAATTATTCGAGCAATGTTACGTTATTTAGGTGTAACATCGCGCATTAAAAGTCCTACTTTTTCACTGGTTGAAAGTTATGAAGTTAATGACTTGCAAATTCACCATTTTGATTTGTATCGTATAAAAGATGAATCTGAGCTCGAGGAGATTGGATTTGCTGATTATTTTTCACAGGATGCAATTTTATGTATTGAGTGGCCTGAACATGCCGGTCAATGCCTTCATTTGGTAGATTTGAAATTTGCTTTGGATGTGAAAGGCCCAGGGCGGTTGCTCCACATTGAGGCTACTAGCCCACGGGGTGTGGAAACTATTTCTTCTCTTATAGGTGAACAATGAGTCGAATATTACAAATTTCTTGTTGTTTGATTGCACTGATGAGTTCTAAGGCATTCCCCGTTGTACTTGAACAGGTGGTGGTTGAAAATGAGGCGGGGAAGACAGTTATTTTTTGTACTTTGGCAGGGGGCGCCAAGCATAAAGAATTTCTATTGAGCTATCCCTCAAGATTGGTGGTAGATTTTGATAAGGTATCAACCAGAGTCAATGGGAATAGCGTTAGACTAGGCCAAGGTGTAATCAAACGTTTGCGCATAGGTCATCCTTCTCGAGATGGTGTAAGACTCGTTTTTGACTTGAGATCACCCGTAGCCGTATACACCTTACCTTGGAAACCTAAACATGGTGGTAAATATGGAATTCAAATAAATTTAGTTCAACGTCAAAAAAATGCCCCAGCAGTCAAACCTCAATATACAAAGCGCCCTCTAAAGCAGACTAAACCTATAGCAATCGCGCACCTTCCAAAAAACTCACTGCGAGATGTTGTGGTGGTCATTGATCCAGGGCATGGTGGTAAAGATCCTGGTGCCATTGGGCCAAGACATTTCGCTGAAAAAAATGTTGTTTTGGCCATTGCCCAGAAACTTAAACAGCAAATTGACCAACAACCAGGGATGCATGCTGTTTTAACGCGTAGCGGGGATTATTACGTTGGACTACGTGAGCGATTGAATATAGCAAGACACTATAACCCAGATATATTTGTGTCAATTCATGCGGATGCTTTCAATAATAGTAACTCTAATGGGGCATCAATATTTGCTCTATCCCAAACCGGAGCGACAAGTGAAGCTGCGCGCTGGCTTGCAGAAAAAGAGAATTACTCCGAATTGGGAGGGGTAAATTTATCAAACCTCGATGATAAAAATGGCGTCATTCGGACGGTGCTCCTCGACCTCTCACAAACGGCAACTATCAGCGCGAGTTTGAAAATGGGTACTCAGATGTTGCACAATATTGATAAGATTACAAACTTACACAATCGCGCAGTGGAGCAAGCGCGTTTTGTCGTATTAAAATCGCCAGATATTCCCTCGGTTTTGGTTGAGACCGGGTTTATCACTAATCCGCACGATGAAAAAAATCTTACCAGCCCCTATTATCAAATGCAGCTAACCCGCGCTATTTTTGCGGGAATTAAACGTTACTTCCTCGAATATCCCCCACATGGCACACGCTTGGAGATGATGATTCTTGGCAATCAACATGTTGTTAGGAAAGGGGACTCTTTGCCTGGCATTGCCAAGCGATATCAAATAACCGTAGCGGCATTAGTCGCTCGTAATCACCTTCCTTCTCAATCTATTAAACAGGGTCAACGATTGAGTATTCCTGCATCATGGACGTAATTGTGCCAAGAATTCAGCAGCTATCAGAGGCGCTTGCTAATCAGATTGCTGCAGGTGAGGTGATCGAGCGTCCGGCATCAGTCGTAAAAGAGCTTCTAGAAAATGCCCTTGATGCAGGTGCGGATGTTATTTCTATCGATATTGGCTTGGGTGGATTGAATCAAATCAAAATTAGCGATAACGGGCGTGGGATTGTTCAAGAGGATTTGCACCTGTCGATTGCCGCACATGCTACGAGCAAAATAACCAAATTAAGTGATTTGTACTCAATAAGCAGTATGGGTTTTCGTGGCGAGGCGTTAGCAAGTATCGCAGCAGTTTCTCGTATGAGCATCAGCTCTAAGCCTCTCAATCAAGCGCATGGAATGCTGCTTGAGGCAATGGGTGGTAGTTATCGGATTTCTCCTTGTGCAAGGCGTGAGGGAACAACCGTTGAGGTTGCAGATTTATTCTGCAATGTACCCGTGCGCAAAAAATTTCTTAAATCCTCGCAGAGTGAATATTTAGCAATTGATGCAGTGGTCAAACGCTTTGCGCTCTGTGAGCCTAAGGTTGCTTTGACTCTACGGCATAATGATAAGTTGATGTTGGATTTACCCGGAGTGATGTCTGAAAGGACGCGTCTTTTGCGGATAAAAAAACTATTAGGGAGCCAGTTTATAGATCGCGCAGTGTTTCTTGATGTTGAGCATGGAGACATGCGCTTATCAGGCTGGCTGAGTAGATTTGATCTCTACCGTAGTCAAAATGATAAGCAGTGGATGTATGTTAATCAGCGGATGGTGAAAGATAAGTTGCTGAATCATGCCATAAAGCGAGCCTATGGCGAAGAGCTTCCGCCCGGACGTTTCCCTTTATGCTTGTTGTATTTGACTCTCCCAACAGCAGATGTTGATGTCAATGTGCACCCTACAAAGCATGAGGTTCGTTTTACTGAGCCAAGAATGGTGCACGATTTTATCGTAAGCAGTTTGACCGATGCGCTTAATTATCAGCCTCAACAAAAAAACCCGATAGGGGAAGTTCTTCCAATGCGTATCACAGAGGATTATCGCCCAACACCATTACACGGTGATTTGGAAGAAGAGGCTCTACAATCAGATGAATGGTTGGTGTTGAATGACGAGTTTGTTTTGGTGCAAATTAACGGAGAGTCTTTTCTTGTTGAGATCAAGCGCTTTGCAGAGCATCGTTTGAGAATATTTTTAGAAAATAGTGAGTATCCTCTCCAAAGCCGCCCTTTGCTGGTACCGGTTACATTTATAATTGAACCAAGATATCGAAAAATATTTGAGCAATGCCAAGCAAAGTTGTTAGCTCTTGGTATCCAAATGGATTGGATTGGTGAAAAACAAATAGTTATACGGACGTTACCCATTTGTCTTCCAGAGCTTGATATTAAACAACTAGTACATGCGTTGCCGAGTATAATACCCACAGATCACGAACTCATGAAACTTGTGGTTAGTTGTCAATCCTATATTGGATATCATTGCTCTTTAGAGGCCCGTAATACACTTCTTGATGCACTGAGGTCTCAATTAGCGCAGAGGCCTTTGTCGGTTGTCGGTGTTGTTCTCCTTGAAAAAGAAGCATGTCGACGACTAGTGGCTGAAAGTCTATGAGCAATCTTCTATTTTGTTTAATGGGGCCAACTGCAGTTGGGAAGACGGATGTGGCTTGTGAGTTGGTTCAGCACTTCCCTTTTGAAATCATAAGTGTTGATTCGGCGATGATATATCGCGACATGAATATTGGTACAGCTAAACCTGCAAAAAACACTTTAAAAGACGCTCCGCATCATTTGATAGACATTCTAGATCCTGTCGATAGTTATTCAGCGGCCTTATTTTGTGAAGATGTAATAAGAATTAGTCTAACAATACGTGAGAAAGGTAAAATTCCTTTGTTAGTGGGCGGAACGATGATGTATTTTAAAGCGCTTCAGCAAGGTTTGTCATTGCTACCTGAAGCTGATGAGAGTGTAAGAGCAACACTTTTCAAAAAAGCCTCACAACATGGTTGGCCCTTTATGCATGCTGAGCTTAGTCGTATAGATCCAATCACAGCCGCGAGAATTCATCCTAATGACACGCAACGTATTCAACGGGCGTTAGAAGTATATGAACTCACCCAACGTTCGTTGTCAGATTTTTTTATTTCCCCAAAAATTGCCGTATCACATCAATTTGTGAATCTGATATTGATGCCACAAAGTAGGGTTTGGTTACATGAACGTATTGAGAAACGTTTTGAATACATGTTAGCGGAGGGTTTGATTGGTGAGGTTGAAAATCTCATTACAAAATGGGGCGTGAACAAAACCCATCCATCAACTAGAAGTGTTGGCTACCGCCAAGTGATGGATTATCTTGAAGGAAGTCTTCCACTGCATGAACTTTCTTTAAAAGGTATTGCCGCCACTAGGCAGTTGGCTAAGCGCCAATTGACGTGGCTACGTCATTGGCCAGAGGGGCATATTCTTGTTGCAGAAAATCAATTGAAGCTTACTGAAATCATGGCTATCACAGAACAAATATTGGATAATTTCAAGCTGTAGAAGAGAAGAGTTATTTCTGGAGAAAAAAATGTCCGAGAGCAAAAAAAAACCGGCCTGCACCAAGAGAAAGTATGTTGTTCACCAGCGAGATCTACCTTTGAGCTGTCCTACGAGTGCTATGGAATTGTGGAATGCTCATCCTAAGGTGTATTTACCTATCGAAGAAAGCAGGGAAGAACTTTGTCCGTACTGCGGCACGCTATTTGTTTTACAAGATGACTAAAAAGTACAAAGATATACAGCAAGCCCCTCGTTCTATTTGTATCGTACGCTTGTCAGCTTTGGGCGATGCATTGATGATTGTGCCCTTGATAAGAACGCTCCAAGCTTATTTGCCTGAAATATCTCTGACCTGGGTAATTTCTCGTCCCGCGTATGATCTTGTTGAGGGCATGGATGGAGTTGAATTTATCGTTATTGACAAACCGAGCACCATTGCAGATTATTGGCGATTTAAAAAACGCGTACATGGGCGTTCTTTCGATGTATTATTGGCAGCTCAAGCGAGTCTTCGTGCCAATTTATTATACCCTTTAATCAACGCGGCTAGAAAAATTGGTTACGACAAGCTTCGAGCCAAAGATGGTCATGGTTTTTTTGTGCGCGAAACTATCAGTCCTGGAAATGAGCATACGTTGGATGGATTTCTTAAATTTGCTTCAGCTCTTGGTGTTGAGGAAAAAATCATCCGTTGGGATCTGCCTATAGCGATTGAAGATCAACAATGGGCCTTGGATCAATTATCTCATACAGCACGTCCACTCGTTTTGGTTAACCCAGCTGCAAGCAAGCCTGAGCGAAGTTGGTCCGTTGAGCACTATATTGAGGTTATCAAACATCTACAGAATACTTGGCAAGCGCAGGTCATTCTCACTGGTGGGCCTATGGCCTACGACAAATCTTTAGGGGATGCGATTGAGGGCTCCGTTAAGGTGCTTAACCTCATTGGAAAAACAACGCCCAAGCGTTTGCTTGCTCTCATCGATAAAGCCTGTCTTC
The DNA here is from genome assembly GCA_044233795.1 of Legionella sp. Classification (GTDB taxonomy): domain Bacteria; phylum Pseudomonadota; class Gammaproteobacteria; order Legionellales; family Legionellaceae; genus JBIIJL01. The sequence continues at coordinate 31,547 of JBIIJL010000004.1, read as the reverse complement.
TGCTATGCCCTGATACCGGACCATCTCATATGGCAGCGGCCATGGGAACACCTGTAGTCGCGTTACATGCAGTAACGAGTGCAGAGGTTTCAGGGCCTTATACTTATCGGCATTTAGCTGTTGATTACTACGGTGAAGCGGTGATTTCTATTTTAAAGAAATCACCTGAAACCAACGTATGGGGTACACATGCTCACGGTCGTCATACGATGCAGCTTATACCCCTAAACGAAGTGATTGACAGAGTTGACAGTGTTCTTCGCTCTATCTTTCAATCAGACTAATGCCCTGTTGGTGATTGGGGTGGCGTTGGTTGAGACCCATCGGAAGTTGATGGGGCTGAGGGCTGGCCTGCACGAGCATTTTGGAAGAGCAATATCGTGTTTGTCAACAGTAAGCGCTCGTCTTGTTGACGATTAAGATAAAGTTGGTAGTTGATTTCAGCAAGCAGCGTCGCTATTTCTTTTTGAACGGATGATGCGGATGCCTTATCTAGTTGATTGAGCCAGGCGGTATTGGAGCCGCCATTCGGGTTGTACAGTCTCCAAGTGGCCATGGTAAATTCACTTAGAGCCTGACTTGAAATGGATTGGGCGTTAGAGGCCCCCATATTTTGAGGCAGTCTTTTGGATAAAATATAGTAAAGATTACTGAAACCCACGGAACTTTGAGCAGCATATACTCGCAGCCCGGCCAGATAATTAGCCAACGTCGACTGAGCTTGAATGACCACCCCTTGGCTAAAACTGCCATCAGTTGAAGATGCCTGAGCAAAAAGTTTTGTGTAGTCTGAAAACTTGGGTAACACAACAGGCACCACAGAGCCACTGGCATAACGAATAAAATTCGCTGCTTGTTGCGCTTGACTCTGGGCTGTTAGCGCGCCTGGTTTGCCTTGGTTTGGGGTATTTCCAGTTGACTGTTCTGTGGCGTTAGTATCTAGTAAGAGTGGAGCTGTTAATAGGTTACTGTTGAGTTGGCTCAAAAACAGTTGGTTATATTTTGGTGAGAAAAAATCTTGTGGTTTAGGCAATGTACCAATGACATTACTGACCACATTGAGCGAAGAGAGGTAATGGCAATCGGGGTAGTTAGGTTGTGTGCTTGATGCTCCGCTGCCAAAAATATCACCAGTCCATTGGGTTGCGCTGTTATTCATACAAAAACTGTAATCGGGTGTGCCAAGAATATTCATCACGGCCTGGCTGATAGGGTCTTGTTGATACGTTGGTTGGTCAATACCGCTATTTACAGAGATGGTTCCCGTGCTTGATTGTGGTGAGCCTACACTATTATAAGAGGGGAAGGTTGTGTTAGCAAAGGCATTGATAACAGAGTAAGCTGAATTACTGCTTGGCACAAATTGTTTGAGTGTTGTATTCAGCAAAGCTGCGTTTACAGGAACGGCGCCAATAAATGTGTCAAAAAGCAAACTAAAAAAAGGTAATTGGGATGTGCCCTGAGTTGAGGCTCCTAACAATTGGTTGGTAGTGTCCGACAACAAGGTAGAAGGAGGCACGCTTTTCGGTGGTTGCGTTAAGTCAAAACCTAAATAGCCGCCTAAATTGAGAAAATAGGTGACCAAGCTCCCTGTGTTATTGCTGATTTGTTGCCCACTTTGATCATAAGGACTATCAGCATTTAAAGAGGTATTGATGGTTGTCATTAATAACAAGGTTAAAATAACCTTATGGTACTTATTATTCATCATTCCTCTCCCTCAAGAGCACGAGCTACTAGTTTTAGTCGATATTCAGAAAAAACTCGGGCTAACAAACGTAACCGTTCGAAAACTATGTTTCTTTTAAGGAAAAAACCAGCCGGATCGAAAACTGACATGCTTGTTTCTTCGGCATGTATAAGAATTTTAGAGGCACTGCCTGGATGAACGGTATCGATGGCTTGTAATAGGCGCAAACCTCGTCCCGATTTAATATTTCCCACAATGCGAATAAATTTATCTTCTTGACCAAGCGTATTCATATCAATTGAGGTGATATCATCTAGCTCTTTACCCAATTGTTCAATGGCTGCTTCAAGCTCTGGGTTACCATCAAGTGTCCAATCCTCAACACTTTCCATAAATGTGACAACGCGGTAAATCATGGGGTCAACGTAGTCATGCCAGTACTCTGCTGCTGCTTTATGGCTTAGATCGGGCATTTTTTACTCTTTTTTTACGGTCAATTGAAGGTTGTTTGCACTATAGATGACTAATATCATATATTATGAAATATAAATGTCTATTGGAATTCAAGATAGTGTATGAAAAAAAAATCCCAAGCTCCTAAACGCAGATCAAGAATCGGGCGAGTGATAGGCCGAATCCTCAATATTCCCATGTGGATTGATTGGGAACGCATGAAGTCTATTTCTTGGTATCTTTTGAGCGGCTTTAAGAAATTTTTTGTTCCGCAAAAGAACGTATCGAAAGAAAATTTCAAAGAAATACAACACCGGTTACATCTAAATGACGGCGATCTTATAGCAAGACAAATAGGTTTATTACGTTTAAGTAAACTCATGCTTTGTGGTGCAATTTTGTTGTTTGGATATACGATTTATCTCTTTGTTGATGGAGGATGGAAAGGGGGGGTGATAGGATTAATAGTGACTGCCATCGCGGTAGTCCTGGCATTTCGTTACCACTTTTGGTATTTCATTATTAAAGAACGGAAACTTGGCTGCACCTTTCAGGAATGGTTGAAGCAAGGTTTAATGGGTGAAAAACCATGAAGAAAATTCTATTTCTATTTTTGCTCATCCTGTTCCCGCTGTTGGCCTTTGCGGATGGCTCATTAAGTTTTTCCCCTCCAGCCAGCGATTTTTCTGTGGTATTTCTAGGCAATTTGTTTGGTGTGGTTGATGGTATTTTGCATGGTACTGGCTCCCAGATTATGGGTAGTATGTTTGCAGTTTTTAATGCGGCGGTATTGGCTTTGGGCGGCATTGTAATTACATATACCTTGTTGGTATCAACCATGAATACGGCTCAAGAAGGACAAATGCTTGGGCAAAAATGGTCGTCAATTTGGGTTCCCGTGCGTTCAGTGATTGGTTTGACGCTGTTGATACCCAAAGCCTCAGGTTATTGCTTGATGCAGATCTTTGTAATGTGGGTTGTCGTGCAAGGTGTCGGGGCAGCAGATAAAGTTTGGGATGCGGCATTAAGTTATCTCAACCGAGGTGGCGTCATTATCCAAGGGCAATCTAATCCTGCGATAGAGCTTATGAGAGGAAGTGGTTCAGGCGTGCCCCTTGCGGCACAGGTGATGTTAGCAGGTCAGGTTTGTATGCAGGGTATACAAACTCAACTAGAGAACCAGCTTGATTCTTACAAAACACAAAAGGCAAATTCAACAGGTCCCTGTTTTGGCCAGATAGATTCTGATATGAAGGAGTTTTGTGATAGTAGTGTGCCCAATTTTATTAGTTCAGTTGATTTTATTCGTAAAGAATCGGACTTCTCGGGTAGTACCACACTTACTATGGATATGCCAAACTTTCCTGATGGTCTATATCATTTTTTGAATGGAGTATGTGGACAAATTACATGGAACAGATTTGAGGATAGCCGATTTAATTCTACGCTCAAGGGCCTTGTTTCAGAGAGTGACTTGAAAACAGCCCGCATGTCTCGGGTTATTGCAATCCAACAGATGTATTTGGACTTGTCAAGCCTTGCGCAAGTGATGGTGGAGAATAATCCTAGTTTGATTAAAACGCAGAATTTAACCCCTAATGGCCGATTTTCTGAAGTCGCCCTTCAGCAGTTTGGGGTGCCGCTCACTCCTAGCGGTCAGGCGTGCACAGATGGTTCTGATCCTAACTGCGTGCTTTGGGGAGACATCCCAGGTTCTAACGGGGCTCCTTTGTTTAACGGTACTGAATTTCAGGGTGCAATTGCAGATTATAATGGCATTATGGAACCGACCCTAAATTTGATTAACCAAGGGAACTCAGATAAGGCGACTAGTAATAGCCACGCTTTTATTCAAGATGCTTCTACCCAGGGCTGGATGATGGCGGGGAGTTATTTCTTTGATTTAGTTAATCTTAACATTCAAGCGAATGATAATTCAGGAACAACTGACAGTGCAACGGGTCTAGAAAAAAGTACTATCGATTTAAATGCTATTATCAAGATATTTGGTGGCAGTCTTGCGTCTCCGAATTGTGTTGGGGTTTATGGCAAACTGTGTTTGTGGCTAAACAAGGATCCTACCAAGATTATCCCGATGATAACGCTTGTGAATGGGTGGGGTATGTTGCCTTCCACTATCACAGCCCCCGATGCAGCAAACCCGGTAAAAGCGCCTTTAGGTGGCCTTGGGTCTTCAACTGTCTATGGTTATACAAATAATGCCACAGTTCTTAAATTGCCTGGTCAGCCCGGTATGAATCCCTTAAAATTTGCTGCTAATATGAATATCTCTGTCGATACAAATGCCTATCAATTGCCAGAAACAAGTTTTGGTTGTGGTGAACTTAAAATTATGTTTTGGTCGACATGCTTGATGGGGATGTTTGGAGATTTGCTTTACAATTATCTATTCAGATTTATTTATAACTTCTTCCTACAGGTCTTTCAGACTTTTCTAAACTTAGTAGTGATGACCTTTCTTCAATATCCATTATTGGGCATGAAATCTATTTTTGATAGAGGGTTGAGTCTTATTGATACACCCGGAGTAAATCCGGTGGTTGCTCTTGCACAAATGGGGACTTATTACATTAACTATGTTTCAAATCTTTGGATAGATCTTATTGAACTTGCTATTACTTGTGCAATGATCCCTGTTTTTGGTGCATTTATCTTTGTTATTATAATGATGTTATACCCAATGTTGCTCGCTTGGCTTGGTGTGATGACAAGCGTAGGTTATTCTACGGCTTACTATGTACCCGTCATGCCTTATATGGTCTTCACTTTTGGTACGATTGCGTGGTTGATGGCGGTAATTGAATCTATGGTTGCTGCGCCCATTGTAGCTTTAGGAGTCACTCATCCAGAAGGTCATGACGCTTTTGGTAAGGGTGAGCAAGCGATTATGATTCTCATGAATGTTTTCTTAAGGCCTTCAATGATGATTATCGGCTATATTGCCGCGATTGCGGTATCTTATGTTAGTGTTTGGATCATCAACGCAGGTTTTGATAATGCGATTGGGTTTATTCAGGGCAGCAGTAAGTATGGGACAGAGGGCGCGGGCGCGATGTTACTCCCTAATCTTGATCTTCAAGATACACCAGCTGCAGGAGCCGTTTCAGGGGGGTATACCGGATGGGCTGGGATCTATGCGTACTTTTTCTCAATTCTCATTTATACATCACTATACGTTACCGTAGTTACTAAGGCGTTTACGCTCATTTCAATTCTTCCTGATAAAGTTTTGAGGTGGATTGGTGGAACGCCTGAAAGTTATGGTCAGGATACGTCGCAATGGGGTGAAGAAACAAAAGGCAAAGTAGATAAAGCTGGTGAAAGTACTCAAGCTGCTCAAATGCAAATGGGCAAACAACTCGGTGCTGAAGCGAGCAAAGGGCTTGGTAAAGCTCAACAGGCCGTATCAGAAAGTGGCGGTGCTAATGTGAAGGGTATGGGCGAAAATTGATCACTAATAATGCCGAAGGAGTCAGAATCTCTTAGAGTGCTAATATAGGCTAATGAAAATCAGCTGAATAATGCTAATTGGTAACAGCTTGTGCTGTAACAATATCCGATGAGAGCTCATCTATTAATGAGCTATTATATCCATGGCGTACGACTATTCTTGCGACCTGAAGTGCCGAGTTTGGCAATGAGTAGACGGGTAAATACCAATTTTTCTCTCTTAACTCTTTTGATAAAATATCCATCTCTGTGTTTGTTATGGTAAATACTAATCCAGGTAAGGTCGCACCCGTGTTCTCGATAAACTGGATATTTTCCTGTTTGTGAATGAGCATTTGTTTTAATTTTTCTGTGTAGTCTAAAAGTTGATTCATGATACGTTGATAACCTAATTTACCTAAGGTTTGAATATAATAGTATTGAGTCATTAAGTGCGATGCAGAATGAGAAAACTGTATTGAAAATTGTTTTATTGAGGATCCTAAATAATCACTTTCGTCTAACATTTCATCCAAACAAGAAGCGTTACGTAAGAATAACCAACCCAAACTGGGATAAATTAAGCCATATTTATGACTTGATACATTAATAGAAAAAACATGCGGTAAGCTAAAATCAAACTTCAGATGAGGGTGCATAAAGGGAATAATAAAACCTCCAATGGCGGCATCAACATGAATAGCAATGAATTGCCCTGTGGCTTGGAAATGCTGCATGAGTTTACTGTTCATATCAAAAACATTATCGCAGAGTAACGTTGTGGGTGCGCCAAGAGTGCAACAAATGCCGATGGTATTGTCATCAATTAAGGTGACTGCTTTATCATTATCAATGGTCAAGGTCGTCCTGTTTAAGGCTGAAACGCGCAATTCTATATTTAAATATCTTGCTGCCTTATACCATGCTATATGGCTATTTTCACCGATAATAATGTTAGGTCTGTAAGCCCTAAGTGGGGATAGTTTTTGATGTTGTTTTTTTAATACTAACATTGCAAGCAAAATAGACTCTGATGAGCCTGATGCTGTAAAATATCGAAAATGCTCATTATTTTTAGCATGGAATAGGTTTAATAGAAATTCAGCGCACTGTGCTTTAATGAAATCTAATTCGGGGTAAGCATGGCTATCTACAGCATTTACTCCTACATAATGAAAAAAGATCTCTTTTGCAGTTGTGTCCATGTAACTTGTATTGAATGTTCCTAAATTTCTTAACGCTCTTTGAGGAAAATTGTAATACTGTAGTATTTTTTTGTTCAACATTCTGTCTCTCATGTTAAAAATAACTTACCGGCTAGTAAGGAAAAAAAAAGAAGAGAGGTTTTGATATAAACAGCGCTGGATCTATCTTTATATAGACCTATAAGATAAGAGATAGGGTGTTTTAGAATAAGGCGTCGTAAAATGATCATGCTGACTCGATTACGAATACCTGTTAGTGGGTTTTCATGAATAGAAATGTCAGGATTATGATTTGCCTCGATGATAAGCCCTCGCGACTTCTCAATGGGGATAAGAATATCCTCACACATGACGTCAAAGCCAACTATATTGAGATCTAATGCTCTAGCTGCTTGACAACATAAGCGAGCATTTTCTTTACATATAGTTTTTCCTAATGAGTGCATTGTTCCTCCGCGAGTTGAATTGCAGACATAACAAAGAACAATGGATTCTTTATCCTTGGGTATCGACTCTAAGGTAAGACCTAGTTCATTTAAACGAATTTTATATTCTTCATCAACTTTAATTGGCCCCAGTGACACGGTTGCTTTCAATTTTTTACGTTCTATATTACTTATCGCGATTAATTCGCGTATTGTATGAATGCCATCGCCGACAACTTGGGCCGAAAAACGCTGAGTCACACCAATGACTTTATTATAAAAAACCAAAACTCGATATGAATTAAGGCCGGAGTGAAATTCTTCAATAGATAAGAACCGGTGGCGCTTATAAAGATTACTCATATGTTTTTTTAACTGAACGGAATTGGTAATGTTGCATAGCACATCAAGACCTAATCCAGTTCCTTTCGTTGGCTTAATAACGAGTGGAAAATTAAGATTTTCAATCAGAATATCAATATGATATTTTTTAAACTCCTCCTCGCTATATGCGATTGTTTTAGGAACAGGGATCCCTGCTGCTCCCAAGATTTTATTCATACAATACTTATTACCAGCAATGCCTAGGCTGCTCCCGCAATTAAAAGGGGTCTCGGTGCCTCGAAAAAAATAACGCCGATTGCTCAACTTAACTGCAAAACCAGCAATATCTTCAATTTTTGAAGTAGGTACTTTTAAGGCAAGAGCAGTTTGATAATATAACGATGTATTTATATCCATTTTGATTTATATCCTGAGTCGTCATACTTGTACCGAGCCGGGGAAAATGTAAAGAGGCCTTAAAAAGCAGTCAATCCTCCCCGTTGGACACGCAGTAGCGGAGTAGCTACTAAAATACTTCTTTAGTGCCCGCAATAATGAGCTTGTAAACTCTCTCACTGATGATCCCTTGGTTGAATTTCTCTTTAGCATCAAGTGTCATCAATTGGCCGCGTTGCCTAACAAGTTTTCTGGTCGTTGTAGTTACATCATTGGGATCTCCCTCCAAGAGTATATCCCGCGCTTCCTCATCGAAAACCAGGTACTCACGCAAAGCAACACGCGTACCATCAATGGTTGGGACAAGTTTTTGCCAAATGCAAAGCCGTATGGTTTCTAAAATATCAATGGTGCGCCCTAAGCGTTCTTCGCCAGAAAAAGAGGTAACTAGACGGCGCATGGTTTCAGCAACGCCCGATGTGTGGAGCGTTGTATAAACAGGATGGCCGGTGAGTGCTGCCTCTAATGCTGCGCTAATGGTTTCGGCATCACGGCATTCGCCGACCATAATGAGTCTTGGCTTGCGTCTAAGTGCGTTACGCACACCCTCGGCAAAGTTTGGCAGGTGGCGAGGAATTTCAGATTGGCTCACAATGGCTGAAACAGTTTCTATTTCATCATATACAAACTCAATTGGTGCTTCGTAGGTCAGCACTTTACGGTTGGAGTCTTCAGTTTCAATAAGTTGACGAATAATTGAGGCTAAAAGAGTCGATTTTCCAGAGCCAGTTGCGCCGGTAATGAATACAATACCCTCTTGAGGTGCGATTGCCTCAAGGATATTCTGAGGTAGATTCATACTTGAAAGCTTAGGAGGGGTTGTTGGAATGGTCCTGAGCGTGATTTGAATAGCATCGTGCCCCTCAACAAGGCAGGCTGTTGCATTCACGCGGTAACGATAGCGCACTCCTCTGTTAGGCTTAAATTCATAATGGGTATCGATGTCTTTGCCAGACAGTAACTGAGTGGTGGCATTGGGACCATAGATCGAGTTAATTAAATCACCAAGTTCAGTATTGGAGAGATTGCGGTTGGTCATTTTGATAAGTACACCATAAACTTCAGCGTAGATTGGGGCATTGGTTTGGATGGTGATATCCGAAGCACTTAAGGTTTCTGCATGCTCAAGCATTCTATCCATAAATACTGGCGTGAACCGAGTGGGTTCATCTGGCATTAAATTAATATGTGTCTTAGTCAACGGTAGTTCCTCTAGAAAAAATCTTAGTTGACAGGTGCAATAACCGGTTGCCAAGCTTTACTAGTGATATCGATTTTGGCGGTTTTGATTATTTTCTCCATTGAGCGAAGTTGATCAAGCGCATCTTCATCTTTAGCAACAGCTGCACGCCACTCATTGCTATTCACATTTAAGGCAGGCAGTGCTGTAATACGTAATACTCTATCATCAATATGAATTTCACCTCCATCTCCTGTAACACCTAAGTCGGTGTTTGAAACGTAAGGTGGCGAGACCATGTTCATAGCTAGTAATTTACGATACAAAATCATGCCTGCAAAATCTTCCTTTATTCTCCCAATACTTTCTTCTAAAATGGTATTTGCTTGGTCAACGCCATTTTGCCAACCTTTATCGACGAAATAACACCATACTTTGCGTTCTTCTTTGGTTTTGGGTAACAAGGTTACATGAGGATATTCAGGTTTTTTATAATCCATCCATAGGTATTGTCGCCAATTCGGGGGGGTGGTAATAAACCGCGCTTGTTTGGCAACTTTGTAGGTTCGGTCAGAGATGCGTATGGTTTGGGTGTCGGCAAGATTTAAGGTGTTTCTGCCTTCAAGTAACACAGGAGGTAAGATATTGTGCTCAAGAGTTAATGAATTAAAGTCATAAATTTTATCAAGATTACGTGCTTGTTTGACGAGTTGCTCGTCAATAAATTTAGCGCGCCAAGCAAGACCTGATTGGGCCCCCAAACTTAGTGCCGTTTCGCGTAATGCTGTTTCTCTGATTCTTCCTGTGCTGGGTTTTCCTCGTTGAGCGGATGTTTTTGTGTTTGCCATCATCTGTAGCCCCTGGAGGGAACCGGTGTCTCCTATCTGCGTATTAGATGTTGAACACGCAATCAGAAGCATGTAGAGAAAAAATAGAGCAAGGTGTTTATGATTTTGCATAGCGTAGTTCAACAACTTGACTGTTAGGATAAACATGGATGAAAGCCTTTTTCCCAGCTTGATAGTCAATATTACGCAGAATTTCTGCTAAGCTTTCATCTTGCACATTGAGACTTATTAATACAGGGACTCCAGGTTGTTTACCAAGGACGCGAAGGCGAAAGTGAGCGGCTTTTGCTACACGCTCAGTCACCTCAGCAATTGGTCCAGACCAGTCAACAGACGCTCTTGCTTGGAGGTTGTAAGCATTTGGAATGGTTAGTGTATTATCTTTTCTAGGGGGGGTAATGACTTTCTCAACACGCGCCATCTGCATCATGGAGTCACTGACAGAATCTGCGGCTTCAGCAAGTTTAATGGTTGCATCATCACTCGGGTCGTTGTATGGCGGTTTTTTATAGGTGCCTCCGGCACAACTGGCAAGGATTGCTGATGTGAGTAAAAGCAGAAGTAGCTTTTTCATTTGTCCATCAAAATAAATTGTTATTCTATCGATTGAAACAGGAGCCTGGATGCTTGTCAAGAAGATGTGATGGATTTGTCACAACAATCCTTAGAAGTGGTGGGTCTTAAATTCATGGAATCTTTGTATTCATTGAAAAAAGCCTTAGCTTTTGAAGTTATAAGCATGTGGCGGATTATTTTAATGCCAAATAGAAAAAAACAAACCAGCGAGTGTGTTTTGTCTTATTTTTCATTCAGCGCTTTTGTTTTCCTTTAACGTATTTTAAAAAGGCCATAAATGACTTGACCTGCCTTTTTTACCTTTAAAACCTGCCAAAAATCCTCATCGAAGTTGATGTCAGTTGGTGATTCAATATAAACAAGCCCCCCAGGCGATATTAAAGCCCTGATGGCGAGCGTGTTGAGACAGCTTTGAATGAGGTTTTCAGCAAAGGGAGGATCAAGAAAGACAATGTCGAATTGCATTGTTGTTTTTTGCAGGAAATCGAGCGTGTTTGTTTTGATGGAGTTTATCGCAGTTGGGGCGTTAAATGATGCAACATGTTTTTCTAGTGAAGCATAAGCATATTGATCTTGCTCGAGTAAGATGACCGATGCTGCTCCCCTAGAAAACGCTTCAAAACCAAGAGCACCACTCCCGGCAAATGCGTCAAGGCAGGTTGCTCCTCTGATCTTATGCATCAACCAATTAAAGAGTGTTTCTTTCACAAAGTCTTTGGTTGGTCGAAGTCCCGGGCGCTCTGGAAAGGTGAGTTTTTTTCCACGATACTTTCCACCAATAATTCTTATGGTTTGCATTATTTATCCTCCTTGCCTACTGTGACTTGGAGTAAGTTATGTGGATTTATTGTTTGTTGGAAGGCTTTTTGTATATCCTTGCGAGTCACGTGGTTGATGCTGCGAATATAGGTTTTTAGATAATCATCCGGTAGATGGTAGAAAGCTATTCTAAGCAAGACCTCTGCCATGGTTTGATTGCTTGAGAGTGAAATAGGGAAGCTTCCTGTTAAATATTTTTTGGCCGCAGATAATTCTTCTTCAGTCGGCCCTTCGTTGATGAAACGCACTAATGTATCATCAATTACTTTGATGGCAGATTTGATTTGTAATGCTTTGGTTGCACATGCAATTAGAAAAGGACCAACACCTGGCATTGGCGAGAATTGACTATGGACCCCGTAGGTGAGTCCTCGATTGCCTCGAAGCTCTCGAGAGAGTTGCGAGGTTATATGTCCACCACCGAGAATGTAGTTTCCAATGTGAAGTGGAAAATAGTTTGGATCTTGGTGGGTTATTCCAAGTTGACCAAGTCGCAAGACCGTTTGTGAGGAGGGAAACCGTACTTCGATATTGATCTCTTCAGTCAAGGGTTTTGCAGGTTGAATGTCTGGGGCCTCTTGCCCCTTCGGTAAATCTTTTAGTAGTTGTTTCGCCAAGGCATCGGCTTCCTTTTTGTCAATTGCTCCCACAAAAATTAAATAAGCGTTACTCTTTACAAAAAATTGATGATAAAAATCTCGCACCTGCTGTATGTTAAGGTTCTTCACTGATTGCTCGTCACCAAGAATTGGATGGGCATATGGGTGATGATGGTAAAGTGCTTGAAAGAAAGTTTGATTCGCAACTTCGTCAGGAAGATTTTTAATTTGGGCGATAGCGTTGAGCTGTTGCTGTTGTTCTTGAGCAAACGCTTGTTGTGTAAAATCAGGATGGCTAATCACCATGGCGAATGTGTTGATGGCCGCATTTAAGGCCGTATGATTGCTTAGGGTTTTTAAATTCAATACGACCATATCTCGATCAGCCTGGCCTTGAAATTGGGCGCCAGTATTAGCGAGCTGTTGAGCTATTTCTTGAGCATTAAATCCAAGATTGCCTTGATTTATTAGTCGAGTGGTTAACGCACTTAAACCAAAGTTTTGGGCATCATAAGCAGAGCCTGCCTTAAAGGCGAGGCTGATATTAAGCATCGGTACTTCCATTGCTCGGTAGAGAACAACGTGAGTGCCCGCTTGAGTTTGCCAGCGTATGGGGTCAAATTGATTTGCCGCGAGGGGCTCTTGGATGGCAATCAACATTAAGGTAATTAGTAGAGTTCTCATTGTAATACTTTCCTGGAGGCAAATTAATTGTTTGATGGGTTCATGATGGCTTCTGTCATTTCTTTAGCTTGGAAATAGCGTTCAGCAGTGTTTTGAATGATGAGAGGCGTGATACGGTTTAGTTGTTCCTCGTAGCGAATCTGAGCATCTTTGCTGATGCCGTTAATTTCCAATACGCCGATTTCCATCGCCTGGCCAAACAATGAATCTTTTTCAAAGGTTTTTTGGGCGAGGATCTGTGTTTTGACCCTTTGTAATTCGTTTACTGTTACCAGTTCTTTTTTAAGTTGAGTAAGTTCGCTTAATATTCCACGCTTTAGATCGGCTAAGCTCTGAGATTTATTGGGCGTACCCGCAATGATGAATTGGGTCTGGTATCGCGCATATAAATTGTAAGACACATTGATGTTGTTTGCGATACGATCTCTTTGAATAAGATCTGTGGTTAATCTCCCACTGTCCCCTGCATCAAGCAATCCTGCTATTAATTCTAAAGCGTAAGGATCAAGGTTACTATCTTTTGTAACCGTATTCACTGTAGGAACTGTGACGCCTATGATAAGCATCGAGAGACTTGAGGATGTGAGTACCTGGGTGATTTTTTTTCCTAGACGTGGTGGTTCCTGTTGTTGCCTATGCTCGATTAAAGGCCCTTTTTTTAGCTGACCAAAATACTTCTTGGCGAGCTCGAATACGTCTTTCGGTATTACATCGCCTACTACAATCAGCAGCGCATTATTGGGGTTGTAGTAGTTTTGATACCATTGTTTAGCATCTTCAACTGTTAAATGTTTTATATCGTTCATCCAGCCAATGACTGGATGATGGTAAGGGGGGGTTAAGTGTGCGGTGGCAAGAAAACGCTCGAAAGTGAGTGCTTGGGGGTTATTATTGGTTCGCATGCGTCTTTCTTCTTGAATGACCTTCATTTCATGTTGAAACTCGTGTTCATCGAACAGCAGATTGTGCATGCGGTCTGCCTCTAACGCTAGAGAGGTTGCAAGGTCCTTCGACGCCATTTTTTCGTAAAAAAACGTGAAATCATGGCTTGTTAATGCATTTTCTTGCCCACCTTTTGCTGCGATGATGTTAGAGAACGTGCCCAAAGGGTATTTTGTTGTACCTTTGAACATCAAATGTTCTAATGCATGTGAAATCCCTGTTAACCCGCCCGGCTCATCGGCTGAACCTACATTGTAACCAATCATCGTCACAATCACTGGCGCGCGATGGTCTTCCTTCACGAGGATTTTTAAGCCATTATCTAGGATAAATTCAGTGGTTTGGCTGTATGAAACTGTGCCGAGTATTGTAAATAGCACCAATAAGACGATGTGCATGGCACCTCCAGAGAGAAAAAGATGATAGAATTTCATATTTCACGTGCTTTGTATATGTTAGGATTTTGGAAATGATTAAATGGTTTAAGCGTGAACAAGAGACCACCGGCACCGATGAAAGTTCAATTGATGCGCTAGCGAATGAGATTCTTGTTGACCCTCCTTCAAAGCCAGGACTCGTCAAACGGTTTCGTCAAGGGCTCAGTAAAACGCGGCACCAATTGGGCGAAAGTATTGGCCAGTTGTTGTTGGGCAAAAAATATATTGATAACGAGCTCCTAGAAGAGTTGGAAACCTTGCTTTTGGGTGCTGATGTCGGTATTGATACTACCCAAGCTATTTTGCACGAATTAAGTGAAGGCTTGGCAAGACATCAGTTGACTGACGGCGAAGCTGTGTTGGCGCGGTTGAAATTTAAACTGACGGAACTCTTGCAAAATAAAGAGGAACCACCCTTGTTTTCTTCGACGAAAAAACCGTTAGTGATTCTGATGGTAGGTGTTAACGGGGCGGGAAAAACGACAACGATTGGGAAGCTTGCGAAGCAGTTTCAACAGCACGGGAAAAGTGTGATGTTGGCCGCAGGGGATACGTTTCGTGCTGCAGCTGTTGAGCAATTGCAAATTTGGGGTGAACGAAATCAGATTCCAGTGATTGCACAACACACTGGCGCTGATAGCGCTTCGGTAATTTTTGATGCGTTAAGTGCCGCTAAAGCACGTGGGATTGATGTTTTGATCGCTGATACTGCAGGTCGGCTTCATACCCAGAATAACTTGATGGAAGAACTAAAAAAAGTAAAGCGCGTGATGCAAAAATGCGACCTGGAAGCACCTCACGAAACTATGCTAATTTTGGATGCGAGTACTGGACAAAACGCGTTAAATCAAGCGCGCCAATTTCATGCTGCTATTGGTTTGACGGCCGTCACTATGACTAAACTTGATGGAACGGCCAAAGGCGGTATCTTATTCGCTATTGCTAAGGAGCTAAAGTTACCGTTTAGATTTCTAGGGCTTGGTGAAGGCATTGACGACTTACAACCCTTTAATGCAACTCAATTTGTTGAAGCGATATTCAATGATGATAACGTTTAAAGAAGTGACCAAGCGCTACCCAGGTGGTTTTGAAGCTTTAGCCCAGGTTGATTTTGCTGTTCAAAAAGGGGAAATGGTTTTTCTCACGGGTCATTCTGGCGCTGGTAAAAGTACGCTTTTGAAATTGGTGGCAGGATTAGAAGCGCCTACTTCCGGGGAGATTGAAGTCAATGGAGTGAGTCTAAAACAATTAAAAAAGGGTGATATTCCGGCTTTTCGCAGCGGCTTAGGTATTACTTTTCAGTCTCCCACCCTTTTAAATGATCGAAGTGTATTCGACAATGTTGCGTTGCCGCTGCATATTCAAGGCCTTCTCCCACACGTAATTCAAAAAAGGGTAAGTACTGTTCTTGATATGGTAGGACTTCTTTCTAAACAAAAATTATGCCCGATGCATTTGTCTCAAGGCGAGCAACAGCGTGTTGGTATTGCACGTGCTGTGGTTCATAAACCAGCATTGTTACTTGCCGATGAGCCGACAGGTAACCTCGACCCTTCAATGTCTGCAGATGTGATGAAACTTTTCGCCCAATTTAATCAAGCGGGTGTTTCTGTTATCGTTGCAACGCATGATCTTGCATTGATTGCGGGTATGCGGCATCGAATTGTGATGCTCAAGGGTGGGCGGTTATGCTAAGTTATCTTAAGTCTATAGGTACATTTCATCTACAGGCATTATGTCAAAGCTTCAATACGCTATGTAAAAGGCCTTGGGCAAATGGACTGACTATATTGGTGATAGCGATCACCCTCATGCTTCCGGCACTGCTATGGGTTGCAATGGATAATCTCAAGCTACTGACATCAACTTGGGACCGTGGAGGGCATATTTCGCTCTATCTGAAGATTCCGCTGAGTCCTGCGGAGGAAAACGACCTGCTTTTAAAAATTCGTGAGACTGAAGGAGTCAGTAAGGCTCTGCTCATTACCGCGCAACAGGGGCTACTTGAGTTGCGTCAGCAGACAGGTATGGAGGAAATTATTCGCTACTTGCCTTCAAACCCGTTGCCGGCAGTGATTGAAGTTACACCCAAGGCTTCTTTGGAGCAAAGTGAAAAACTTGAAGCGTTGTATCTTATCTTGAAGGCCTATCCTGGTGTTGATCTTGTTAAATTTGATCTTGACTGGGTTCAGAAGCTTAAAGCTATCTTGGTGTTCCTTTCTCGATTGTTTCATGGCTTGGTGTTTCTCTTGGGCTTTGCTGTGATCTTTATCGTGAGCAACACATTGCGCTTGAATTTTCATACTAGGCACGAGGAAATCAAAGTGCTGAAATTAATTGGTGCTAAAAATGCCTATATTGCTAGACCTTTTTTGTACTCAGGCATGGTTTATGGTTTTGTAGGAGCGCTTACAGCGTTGTTTTTGCTTGGAGTCTTTCTTTTGGGTTTATCGCATGCTCTAAATGAAGTTACCGAAGCTTATCAAATGGACTTTTCCCTTCAAGGGTTTTCGCTGATAGAAGCAATTTTATTGATCCTTTTTTCTATTTTTCTAGGTTTGCTAGGAGCAGCATTCTCTCTCAAGGGGCAATTGGCAACGGTTGAGGCGTGAGATAGAAGGCAGGGGCAAATTTTTGCCACTCAACAAGCATTTAAAAATGTGGTATAATGCCCCAGTCTGGTTTGGTTATCAGAGGAATGTCGTATGAAATTTGATTTACAATCTATGAGTGTACCGATAGGCAGTCTTGATGCCTATATTTATCGCGTTAATCAAATTCCCATGCTTACCGCTGAAGAGGAGCTAGAATGTGCTACGCGCTTTCAGGCGGATGGTGATCTTGAAGGTGCGCGGCGTTTGGTGCTTGCTCATTTGCGGTATGTTGTTCGCGTTGCGCGAGGTTATTTGGGTTATGGTCTGCCGTTAAATGATCTTATTCAAGAAGGTAACGTTGGTTTAATGAAGGCTGTGAAGCGTTTTGACCCAACAATGGGTGTGCGCTTGGTGTCTTTTGCTGTGCATTGGATAAAAGCTGAAATTCACGAATTTGTTCTACATAATTGGCGGATTGTGAAGGTGGCAACCACAAAAGCTCAGCGTAAGTTGTTTTTTAACATGCGCCAGATGAAAAAGCGCCTAGGCTGGCTCACTCATGAGGAAGTTGATGCAGTAGCGCAGGATTTGGGCGTCAGCCGTGAAGAAGTGCTGAATATGGAGTTGAGACTAAATGCCATGGATTCATCTTTTGATGCAACCGATGCAGACGATGATGAACAGGCTACGAGGGTTGTTCCAGCGCGCTACTTATTTGATGAAAATAGTGATCCCGCCAAGCTTTGTGAGCAGGAAGATGGTGGCTTGCAACAGCGGGAAAAGCTTCATTTAGCCCTGGCTCGTTTAGATGAGCGTAGCCAAGATATTTTGCAGCATCGCTGGTTGGTTGATGATAAAGCCGTGACCTTACATGCCTTGGCAGAGAAATATGGGGTGTCAGCTGAGCGGGTACGTCAGTTAGAAAAAAATGCAATGAAGAAATTACGTATGTATATGGAAGATGTAGATTAATCAAAAACTAATTGGGCCAAGGAGTGTGAACCTTGGCCCTCAGTCGTTTTACATTCTGGCGCGTAGCGCGTTTTTTGTTTCCTCATCAACAAAGGCACTCTCAATAGCCATCGACGTGATGGCCGACATCTCCTCATCTGAGTAGTGATACGCATCTTGTGTTAGGGCATACTCTTGTGCCAAATTGGTGCCAAAGAAGGGCGGATCATCGGAATTAAGGCTTAAGATAATCCCTGCTTTCATAAGTTTTGGAAAAGGATGGCTGTCCATGTTGCTGAAAAGACCGAGTTTGATGTTGCTTGTTGGGCAGACTTCAAGGGCTATTTGGCGCTCTTTAAGCAAAGCTAAAGTTTCAGGGGAATGAATGGCTTGAACGCCGTGTCCTATGCGTTGAATAGGTAAATGTTCAATGGCTTCAAGCATGCTGCTGGCAGGTGCAAATTCACCTGCATGGACGGTACAAAACAACCCTGCGTCTTTGTGAGCAATTTGATAGGCTGTTTTGAATAATTTAGGTGGGAAGTTAGCTTCGTCACCACCCAAACCAAAGCCTGTAACACAAGGTACCGTGCTTTTACATACCTGTTTGGCAACTCGAGTGACAGCGTTGGCACCAAAGTGTCGCACAGCAATAATGATGATTCGACCAATAATGCCGTATTGATCGTAAGCGTCGTCTATAGCTTGCTGAATGGCACGAAGATGCTCAATGGAGGGAATGCCAGTTGATTGCTCTGCATGGTCCGGGGAATAAGACATTTCAACATATAATGTGCTTTCTAAGGCATTGATGCGCAAATAATCGAAGGTGATATCATAATAATCTTGAGGTGTTTTAATGAGTGCTGCGAGCGTGTCATAAGCTTTTAGAAAATGAAGAAAATCACGGAATACATAACTATCACCATCTTGTGCAATAAAGCCCTCTGGGAGGGATAGATTATTTCTTTTTGCCAGCTTTAGTGCCATCTGTGGTGAGATGGAGCCTTCAAGATGGACATGTAACTCCGCTTTTTTGATAGACATGTTGATTCTCTCTTGGTTTTTATTATGTGCCGAGTGTGTTCGGTGGTAACTTTAATGAAAAACCGTTAGAATTGCCAGATTAATGAGAATCTATTACCAGAGTATCACTATGAATAAACTTGATATTGATAAAGCATTCGTAAGTACTTACGATCGATTTTTATTTGAGTTTGACAGAGACCACGAAAAAACTCCTTCACAATTAAAAGAGATCGAAAAGCATCGGCGCATTGCAGAGTTCAGGGATTCAGTGGTTAGGCCTCAAGAAGAAACAATTGACTGGGAAGGATTCTAGTGGAGTTGGGCTCCACTAAGACCTGGTACGTGATCTAGCCAATTAGAGCATGCAGGCTTATGTAGGCTAAAATCGTTAGAAGGGACGCTGCTGGTAAAGTTAAAATCCACGATGTAAAGATATTTCGGATCACAATTAGATTTAAAGCACCGATACCGCGAGCAAGTCCTACACCAAGAACTGCGCCTACCAAAGTTTGTGTTGCTGATACTGGTATGCCGATACTTGTCGCTACAACCACTGTAGTTGCTGCGGCCAAGGTAGCTGCAAATGCACGGCTAGGTGTTAAGGCTGTAATCGAACTACCGACGGTTTCAATGACTTTCCTTCCATAAATAAGCAACCCGCTGACAACACCAAAACAGCCTAAAAGAATGATCCATGCAGGATAATCTAGCGCGCCGAACGTTTGGTGAGGATGAGCCACTAAACTATAGATAATACTTAAGGGACCAACAGCTAAACCAACATCGTTTGAGCCATGGGCAAAAACCATTGCACATGCGGTCATCGCCATTAGCACGGCAAAATACTTCTCAACTTGCAAAAATAGTTCGCGCCGCTTCATGTTGGAGGGCTCGGCGATGCGGCGAATAAAGATCATCCCAATGATTGTAATAGTGATGCTGGTGGCTAAAGTAACAGCCAGATTTTGTTTAAAATTTAGATGAATGTTAAAATGTGTTAAACCCTTGAAGACGGTGATAAAAGAAAGCATGGATCCAATCATGAATAGGTAAATTGGCATATAAAGCTTGGCTTTCTCAAGTGGATTGTTTTGTACAAAAATAGCTTGTTGGATGGTGAAAAATAAGAAATAAGCGGTAACGCCCGCAATGAGAGGTGATGTAACCCAACCAATGGCGATATGGTAGACCTGATTCCAGTGGACAGTATCAGCACCTAAAACCATACTACCAAAACCAACCATTGAACCTACCAGCGCATTGGTGATGGATACGGGTAGACCGAAATAGCTGGCTAAATTCATCCATATTGTGCATGCAAGAAGCACGCCAAGCATCCCTTCAATGAGAACCAAGGGTTGTTGGGATAATTGTGAGGTATTAATAATCCCATCGCGCATGGTTTCGGTGACGCCAGTACCGCCAAGAAAGGCGCCTGCAAATTCAAAAATTACAGCAATCAACATGGCCTGTTTGACACTCACGGCCTTAGAGCCCATAGTGGTGCTCATCACATTGGCAAGATCATTAGCACCAACCCCCCATGTCATAAGGAAGCAGAGGGTAATTGCGATAATAAGGTAAACTTGAGAATATTCCATAATATATTTACCGCGCAATGAGAATTTGGAGTCGTCCGCCCACGGTTTGGGCGTGGTCGGCTAAATCACCGACCCATTGGACAAGTTTATAGAGAAAGACAATCTCGATGGCTGGTAAGTCCCTTTCCAACTCAAAGATACGGTGTCTAATTTCGTTAAGTTTTTCATCACTATCATGCTCGATTTCGTCTAAGGTTACGATCATATCTTCGACAATTTTAACTTCATTCCCGCGAAAACCACTTTCTAACAGATCGTCAAGCTCGTTAATCGCTTTGCAAGCTTGTTTTGCCGCATCAAGGCAGCGACGCAGGAACGGTAAAAAAAGCCTAGATAGTGCGTCAGGAATGATCATTTGTCGACTAATGATAAGGCCTGCAATATCCTCTGCCTTATTGGCGATTTTATCTTGAGCACTGAGTAATTCGAGACAGTCCGTGCGTGCAACAGGAAGAAAGAGCCCTGTGGGTAAGTGCAGACGCAGGTCGCGTTTGATGAGATCGGCTTCCTTCTCCATAGAGACAATTTTCTCTTGGATTCCTGCTGCTGTTGGCCAGTCCTGTGCAAGAACTGCTTCAAAAAAAGGTAGAAGTTGCTTGGCACATAGATAGGTTTTGTGCATGTGCTGCTCCAGTGGCCTGATTGGAGATGGCCCAAACATATTAAATATTCTACCCATCAGAAGCTGCCTTCAAAAGAACTCGATAGGAAATTATACTCCAATTTCACCCTAACGGAACAATTGTATATACTTGTCGTCCAGTCAAAATGAAGAGATTTAAGGAATAGGCATGCGCATTGCAAGTTTGAAGGGGCGTGAAATATTAGATTCCCGCGGTAATCCGACAGTAGAAGCGGATGTTATTTTAGAGAACGGGGTGATAGGACGAGCAAGTGTGCCTTCGGGTGCTTCAACGGGTCGCTATGAGGCGTATGAGTTGCGCGACAATGATAAGGCCCGCTATGCAGGGCGAGGGGTACAGATAGCAGTAAATAACATCAACGATGAAATGCAAAAGGTGCTCACTGGTTTTACAATTGAAACACAAGCACATTTAGATGTTCAATTATGTGCATTAGATGGTACTGAAAATAAATCACGCTTAGGCGCGAATGCAATTCTAGCAGTCTCTTTGGCTGCGGCTAGGGCCGTTGCAATTGCAAATGGAGAGTCGCTATTTTCGGCACTCAATCAAGATGAACCTATGGTGATGCCAGTCCCAATGATGAATGTTCTCAATGGTGGTGCACATGCTGATAATAATGTTGATATTCAAGAATTTATGATTATGCCCATTGGTGCTCATGATTTTCCCACGGCACTTCAGATGGGGGCTGAAATTTTTCATGTGTTGCGAAAAGTGCTGATTAAATCAGGTTTAGAGACCTCGGTTGGCGATGAGGGTGGCTTTGCACCTAATCTTCGGTCCAATCGTCAGGCATTGGATATATTAAGTGAGGCCGTGCTAAGTGCAGGGTTTCGTCTCGGACAAGATATTGTGTTTGCGCTCGATGTGGCGGCGTCTGAGCTATATACAGATGGATGCTATCATTTGACTTCAGAAAATAAAATGCTCAATAGCCCAGCATTAATTGAATATTATACGAAACTTGTTGACGATTATCCCATCATAAGTATTGAAGATGGCTTGGATGAGGGCGACTGGACCGGTTGGCAACAATTAACCAAGGCGCTGGGTCAGCGTTTACAGTTGGTCGGAGATGATTTGTTTGTCACAAATCCAAGCATCCTTGCTCGTGGGATTTCAGATAAAATCGCCAATGCAATTCTTATCAAGCCCAATCAAATTGGTACGCTAACTGAAACCAGGCAAGCCATGCAATTGGCAAAGAAAAATGGCTATCGTTGTGTTTTATCGCATCGCTCTGGCGAAACGGAAGATACCTTTATTGCTGATTTAGCCGTTGCAAGTGGTTGTGGGCAGATCAAAACGGGTTCACTATGCCGTATGGATAGAGTTGCAAAATACAATCAGTTACTGCGTATCCACGAGATTGCTCATCTTCCCTATGCGGGGTTTTCGGCTGTTAACTACCCTTGGGGTGAGAAAATCTCTTCCAAAAAGGCATCGGCACTTTGAGTTGAGCGCCTACACGCAAGATCGTTGTATACCAATCCCAGTTTGACATCATGAGCTTCTGGATTGGTGAAAGCATGTTGGGTGCGCCCATACATATGTACTTGCCAATCCGCTTTTTTCAAGGTCATTTCAGAGGCAAATTGTTGGACTTGTTGGGGTGGTACCATAGGATCATCATAGCCGTGTAAAGCCAGAATTTTAGAGCGTATATGTTCACATTGAACCTGTTCAGGTGAGGTGAGCAAACCATGAATACTAACAACACCTTTTATATCGGCACCAGCGCGGGCTAAATCAAGAACACATAGTCCACCAAAACAGTAACCGATGGCTGCAATTTTGTTATTATCAACTTCTGGAAGGCCTGCTGCACTATCAAATGCACGGATCATTCGCTCTGTGACGACGGCGCGGTTTTCCATGATGGGGGAAAGTAAAGCTTGTTTTTCTGCAATGGTGCTGCCTGTTTTTGCATCACCATACATATCAAGTGCAAAACCAACATACCCGCGGGCTGCATACTGTTTTGCTTTTTCACAAAAAGAATCAGTACGGCCAGACCAGTCATGAGCAATCATGACGCAGGGTTTTGGATCAGTGTGTGATTTTTCGAAGGCTACAAATGCTTGGAAAACAATGCCTGCCTCGGTATATTCAATTGTCGTTGTTTTGAGCATCATCATCGCTTTTGGGTAAATGTGTTTATAGCCACTTTAGCGAAATCAGTTCATAGATACAACAGTCATATCTGTTACTTCATTTAAAGCCGAGATACAATAGACTAATATATCTAAAGAGTTTACCTATGCGCTCCACCATTATCGTCTTAATCCTTCTTTTACTAGGTATTCAGTTCAAGCTATGGCTTGGCGATGGTAGCGTAAAGCAATGGCTCAATCTTGAGCGAAAGTTGGCAGAAGAAGAGCAACAAAACCAATTGCTAGCTGCGAGAAATCGTGCAGTTGAAGCTGATATTCTCGAGCTCAAATCAGGCGAGCAAGCTCTTGAAGAGCAAGCCCGTTACGAATTAGGGATGGTTAAAGAGGGTGAAGTTTTTTATCAGTGTCGGGATTAAACCCTTTAGACAGGGATAAATGCCGTTGACATCTCTGGGGGACTGGTATCCCATAAACTAATCACATAACCCCCACCGCCTGAACCTGTTGGCTTAACAGCCAGTGCTCCAGCGTTTGATAATTTATCCATATGCATTTGTAAACTGTCGCTCACAAGCCCCCATTGTTGAAAACAATCTCCAGCACACTTGAAGGCTGTAACAAGATGCGCTAGCGATTCAGTGGTTTCTTGTTTAAGTGCAAATTGTGCGAGACTGACTGCTTCTGCCATTTGTTGGTCAATCTCTCTGGACTTCTTCTGATCCATTGCCCAGAGTTTTTGGACTTGTTGAATGCAGTGGGCGGTTATACCAATTTGTCCACACGAAGATAGGTACCATTGGGGTTGCCAGCTCGGGGTTAGCGGAGTACAGCGACCTTGTTGAAAATATGCGCCTAGGCTTGAAGAAACTCCGGCAATATCAAGGCCGCTGCTTTGTCCATGAAATAGATTTTCTAATTCCCTTGCGAAATGGGGTATTTTATCATGGGGTAGCATCTTTCTTGATGTAAACCACCTAGATGCAGCCACACAAAGTGCGGCTGATGCGCCCATGCCAACCCCGACTGGTATAGTACTGAACAAGTCAAAATGGCCACTTAAACTATTCAGGGAACGGCCTAGGAGTTGCATGCCTTGTTCTAACACGCTCCAAAACAACAAGTGCGTATCAGCGCCACTTTCTCCTGTGAAGTTGGCGCTCAACTCAGTTGATGATTCATGATAAGACAGGGTGAGCTCCTTTGTTGGTATCGGAAAAACCAGCGCACCATGACCACGTATCACTGCATGCTCACCTGCTAATATCCATTTTCCATGTGTGGTGGTTTGAAAATCATAGGACATCGTAATTGCCTATCATGTGATCTTGCTTAAAAATACGTGCCAACTCTGTTTGGTCAGGGCGATAGAGTAAATGAATGTTGGGTCCTGCATCCATGGTGACAATCGGGCCGTCGCCATTTTTGACCCATTCATCTTGTAATAATGCTAATACAGTTTTGGTTTGGTCGGTCATATAGAAAAAGGGCTCACAACTTGTTGCAAACATCAGATGTAAATCTTGAAACTCTCGCCAACAAATTTCATATGCCATTTTCCAATCATGTGCTTCAAAGGCTGCCAGTAGCGTTTTCAAGTGTTCCTTTGCTTGTTGTGCTCTTAAGGGGTAGTGAGGACTGGTGTTGATTCGAGAATGTGCTTCTGAGGAAGGTACTTTTTTCTCGTCATGGCTGATAATAATGACTTGGTGGATGAGCTCTTGAAAGGGAAGTTGAGTCTCCTTGACGTCCTCTTCATCCCAGATAGCCCAGGGAGAAAAAAAAGAACGGCAAGATGAGCCTGAACCTAGCCGACTCATCTGTGCTTGCTCCGTTAAGGAGGGCAATGGTATTCGCTTAAGCTCGCTCAACGCCAAATATGCGCATTTGGTTAAAGCCGCAAAGCTCGATGCAGAACTTGCCAATCCACTACTATGAGGAAAATTATTCGTCGAACGAACAATAAAAGCCCCTGAATATTGAAAGTGATCTTTTAGTCGCAAGAGATGGTTTAGGAAACGCTCTTGTTCTTTTTCGGATAAAGTTAATCTATTTCCTCCTGGGGTGATTAAAGGCTCCCAAAGATCCTTTTTTCCAGAGTGCTCTTCAAGCATGACACTACTTAACAACTGATTGAGGGTATAAGAAAGAGATGGATTTAATGGAATATTTGTTTTGGGGTCTTTCTTGCCCATATATTTGATGAGGGCAATATTAGATGGGGCTTGAGCAAACCATTGCATCGGTTATTCTCCTAAATCTTCAAAATTCACAGGAAGGATGTGGCAAAAGTGTATCATGATTTTGATCCGATCTAGCGGCCTCTGGCATCATTCCATAGGATTTTGTGAAGTTGTAGTTGAAAGCGAACAGGAAGGTGGTCAGCTAATATCCATTCTGCTAATAACGCTTGATCTAATTGTCCAAAACTCGGAGAAAAGAGCACTTGGGTTTGCTCTGTAAGGCGATGTGTGGCAATCATTTGGCAGGCCCATACATAATCTTCTTGAGAACATAACACAAATTTAATTTGGTCAGATGATTTAAGAAGTTTAATGTTTTCTAAGCGATTTTTTGCTGACTCCTTCGAACCTGGTGCTTTTAAATCCATTACAATCATCACGCGGGGATCTACGTTGGCGATATCCATTGCACCACTTGTTTCAAGAGAGACCGCAAATCCTTTGTCACATAAGCGACGTAGTAAGTTGATAGCAGCAGGTTGTGCCAATGGTTCGCCACCAGTGACGCACACATAATGGCAATTGAATGAGGCAACGGTGTCAAGGATGGTGTTTATCAATAAGGTGTTACCCCCAGTGAATGCATAGGCTGTGTCGCAATATTGACAACGAAGAGGGCAGCCAGTTAAACGAATAAATACGGTAGGCAAACCTACCGTTACAGACTCACCCTGTAACGAATAAAAAATCTCAGTGATGCGTAATTCGTCTTGAAAATCTTTCATTAGCTCGTGAGTGCGTCTAGTTTATTTTTGGCAAGTTTTGCAGTTGTTGTATCTGGGTAATTTTTGACAACCTGCTGTAAGCGATCGATCGCATCTTGTTTTTTTCCGGTCAATGCTAAAGCATAGCCTATTTTTAATAGGCTAGCTGCGGACTTGCTAGATGATGGGAACTTATCTAAGACAATTTCAAAATGTGAAATAGCTTTAGGGTAGTCTTTTTTGACCATGTAAAGTTCGCCAAGCCAGTATTGTGCATTGCCGGTATATCCACCTTGTGGGTATCGTGACACAAAAGATTGCATGACAGGCAGCGCCTCATCAAAATGCTTGTTTTTAACTAGTTCATAGGCTGCTAGGTAGCTGATTTGCTCATCGGCTGGGTTGATTTTAGCGGCTTGGCCGATGACAGGAGTGACGCTCCATGGCATTGCTGCGCTAGGTGCAGACACCTGGGCAGTCGGTTTGGGGGTGGTGTTTGCATTGATGGAAAAATCTTGAGACTGTGGTTTGGTGGCTATTTTTGCAGGGCCACTGTTCAAGCGTGAATCTAAGTCTTTATAGAAGGCTAATTGTTGCTGCTGCAGTAATTTTAAATCATGGGCTTGAATTTCAAGCTGTCCACGAAGTTCTTGTACATCTTGTTGTAATCCTTGGATTTTATCCAAAAGGGTAGCGTTCTGAGCTTGCGGGGGCGTATTTGGTGTAATAGAGTCATTGGCTAGCGCTGTTTCTTCATCATGGCTAGAGACGGTATTAACTTCTCTAGCCAAGGGGCGTGTTTCTGAAATCTGTTGATCGTCTAGCAGTGCAAAATTTTCGCTATCGTCAACAACCGGTGCTTCAGCAAAGCCCCCGATAGGAAGTAGATAAGTTAAACATGCAACAAGCAATAAACGATGGGATGAAATCATCTGGTTGCCTCATAAGTTAATTCAACACGACGGTTTTGTAGATGGGACTCTTCATCATGGCCAAGATTAGCAGGACGTTCCTTTCCATAGCTGACCACCCGGAGTTGTTGACGGCTCACACCTGACATGCGCATTAATTCAGCAACAGAATTGGCGCGTCTTTCACCTAAAGCAACGTTATATTCACGGCTGCCGCGTTCGTCAGTGTGGCCTGCAATCAAAATGTGTGCGCCAGGGTTTGCTTTTAGGTAATCAGCTTGTGCATTGACTGAAGGAACATATTTTTGTTGAAGGGCGCTGTTATCGTATGCAAAAAGATAAATTTGGTTGTGGGGGGCTTGAGTTGTGTACATTTCGCCAGCCTCTTGGCCTGCAAAATGGTTTAATTGACCGAGGCCATGGGAAGATGCGCCACCGTTATCCATTGAACCATCAGCACTTCCTGGTGTTTTAGAACAAGAAGCCAGTAAAAGAATACTCGCAGCAACCAGGCCTAGATTTAGAGTACGTTTGGTATTCATCTGTTATCTCCTTTTTTCATAATTATATTATTATTTGAGGTCATCATTTATTGCTGAGCCCGATGGCTGGTCATTGTACAATTGTTTTGGATGTTCCGCCATGCTAAAAACAGGATCATACGCACAAAAAAAGCCTTAGATGTCATTTTTACGGCTCATGTCTCATGCTTTGCAATGTGGCAGGGCCCATCTATGACCACACGCTCCATTACAGAGAGCCTAACATGGGTTACATGTAGGCATTGACTTCATTTGCCAACATCTTGTTCAACTTCTCTCACCACAAATGATGATAAATTAGCAGTGAATTCTCTTGTGGCTTGATTGGCAGCAAGCACCCCACCGTAAGGGGTATTTGTGGGGCAAGGTATTCGATATTTGAAGACACGGCTTGCGATAACCCGTGCATCTGCGATATGGGTTAAGGTGGCGTTTGCTGTCATCTCAATCACACTTGGTTTTTTGATAAAATTTTGTTGTAGCTCAATGAGTTGTGTATCAATACGATAGTCGGTCTTATCGACATAGGGTCCTGCTCCTACAGCATAAAAATAGCCAGTTTTCTGTAAACTTTGTGCGATGAGGGGAAAGAGCATACTTGAGGGTGCGCTGATCCAGGCATTATGAGCAAAAGATGTTATTTCGTAAGGTTTCAGTACATATAGCATTTGCTCGGTCTGATATCCTGCCACCGCTTCAGGTTGAGAAACCAATATTGATAACGATGTTTTGTGCTTGGATAGCGGATGAACGGCATAGGATTGTAATTTGTATGAGTTATTGACTGGCGCCTTGATGGGTGTGCAAGAGCTTAACAAAAAAGTTAAGGTTAATAATAAGCTCGTTATTGTGTTGTTCACTTCATTCTCCCGGTCCAGATAGAGGGGGGCTACTGCCACGAATCACAACCGCAGGGTTTTGGCGTATTTGGTTACTTAATTGCTCAAGATTTGCAGCTATGGCATCCATTCTTTGCAAGAGTAAAACGGCGGGAGGCACTGCTTGTTGTGTGATTTTATCAATCGTATTACGTCCCGACTGCATGGTGATAGACACCTGTTTGCTAGCAGAAGACACATCTGCGGCTGTAGAGCTGAATTTTTTAACTGTTAATTTAAGGTCATTCACGAGCTCCGGAATGCCTTTGAGACTTTCATTGAGCGCTTGATTATTTTGAGCTATCACATCAGAAACTTTTTGTAAATTAAGTAGGGTTTTCTTAAAAGAACGGGCGTTTTCTTTATCAAAAATGCGCTTGAAACCGGAGCTGATATCATTAATGCTGTCTTGTAACTGTCCTAAGAAAGAAGGCTTATAGGGAATCACTGGGTATAGTTCGCCCGGCGTTTTTTGAATGGGAAGCAGGGATGGTGATGTTGCAGATAATCCTAAATAAGTGTTACCTGTGATGCCTTGATTGATGAGGGTGGCTTGGGTTGATGCAGTGATAGGGGTGCCTTGAACAATGTTGAGCTGAATTTTTACCTGTTGTGGGTCAAACGGATTGAGCTCAATATTACTTACCATTCCAACTTTGACGCCATTGTATTTAACAATTGAATCATCACTTAGCCCTGTCGCCGCTTCTTTCATATAAATGGTGTATATATCATATTTTTTGTTATCAAAACCAATGGATAGCCAAAGAGCTGCGGAAAGCAATCCCGCGAGGAGAATCAATACGATTAACCCTACGACAGTATAGTTAGTTTTTGATTCCAAGCACTTCACTCCTTGGTTGTTTGTTATCAGTTTAGAGATTACTGAAGTAATCGGCAATCAAAGGGTGTGAATTTTGTGTCAATTCACTGATTGCTTGCAGAGCAAGAACTTTTCCTTCGCCAATAAAAGCGACGCGGTCTGTGCAATTTTTGATAGACTCCATATCGTGGCTGACCATGATTACCGTTAAATTTAAGGCATCACGCAAAAATAAAATTAGTTCATCAAATAATCTTGCACTATGCGGGTCAAGCCCTGTTGTGGGCTCGTCGAGAAAAAGCAATTCTGGATCCATCGCCAAGGCACGGGCCGCTGCTGCACGCCGTTGCATCCCACCACTTAATTGTGCAGGTAGTTTGTTGGCCGCTTCTTTAGGAAGGCCGACTAGACTGATTTTGAGCATGGCTAATTTTTTCATGAACTTTCGGTCGAGTGAGACCAACTCCTGCATGGGAAACATGACGTTTTCTAACACGGTCATTGCTGAAAAAAGAGCGCTATGTTGAAATAGCATGCCCCAGCGCCTGCGTAAAGCATTTGCAGCAAGGTCACTTAGATGACTAATATCGTTACCAAACACGCGGATAACACCAGCAGTGGGTTTTTGCAACATTAGGATACTGCGCAAAATAGTGGTTTTTCCACTACCGCTGCCGCCAATGATGGCTAGAATTTCGCCTTTGTTAACTGTTAAATTGACATCCGAGTGAACCCACTGGCCACCCAGGTAGTTTTTTAAGCCGATAATTTCAATAATTGCAGTCATAAATCAAGCCAACTGTATATGATGGAGTATGTAGCATCAGCAACAATAATGAGAAACAGAGCTTGGACTACACTTTTGGTGGTTTGAGTACCAACGCTATCTGCATTGGACTGTACGCGAAAACCCTGAAAACATCCTACCAAACTGATG
Organism: Legionella sp.; assembly: GCA_044233795.1. Classification (GTDB taxonomy): domain Bacteria; phylum Pseudomonadota; class Gammaproteobacteria; order Legionellales; family Legionellaceae; genus JBIIJL01. The sequence goes on along the minus strand of JBIIJL010000004.1, from coordinate 1,488 downwards.
AGTAAGGCGAACGCAGGTGCTTTATATAAACCTAGCATCATTTGTTTTAAGCCGACAGAGTCTTGTAGGTGCGTTAAAAAATCAAAATAGCCCACATTGAGCATGAATTTAGACATGAGCATCGCGCCAAGTGTGCTAAAAAAATCAGACCAAAAAATAAGCAGAGGAAAAACGAGGAGCAAGCCGAGCACTTTCGGTACGACGATTAATTCAATTGGTGACAGCCCCATCGTATTGATTGCGTCGATTTCTTCATTGATAACCATGCTACCAATTTGGGCGGTGAATGAAGAGCTGGTGCGCCCTGCAACGATAATAGCGGTAATAAGTGGCGCGAACTCGCGAAAAATGGCCATGCCTGATAAATAGGCAATAAAAATGTTGGCACCGTAGGATTCGAGTTGTAATCCCATCTGATAAGCGAGGACCACCCCAATAAGAAAAGACAGTAAGCCCACGATAGGCAGTGCGCGAAGCCCTGCGGAATTGATGATAGACACCAAGCTTGGAAATTGGAAGCGGCGCCAATCCGCAAAGGCTTGAAAGAGGTTATCGGTAAGTCCTCCAATCATCACGATAAGACCGTCCACTTGAGATAGTTTGTGGACAGTTTCTACGCCGATTTGATAAACAACGCTATGGGGAGGAATTTGCGGCGGTGAGTATTGAATATCCTCGCGCTTATTTTCAATCAAATGTACCAGATTCTGATGTTGTTCACTGAAATCGACCAATGAAATTTGATTTTTTTTATGTTTAAGAATATGAATACATTCATTGAGGGCTAAGGCACCGGCGCTATCTAACTTGGTAAGCGCGGCCCCACTGATGGTTAAGTTTTGTTCTTTTGGAAGGGGGCTTTTTTTGAAATTCTCAACAAAGTCTTTCAGCGTGCTGATTGACCAATTGCCTTCGCACAGATAGTGCTTAGCGGTCTCATCAAATACCAAGTGGGTTGTTAGTTCGGCGTTATTCATGAAAGGGATTGTCTCATCTTCTGTTATTAAATCATATTAAGTTAATCTTGTTTAAGTTTCTATAATGAAAAAAGCACAAAATTTTAAAACGGTAGTCGCTTGCTTGTGAAATGTGATAAAATCTCAGCCTTTTTCCGAGTGTAATGGAAAAGTCATGTCGGGTGATTACAGTCAATTTGAAAAACGCAAGCAAGACCATATTGAGCTTGCTCTTGCTGAGGCCAATCAAGCTAATGAATTAAATAGGTTTGATGAGGTAACACTTGTTCACGAAGCCCTGCCTGATCTTAATTTTCACGAGGTGAATATCAGTGGGGGGCGTTTCGGTCGGAGGGTAGAAAAACCTTTTATGGTGGGTTCAATGACTGCTGGGCATGCTGATGCCAAACACATCAATCGCCATTTGATAGGCGCTTGTGCTGAAAGCGGTTGGGCAATGGGGGTTGGTTCTCAGCGGCGTGAACTATCCGATGGCTCTGCCTCGTTTGAATGGCAACCCCTGAGAGTAGAT
>JBIIJL010000049.1:0-16294 GCA_044233795.1 Legionella sp. | reverse complement strand
AGCTATAAGAGGTTGCAGCTGCAATCCATGAACAAAAAGCTCCAGCCTCATTGATACCCTCTTCCAAAATCTGACCATCCTGAGCTTCACGGTAATACATCACTTGCTGATGATCAACGGGGGTGTACAATTGCCCAACAGGAGAATAGATCCCAACTTGCCTAAATAAACCCTCCATACCAAAGGTTCGGCATTCATCAGGAACGATAGGAACAATTCTTGAACCAATCATTTTGTCTTTAAGTAAAGTTGTCAATATCCTAACAAACGCCATGGTCGTTGAAAGCTCTCTATCACCTAATCCACTTGTTACTTGAGAAAATGCTGATATATCAGGAATGACCAAAGGTTCGAACGATGAACTTCTAAAGGGCAAATAGCCACCTAACTCTTCACGCCGTTTTTTTATAAATTGAATTTCTGGACTATCTTCTGGCGGACGATAAAACGGAATATCGGCAATTTGATCATCGTTGATGGGAATGCTAAATCTGTCTCTAAAGGCACGTAAATGTTCAACTGTCATCTTTTTTTGCTGATGCGTAATATTTTGACCTTCACCTGCAGAGCCCATTCCATAGCCCTTCACCGTTTTTGCAAGAATAACCGTCGGACTACCTCGATGCTGAACCGCTGCTGCATAAGCTGCGTATACTTTCTGAGAATCATGTCCCCCGCGATTTAAGCGCCAGATCTCTTCATCACTTAAGTGTTCAACCATTTTTTTAAGTTCGGGGCATTTGCCAAAGAAATGCTCTCTAACATATCCGCCATCATTTGCTTTATAGGATTGATAGTCCCCATCAAGACATTCTTCCATCCTTTTTTGCATCAATTCGTCTTTATCAATTGCAAACAATGGATCCCATCGCCCACCCCAAATGACTTTGATTACATTCCAACCAGCACCTCGAAATAACCCCTCAAGCTCTTGGATAATTTTTCCATTACCCCTTACTGGCCCATCTAACCTCTGCAAATTACAATTCACAACAAAAATGAGATTATCTAACTTTTCACGTGCCGCAATAGATAACGCCCCTACTGATTCAACCTCATCCATTTCGCCATCGCCAAGGAAAGCCCACACTTTGCGATCTTCTAATTTAATCAGACCTCGATGCTCTAAATATTTAAGAAATCGGGCTTGATAAATAGCCTGGAGTGGCCCTAGTCCCATCGAAACTGTAGGAAATTGCCAAAAATTCCCCATCAACCATGGATGCGGATAAGAAGACAACCCATTCACTTCAACTTCTTGTCTAAAGTGCTTTAATTGATCTTCATCAAGACGACCTTCAAGGAAAGCACGTGCATAGATACCAGGCGATGAGTGGCCCTGGATATAAATAAGATCGCCACCATTCTCCCCATTGGGACCTTTAAAAAAATAGTTAAATCCCGTTTCATAGAGCGTAGCCGCAGATGCATAAGATGCAATGTGACCACCCAACTCTGAGGAATACTTTCCAGCACGCAATACCATGGCCACAGCATTCCATCGGATAAGAGCTGCAATTCGTTTAGCAACGCCCTCGTCTGGCGGTAATTGTTTCTCTTCATAGGATTTAATAGTATTTCTGTAGGGAGTATGAATGGATGTGGTCAGCTTAATACCCTGTTTGTTAGCTTTATTTAACAATGCCTGCAATATAAACTGAGCACGCTCATCACCATCGTTAGTCACCACGGCTTCTAATGCATCAAGCCACTCACGCGTTTCAATTGGATCTATATCATTCATTTTTTCATTCGCCATCAATGTGTTCCTCTTATCTTTATATGCTATCAACAGCAAGCTGGTCCAATTTGAAGACTTTTATGTATTCTTCCCTTACAAGATTGAACACATACATTATTATCAGCATAGCAGTTACAAGCCGTTTTGCGGCATTGTAGTGGATCGCGATAAGAATTCAACTCCAGTGGTGCGACCCGACCTTGTATTTCTTGTTCGTGTACATATCTTTCATAGTGGTAAACCGCACGACATTTTGCCTTTTCAATACACTCAATATTGTTGTTATGACACACCTTACTGCATTCAACAAGTCTTTCATGACAAACGCTAGTGCATGAGCGAACCTTTCTTGCATTAAAAACAGAAGACTGTATTGAAGAACAACTGCTAAACAACAATACACAACAAACCAAACACAATAAAACGTGTTGATACTTCATTTCTATATGCTCTCCAACGTGCCGAACAAATGAGGCAAAATACAATGTGTGTTGATGTCTACATCCAAGATGCTATGGTAAAAATTGCAATCAAGGCCAATAACAAAACCATAGTATGTTCTATATGAGTTTCAACAACAGGAAGAGTCAATGATTCACTATCTGTGGCTATCGCCTTGATGCCACACTCCTTCAGGAGCGTTGCGTTGTGTTCAGGTCCTGTGAAAAACAACTTTGTGTAAGTATTAACTCCCGCCTGATAATGACCCACAAAGAGATAAAGCAAAGCTGTGATCCGCGCCGGAATCCAATCTAACAAATTGCTCAGGATAGTTGCGTCTGTAGCCACAGTTGGACGAAATTTACTTAAATACACTAATCTATAAGCCAGTAAAGCTATTGGTCCTAAAATAATGTACCAAAATATACCAGCAAACACCTGACCATTCACCTCTACAAAATAGGAACCTATTTCCTCAATAGTTGGGTGTGCATTACCAGACTTAACCCTTGGGTAAAACGGGTTATCAGGACCAATGCAATAGTAAAAAATAGCGAGCTGCAACAGAAAGCCAATGATACCAAAAATCCAAGACCCAACAAGATACAAAATAACAAACACCGCTAATAAAATCGGCAGGCAAAAGAGAGTAATCCTAATCCATGTACTCGACATGAACGAAATGTGTGATAATTGTCGTTCAATAAAATCTGCATATTTTTGAAACCAATAGAATCGTCGGTGGGAGCTAACATGCACTAAATAACGCTCACTCAGTAAACAAAGAACTATCACAAACAACTTCATTTTAAATCCTCCACCTGCAACACCTAGTCCTTTCGCATTTTCTCTGACAATGACATAGGTGTTGGGTATTTTAAAACGACCAAATAAGAAGAAACAATAAATGTTAATATCGTGGTGGCTTGAATGAGATTAGAAGCCGCATCTGTGATAAGGTGGGCGCTAAATGCGATACTTGCAACCAGCAACGAAAATTCACTAGCTTGACCTAAACGAAGTCCAACTTCTTTGGCGACTGTTTTCTTCTCACCTGCTTTAGAAAACAACAACTGAAAACACAGTGGTTTTAAGAACAACATCAATAAAGATAAAATACAAGCAGGAATGATGACCTGTGCTGCAAAACCAAAATTAAAGGTTGCTCCTACGGAAAAGAAAAACATCACCAGGAAAAAATCTCTCAAGGGTTTTAAGCTCTCAGCAATGAACAAAGAAATAGGACTTGCAGCCAGAGCAACACCTGCAACAAAAGCACCAATATCTTCTGATAAACCTAATTTTTCTGCCAATACTGACAAACCAAGGCACCATCCTATCGACAATAAAAAAACATATTCCTGAGTTCTATCAAATCGTGCTAGTAATCGCACTAAAACATATTTTTCAATGGCAAAAGCAAACAGAATTAATGAAGGTAGTGCCACACCAACCAATAGCAAATCATTCCAAACCAACCCCCCACTTTCTTTTGCACCATTAATAAGAATCAGAACAACAATTGCAATAAGATCTTGCATTAATAATACGCTTATCATCACCTCCCCTGTGTGCTGATGATGAAGTATCGTAGTTGGTAAGAGTTTTAACCCAATGATGGTGCTCGAAAACATCATTGCTGCACCCAGCACCCATGACTCAGTAATAGATAGCCCAAACCAACGACCAATCCAGTATGCAATAACAGCAAACAACAGAGAGCTAAACATCGCAATCCAAGTCACTTCTTTCAACATATGCACAAGATTTTGTGGCTGTAGATGTAATCCTAACAAAAACAACAAAAATACAATCCCAACATCACCCACCTGACGCACAGCAGTCAGATCATAGACAAGACCCAAACCCCATGGCCCTAATGCAGCACCCAATAAAATATAGGCGACCAATAGAGATTGTCGAGTGTAGAGAACTACTGTTGAAAAAAGTGCAGCACCTGCAAAAATAAGAAAAATCGTGTGAAAAACTGTACCATCATGCATCAGCCGCAAACCCCGCTATTGTTTCGTCGTTTAAATTACCACAATTTAAGTTATGAGGCACCGCTATATGCATCATTTTAGGTGGCGGTAAAGTTAATTGCCCCATTAAAATCTCATAGTCTTCAACTGAAGTAACCTTAATACGTGGATTATACTTCTTTTCTTCCCCGATGGTACTAACAGTCATGCCATTATAATCGTGGCCTGGATAAATTAAAGTTTCATCAGGCAAGCACAACAAGCAGTTAAACAAGCTTTCATATTGTCGATAGGCTGAACCAGTCTGAAAGTCCGTACGTCCTGTACCTCTGATGAATAAAGTATCACCAGTAAATACTCTATCAGACATTAAAAAACAATAGGAATCATCTGTATGTCCAGGTGTGTGTAAAGCTTTGATTGACAAGCCCGCCATATCAAGTACTTCTCCATCAGCAAAGGTATGGGTCAATCCCCGTACTTTGGTTTGCTCACCCATCATGATATGACAGCGAAAGTGTTGACGCAGCGCTGCAAGTGCCGTTATGTGATCTGCGTGAATGTGTGTGTCCATAGCGATACGTAAGTTTAAATTTAATTGTTCAATGAGCATGATGTACTGAGAGAGATTATGTTTTACCGGATCGATAATAATCGCATCCCCCCCTATTTGAGAGGCCAACAAATAAGTGTAACTACATGATTCCCTATCAAATAATTGTCGAAATAACATCATCACTTTCCTTGAATTATTCAGTATTTTTGATTGGCGCCAATGGCATCCTGTGCACAGTGATTTAATGATTGCATCATCTGGTGTATTTAACCCTAAAAATATTTCTTCTAATGCTTCATAATAGAAAATACGTCTCAGGATCAGTAGTATTCACGAAGTGCTTACCTGCAACAAATCTGGAAAATCGGTGAACACAGCATCAACACCTAATTCAAATAATAATGCGGCCTTGTGTCTTTTATTAACTGTGTAGACGTATACCTGATACCCCTCAGCTTTAATTAAATGAATACGCGTTTTGGTTACAATGCTCGAATTAAGATGCACGGAAAAGCAACACATTCTAGCTGCCAATTGCCTCCAATCATGACGCCATCGATGAAGTAGCAAGCCTCGAGGTATCGAGGGTGCAAGTGCGAAAGATAACTCCAGCACACTGACATCAAAACTTGAAATAAGAGGGAAATCAAGATGTTTGGGCCATTGTTCTTCAATCAGCTTTATCACAACTCTAGTCGTTTTTTCAGCAGTGTGAGGATAAGGCTTAATTTCGATATTCGCTTTCATATCTTTCAGTATCAGCCAATCAATTGATTCTTGTAAGGTTGGAATTTTTTCCCCTTTAAAGTCCTCAGAAAACCAACGACCCGCATCAAGCCCACGCATATAAGCTGCGCTCACCTGACCCACATCACCCTTACCGTTCGTCGTGCGCGATAAATGCTCGTCATGGATAATAAAAGCCTCTTCATCAGCACTTAGCATGACATCAAATTCAATACAACGACATCCTAGCTGATAGGCTTTTTCGAAAGATGCAATGGTATTTTCTGGGGCATAACCTGCTGCGCCACGGTGGCCTATAACAGAACCCATAATAAAAACTCCGAACCCAAAGACAACAAAAATGGTTTAAGGATATACTATACATTTCAGGGCCACCAGTATGCTGTTTTTCTGATCCCTTCACGGCTCATTGATTTAAAACTGAATACTATCTATAGCCTGAAGCATCGATCCCTTATGGAGCTGCACCAATGATACAAAATATCCAAATATCATCCGAAGCAACAGAACTATCGTCACCCGATTTTCTTGATTATGCATTAGCCCACCAATTTGGAGAGATTCACACAATTGTTGATCCCACAACAGGAATGAAAGCCATCGTTGCTATCCATAGTACTAAGCTTGGACCAGCCCTTGGTGGATGTCGTTTTATTCCATATCCAAATTCAATATCTGCGATGTATGATGCAATGCGCTTAGCTCGAGGGATGAGCTATAAAGCAGCATTAGTCAATCTACCTCTGGGTGGTGGCAAAGCCGTTATCATTCAACCTCCACATACCTACGATCGCACCGCATATCTGAATCGATTTGGAAATTTTGTACAATCGCTTGGAGGAAGGTACATCACAGCATTAGACAGCGGCACAGAGTTAAGTGATATGGATGTTATCGCTCAGCACACCTCTTACATTGCAAGTCTATCAAGTCATAATGCCGATCCATCGCCATTTACAGCTCGCGGAACTCTTCAAGGGATAAATGCTGCCGTCAAATTCAAATTAGGAAAAAACTCTCTTAGTGATTTACACATAGCTATCCAGGGTCAGGGGCATGTAGGGTATCAATTGGCAAAATTATTACACGAGCAAGGTGTTAAATTAAGCATTGCAGATATCGAGCAAAATCGTGTAGATCGAGCAGTTGCCGAGTTTGGTGCAACGGCTGTTAGAATCGAGGATATCCACAAAATTCCCTGCGATGTATTTTCACCATGTGCTTTAGGCGCCATCATTAACGACACAACCATTAACCAATTACAAACAAGAATCATTGCAGGAGCTGCAAATAATCAACTCGCACATACTTATCATGGCAAAGAACTGCATACCAAGGGTATTCTTTATTCACCAGATTATGTAATCAATGCAGGCGGTCTAATTTTTGCGGCAAGTAAATATTTCAATACTGCTACTGAGCTTGTTGATGAACAAATCAAAGGTATTGGAAACACACTGACCCAAATATTCTCTCGTTCTGTAAGCGAGGACGTTCCAGTCAGTGATATTGCCGATATGATTGCACAAGAACGGTTAGCTTAAGCAAATGAATCGTTTTAATATTACAGATGCTCTATATGATTACATATTAGATATTTCGCTACGGGAACATCCAACCCTTTCAGAATTAAGAGAAGATACAGCAAACTTACCACTAGCCCTTATGCAGATTTCACCTGCTCAAGCACAATTGATGCAACTCTTATTAAGAGTATTACAAGCTAAAAAAGTCCTTGAATTAGGAACATTCACAGGTTATAGCACCCTTGCAATGGCTTTGGCGCTGCCTGATGATGGACACATTGTCACCTGTGACATTAATCCTGAGTGGACAAATCGCGCACACCCATTTTGGGAAAAAGCCAAACAAGCTCATAAGATTGAACTACGACTTGCTCGTGCAAATGACACCCTTGATAAACTCATATTTGAAGGTCAGGAAAATAGCTTTGATTTTATCTTCATCGACGCTGACAAAACCAATTACATCAATTACTATGAAAAAGCGTTGATTCTTCTTAAATCAACAGGTCTTATTGCAATCGATAACATCTTTTGGCAAGGGAAAGTGCTTGATGAGCGAGAAGTTGGAGCACAAACACGAGAAATACGTAAACTTAATCAAGTAATAAAAAATGACAAACGTGTTTTCACAAGCCTATTACCCATTGGAGATGGATTGTTTTTAATTCAGCATGCAACATAAACAACAACTCTTTGGTTTGCAAGAAGAGGCTAAGCAAAAGGTGAGAGAATGGACGAACAGACCCCTAATAACCCTGCAGGGCTTCGAGGATTTGCCTTTCTAGAATTTTCTGGACCTGATAAGAATTTGTTAGAAAGACAATTCACTGAAATGGGTTTCAACCTTGCAGCCTATCATGCAACACATGATATCAGTTTGTTTCAACAAGGCGAGATTCAATTTATTGTTAACACAGCGCCAGATGGTCAAGCCGCTGAACATGCTAAAACTCACGGACCAGGTGCTTGTGCCATGGGTTTTTTAGTAGAAGATGCTGACATTGCTTTTCAGCATGCACTCTCATGTGGTGCAAGGCCATTTAACAATAAAAGCAAAGTCAATCATCAATTAAAGGCTATTGAAGCGATTGGTGGTAGCCTAATTTACTTTGTTGACAAAAATCATACCCCTTTTGCAAATGAGTGGGTAAAAAATTCCGCCATACCATCAACCACTGCAGGTCTAACACACATTGATCATCTTACCCATAATGTTTTCCGCGGCCATATGGACCAATGGGCGAATTTTTATGAATCTATCTTCAATTTCAAAGAAATTCGTTTTTTTAATATCACAGGCAAAATGACCGGGTTGATCAGTCGTGCGCTTGCAAGTCCCTGCGGTAACATCAAAATTCCCTTGAACGAATCAAAAGATGACAAATCACAAATTGAAGAATTTTTGAGCGACTATCATGGTGAAGGTATCCAGCATGTAGCACTTTATACCGATAATATATACCACACCGTTAAAATTTTAAGAGATCGAGGCGTACATTTTCTGGATGTCCCGGACACCTATTACGAAGGGGTGACTCAACGAGTGCCCTGGCATCAAGAACCACTTGCGCTATTGCAAGAAGAAAAAATTCTAATTGATGGTGAGAAAGATCCTGCCATAGGACTATTATTGCAAATATTCACTGAAAATATTTTTGGCCCCGTGTTTTTTGAAATCATTCAACGGCGAGGGAACCAAGGATTTGGAGAGGGGAATTTTCACGCACTGTTTGAAGCAATTGAACGCGATCAAATCAAACGCGGCACTTTATAATCGTCGGAAGCAACTATGAAATTATCGAGCCTTAAATGTACTGATCATCGTGATGGCGAATTATGTGTGGTAAGCCATGATTTGACCATAGCCACAGCCGTTTCACATATAGCACCAACCTTGCAAACAGCGTTGGATAACTGGGAATCGGTCGTTCAGCCGCTCACCCAAATTTATAATACTCTAAATACAAATAATATCAGGGATTGTTTCCCGTTTGACGCAACGATGATGAGCTCCCCGTTACCTCGCGCCTATCAATGGGCTGATGGAAGTGCTTATGTGAATCATGTTGAATTGGTAAGAAAGGCGAGGGGGGCAGAAATGCCGGCTAATTTCTGGACCGACCCTCTCATGTATCAAGGAGGTTCTGATACGTTTCTCGGACCCTACGATCCCATCTTCGTCAGCGATCTTGCCTTTGGTGTTGATTTTGAAGCTGAGGTCGCAATCATTACAGGTGATGTTCCTATGGGCATCAAAGTCAAAGATGCCGCTAACAAAATTTATCTTTTCATGTTAGTCAATGATGTATCTCTTAGACATTTAATCCCTCAAGAACTTGAAAAAGGCTTTGGATTTTTTCAGTCTAAACCATCAAGTAGTTTTTCACCTGTTGCAGTAACACCAGATGAGTTAATGCCACACTGGGACCAAGAGCGCCTGCATTTACCCCTTAAAAGCTTTTTAAATGGAAATCTCTTTGGTCAACCAAATGCTGGTATCGACATGACGTTTTCATTCCCAGAGCTCATCGCTCACGCCGCTAAAACCAGATCACTTGGTGCTGGATGCATCATTGGATCAGGAACAGTTTCTAATATCGACAGAGGCAAGGGATCTTCATGTATAGTTGAGAAACGCATGTTAGAAATTATTCAGACGGGAAAGGCGCAAACTCCATATATGCGTTATGGAGATGAAATTCAAATTGAGATGCACAATGCGCGTGGCCAAAATTTGTTTGGTAGTATCAAGCAAATTGTCGCGCCAAACCCATCCATCAAGGAATAACGTGAAACTTTATGACTATTATCGCTCAACAGCCGCCTATCGTGTGCGCATTGCCTTAAATCTCAAAAAAATCACCTATGAAACAATTGCGATTCACTTGCTCAATCAAGGTGGAGAGCAACACTCACTTAGTTATCAAACGATTAATCCCCAAAAACGTATACCAACCATAGATGACAATGGGCAGTTATTGAGCCAATCATTAGCTATCCTGGAGTACCTAGAAGAAACTCACCCGACCCCAAGTCTGCTGCCCATAACCGCCATCGGTCGCGCACAAGTGCGGCGCATCGCCATGATCATCTCTTGTGACATGCATCCACTTAATAACCTGGGGACTTTGCAAACTTTAACAAAAATCTTCAATGCCAGCGAATCAGATATACAGCAATGGTATCATCATTGGCTAAAAATAGGATTCGATGCCATTGAAGCTTTACTTAGCACATTGCCACGCCAAAAAGAATTCTGCTTCGGGAGCCAGGTAAGCTTTGCAGATATTTGCCTTATTCCACAAATATACAACGCTTATCGTTTCAAATTCGCTATGGATGATTACCCTCAGATCAATACTATCAATCAACACTGTTTATCTATTGAAGAATTTCAAAAGGCCTTGCCGAAAGAAAGTTAACACCCCATCAAAAGTGATGGGGTGTTAAGAAAGTTGTTTACATTTGCGGTAAATAGAATCCTCTGGCAACAAGGTAGACACCCACAACGAACATTAACAGAAGATAAAAATAGAACATTGGTCCTGATATTATCTTTCTGGTTAGATCAACCATTTGCTCAGGAAATGCGAGCCACACGATAGAACGCACCAAAATCACCCAACAAATGATAGTAACTACAACTTGCGGCCCCCAAGTCCAATGATTGTGAAGTATCACAAGAAATATACCGAGCATTAATCCTGAGAGTGAGCTGAAAAAAACAGCACCGCTATGGTCATCCATATTTCTGGCTATCGCACGATAAAAATCTGCCCGACTCAAATATATAACCGAGGAAATAAGAAAAAAAAGACCAAACATTTGTTCAAGAATAACTGTATGATACATTGATCCAAACATACCTAACTCCTTTTAGTTAAAGTCCCATTTCATTAGAAGATGAATTTTAGATAAATGCAAGCACCTCAACAACAAAAGCCCAACCACTGCAACTTCCATAAATCAAAAAGAAACAACTGATTAGCCTGTTTAGTTAAAAACGGCTCTAATTCATTGAGAACCAACTGACGGTGATTGGCAATTTTCTTCATCAATTCAAACGATACATCGCAAGTCTCCCATAGACAACCATTGATATATAGTTGTTCTTCGATATATGCAATTCTACATGTGGCATCACGAACAAGCCCCCTACTCGCTTTAAGTGCATATATAAAATCTGATAAATCTCCCCACTCACTTTTCTCTAGAGGAAGCGGCATCAGAGGCTCTGTTTGCGGGTCTAAGTGTGTCGCAAAACATCCAAACCAAGATTGGATCAATGTGTCATCATCCAATATTTTTTGCATTAATCGTTTAGCATTTAACCATGCATCTTGAGGTATAGCTGAGGTTTCTTTAATTAAACTCCAATTAGGATCCTGATAAAGCATGGTAACAGGATGATTCTCAGATAAATAATCGCCAAAACTTTCCCATAATTCCTGTCCCTTGTAACTGCGATAACCAAAAGAGTAAGTCATACAGTCATTGTCTAACGATATACCGTGATGACCAATATGAGGAGGTAGATATAGCATGTCTCCAGGCGAGAGAATATATTCCTCTTCTATTTCAAAGGTTGCCATAAGGCGTAAATCAACACCTTTCACTGAATTGGCTTCGTTACAATTTTTAGATGTTAAAGACCATTTACGCTCACCAAGGGCTTGATACAAAAAAACATCATAATTATCATAATGAGGCCCAACACTTCCGTGCTTAGCAGCATAGCTAATCATGATATCATCTAAACGCCATTGCGGAATAAAATCAAAATAATTAAGCAAACAAGCTACTTCAGGGATAATCTTATCAACTGCCTGGACGAGTAAAGTCCAATGCATCTTTGGTAGTCGCGTAAAATCTGACTCAAGAAAAGGTCCGTGCTTTAATTGCCAATAAGGCGATTTATTGGGCGTATGAATCACCATTCGGCTCTCAATATCATCCTCCATGGCAAGTCCTGCCAATTCATCAGGACTCAATGGATTTATAAAACCTGGCAATGCATGACGAATTAGCAAAGGCTTTTTTTGCCAATACTCATTTAAAAACGTATTCACATCAATTGTCGAAAAATTAACCATAACAACCTTCTTAAAACCACGCTTTCGCTATATTAACCATCGATAACCCTTCATGCTCTTTCTTCAAAACAGTCCAAAGACTACTACAGCGATGTAACTCACCATATAACATAGATTTGTCATTGCAAATATAGTGTGCGTACAAACCGTCATAACGTTCATCAGACATTATTGCATAACATTTTTCACCATCGATTAACTGTAATGCCCAGGGAAACGCTGTTGAAAGATCTAGTCGTTGATGCAACTTATTATTGATAGCGGCAGGCAATTTTACCTTGATCGCTTGAAGCGACCAAGGATTTTCAACACATAAGACGTCTTGTTGCTTGCTAAATGGCTTTTTAAAGCATGGATCATACACTTGCCCTCCTGCCATACATCGCCAAGCATCCTCACGTCGAATCAATTGCGATTGCTGAAGGCATGTACCTTGTTGCTCCGAAGCAACGCTTAGGCTTGGTTGCTGATAACTTACAATGTAGGGTCGATAGTAAAGCAACTCTGTTTCTTGTGCAAAAATTGACGTAACAAACCCAACCAATAAAAACACGACAACTTGTCGTCCCATCCTGTTCCCCCTTTAAGCTTTTCTAGTGTATTATCCCAAAATTAAACAGCATTTAGGGCTCATCATGTCAGAGATCGCAACAGTAAAACAGTGTTTGGGTGGTGAAATTGCAATCAACCAACTCGTAACCGTTCGAGGCTGGGTCAAAACACGCCGGGATTCAAAAGCAGGTCTTTCATTTATTAATTTACATGATGGCTCTTGTTTTGCAGCCATACAAATCATCGCGAATAACACTATACCAAACTATGCGTCAGATGTGTTGAGATTATCATCTGGTTGCTCAATAAGTGCCACAGGAAAATTAGTCGCATCACAAGGTGCGGGTCAAGCTTTTGAAATTCAAGCAGATACGATAGAGGTTGTGGGTTTCGTTGAAAATCCAGATACTTACCCTATTCAAGCAAAACGCCATACATTAGAATTTCTTCGCGAAGTTGCGCATTTAAGACCGAGAACTAACACGATTGGGGCTGTTACGCGGGTTCGCGATTGTCTGTCGCAAGCAATTCATCGCTTTTTTCATGATAAAGGTTTTTTCTGGGTTCATACGCCTATCATAACCGCTAGTGACTGTGAAGGTGCAGGTGAATTATTTAGAGTAAGTACGTTGAATTTACTGCAACCTCCACTAAAGCCGCAAGGCGGAATTGATTTTTCTCAAGACTTTTTTGGTCGCGAAACTTTTCTCACAGTGTCTGGTCAGTTGAATGTCGAGGCGTATTGCTTAGCAATGTCTAAGGTATATACTTTTGGTCCTACATTTCGGGCAGAAAATTCCAACACCAGCCGTCATTTAGCTGAATTCTGGATGGTAGAACCTGAGCTTGCCTTTGCATCTCTCTCTGATATTTGTACCCTCGCCCAAGATTTTGTACGATATTTATGCAAAACAGTCCTGGAAGAGCGACCTGATGATATGTGCTTTTTTAATGAATTCGTCGAAAAAGGAATCATTGCACGTCTTGAGCATGTCGCCTCATCTGATTTTGAAACCATGACCTATACTCATGCGATTTTGGCTTTAGAAAATTCTGGTAAAAAATTTGAGTATCCTGTCAACTGGGGCTTAGATTTGCAATCTGAGCATGAGCGCTATCTTGCTGAAGAGTTATGTAAAAAACCTGTGATCATTACAGATTATCCTGAGGCTATTAAAGGATTTTATATGAGACTTAATGATGACGGGAAAACTGTTGCTGCAATGGACTTATTAGCCCCAGGGATTGGTGAAATTATCGGTGGTAGTCAACGTGAAGAACGGTTAAGCGTCCTGGACCAACGCATGGATGCAGCAAACTTAAATAAAGAACAATACCAATGGTATCGCGATTTGAGGCGCTATGGTAGCGTTCCGCATGCAGGCTTTGGCCTTGGTTTAGAGCGATTGGTTAGCTATGTCACAGGAGTTAGTAATGTTCGTGATGTGATTCCTTTCCCAAGAACTCCACAGCACGCTGATTACTGATCAATCGATAATATTCCCTTTTGCAAACTCATGACAACATTCATGCGCGAGGCCATATGTTGGTCATGAGTAACAATCACAAGAGCTGTCTTAAACTTCTCATTTAGAGCTAGCATCAGCTCAAAGATCTTAACTGCCGTAGCATAATCTAAATTCCCTGTTGGCTCATCAGCAAACACACATTTTGGTTGATGAATTAAAGCTCTTGCAATTGCTACTCGTTGACGCTCCCCCCCTGATAACTGAGCGGGTTTATGTGTTGCTCGTGATGATAGCCCTACTTGATCTAAAAGAACCAGCGCTCGCGCTATAGCATCTTTGACAGAGCATTTTGCTAGTAATAGTGGCATTGCAACATTTTCAAGTGCAGTAAACTCAGGGAGTAAATGATGAAATTGATATACAAAACCTAACGATTGGTTTCGTAGTGTGCAACGTTGATGTTCTCTTAGCTCTTGCCAATTACGCTCGTTTAAAAACACCTTACCTGAAGTAGGCTTATCAAGCCCTCCTAAAAGATGCAGCAAGGTACTTTTTCCTGAACCCGAGGGCCCAACAATGGCAACTCTATCTCCTGCTTTAATACTAAAATCAATGCCATTAAGAACATCAATTGAGGTTGTGCCATCATGATAGGACTTTTTAAGTTGCTCTGCGCGAACAATTGAATTATTCATAATGTAAAGCCTCCGCTATTACTGTTTTAGAGGCACGCCAAGCTGGATAGATGGTTGCTAGAAAGCTCATCAATAGCGCCATGATACAGACCAACGATAAATCACTTAGCATAATTTTTGAAGGAAGATAATCTACAAAATAAATATTTGAGGACAACAGTTGAACGTTAAAAAACGATTGCATGGCATTAACAATAACCGTCGCATTACTGGCTAGCAAGATCCCTGCGAATAAACCTAAAAATGTCCCTAGAATACCAACCATCATTCCTTGCACAATAAAAATCCATAAAATCGTACTAGGCGTTGCACCAATTGTACGCATAATTGCAATTTCTGATTGTTTGTCATTCACTACCATCACTAAAGATGAAACCAAATTAAACGCGGCAACTGCGATGATAAGCAACAAAATGAGAAACATCATGGTTTTTTCCATTTTAACGGCATGAAAAAATGCACCAAATTGTTGAGTCCAATTACTTATTTGCACAGATTCCCCAAGTTCGCTTAACAATTGATCTGTCATTATCGGTGCCTGATAGACATCGTTAATTTTTAATCGCAAACCTGTAACAGCATTACCTAGTTGCAAGAGTTTTTGCGCGTCTTCAAGATGGATAAAAGCGAGTTTAGTATCGAAATTAAAACCAGTCCCTGCAGAAAAAATGCCTTGCACTGTAAACCTCTTAAATCGAGGCATCATGCCCGCTGGCGTAACAGTTGCCATAGGTATCATAACGGTTACTTTATCCCCAACCATCACTCCCAGATTATTGGCTATACCTCGGCCAAGGAGAATACCAAACGGCTTAAGGTTTGAAAGGGAACCAATCAACATTTTTTCTTTAAGATGAGAAATCGCTTCTTCTTCATCAGGCAAGATACCTGTGATAGCTATAGGTAACACCTGACCTTCGAATGTGAGTAGGCCCTGACCTCCAACATAAGGCGCCATCGCTTTGATGCCATTAAATGTTTGAAGTAATTTTTTTAATTGCTGCCAGTGATCAATTTTTTCGTCCTGACCACTAATAGTGATTTCAGGCGCCATACCAAAAAATCGTCGATGAATTTCATCATCAAATCCATTCATCACTGAGAGCACGGTGATAAGCACCATCACACCCATCCCAATTCCTAGCATTGAACTCAATGAAATGAATGATACGAAATGATTTTTCTTTTTAGCGCGGGTGTAGCGTAATCCGATAAATAAAGGTAACGGTTTAAACATGCTTGGTCTAAATTTGATAAAGAGATTATTGTAGTGAAAAAAGTCCCGACAAGATATAGCCACAGCGCATCTATCAATGGTTATCTACACTTCCAATCTATTAGCACACAATGTTATCCACAGAAATTGTGGATAGCTGGTCGCTGTCGCGAAATGTTTTGCTCTATAGAAACACTGTTTTTATTTATTTTTACCGATGGGTGTCTGATAAAACCTGTGCGCCCTATTGATCGTCTTGTATCATTTGCTTGATGC
>JBIIJL010000120.1:0-4249 GCA_044233795.1 Legionella sp. | reverse complement strand
CGTTATATCAAATTGATATGATAGTTTTCACCCATCTAGCGAACAATTTTGACAAAAGCAATATCAATGAACTTGAACTTCCCGCACCTGACATAGCACACGCCATTACATTATCTGAGAAAACAAGTGATGTAATGACCCCTTACCATTCCCTCCCGTTACGAACTTCAACCCTAAAAGATGAATTTTATGCTCTAAACCACAAGCCACAATTCAAAGTACTATTTCAAAGAAGCTGGCTACAACCTGCTAACAACCAAAAACCTATTGCTTTATCACAAAACAATGTCAGTGGATGGGATGTGCTGGGTACTCTACGCGTAAGGCGCAGCAACTACTATCTGCTGGACACTGAACTTAAGTTTATCGCACCAAATAACCCAAGATTCGGTTTTATCTTTGCCCAAAAGCAACGTTTAAAACCTGGTGTAGTTTATTACCTAGATCATCCTCAAGCCGGCATGCTCATCAAAGTTCATCAAATCGGCTAAACACAGGGCGACTAAGGCGTGGTAGAGAATTTTCCAAAACGAATTGTCAAAAGACCCTATTGTTTAGATTACAATAGGTCGGCGAGTGGTCCGCTTTAATAGAGGCAACTCCTCTGCCTATCTAATTGTGATACCTCGTAACTATGTGCCGCGAATAAATCGCGGAACACATAGGTATTTATTTTTACCACAACCAAATACACAGGATTGGTAGACTATAGATGAGTTTACAAACCACACCTATCGGGCGTCGCTGGTGGGATTGAACCACCAAGGTCAGGGGACGACCCCGGTCCAAAGAAAGTTAGACCTACTGCCGAAGTAGCAACCATAATAGACGTTTGTATTTGGCCAAAAAATCTTATCATCCCCAAATTATTGGTTTTTTTAGCCAAATCACTTAAAACACTTAAATCACAGCCAGAACTTTTAATCATTTCTAATACTATTTTAGAAAATTCTAAAGAAAAATCTGATTGCATCTGATAACTCTCATTCACTCTTTCTAACATCAAACCTAAATATTCACGATATATTAAAATCATCTTAGGATTTTGAAAATCATAAAGTAGTTTTTGTAAATCAAAAATTAAGTCAGCGTAAGAGAAATGAAGATCATCGATTACATAAGTACTGACTTCTTCCTCTCTCAACTTTTTTATCCACCTTGCTATACAATCCTCACTAGGACCAAAATATGATACCGATTGTTGTACAAACTGCCCACGCTCCAAACGAAAACCATAGAAGCCACCGCGGCCTTGTTGTCCAGTTCGTGAAAAATACGCTAACATATCACGCTCATCTTCAGGCAAACTACAAAGCAAAACACCCAACCCGCCATTGGCTTCTGCCTCAGGTGATGGCACTATATCAAATTGGCAAGCATTAAACGTAGTACAGACGACACTTCCGGGTAATCCCAACCCCGTCAAAGCGCTTATTGCGCGGGTACTTGCTTCAATGGAAAGCGTAATAGATTCACCACAATCCATAGCATAAGTGTAAAATGCAGTCGCTTCTTTAATTGACTTAAAAAGAAGCAACAAAGGCCGTCCAACTTGTCTTGCTTGTTTAATATCTTGAATCAATTGGATGTACTGAGCATTTATATCAGGACTAACAATAGGTAATATAGCTATAGCTTTTGATTGACGGCACTCTGGAAGGCTGAGTAGCGTTGCACCAGAATAAAGCTTGTTCAAATACCGTTCACAAGGCTTATTGCCAATATCATTCGTCACAACAAAAAAATTCGAAAATAAATTAAAAAATTGATGCGATTGTGCGACCGAGCTTACTTTTCTTTGTTTAGGGATTCGTAAAGACTCTCGTGCACAAATGATTTGATGCAAACCGCCTGGCCATTCGGCAATATCATTTGCCTGACCATTAAGTACAACAGCAGGTTCCCCATCATAAATACTCGGCTGAATTTGATAATCAACATTTCGTTGTATTGTCAATGCAGCTATCGCGCTATTGTACCACTGCTTGATATTGAATTGATTAAGGAGGGATGATACATCTGCTGGTGTAAAATATTTTTTTTCAATCAAATATGCTCTGAAGCTATCAAGATTATAGGTAGGCGGGTAAGCTCGATTATTTCTTGATATATATTCCCAAATATCATGATACATTTTAGTGGTTTCATAGCTTCTGACACCACTGTCGGAGCTACCTAATTGCGTGACCTGTTTTTGCAATAATGGCCCAACATGAGCAACATGAAATGTTACGTCTGCTGGGTGAAAATAGGGTATTTGACGCTCCATCAAAGCAAGATACCCCATTCTGAAGATATCAGATATTCCATAAACTATATTCCCCAAATAGCTAGTCGCGTTCAATGGATCATCGTCATGCTCTGCACTTGAAACATTACAGGTAGTGATAAGCCCTAACGCCTCGTAGAAAGATCTAAACATATCCTTGTGGTGCTCAGCTAAATAAACCGACTCTTCTGCACAATATTGTTTTTTACCCGTAGTTAAGGCGCAAAATGCCATCATAATTGCCTGCATAGCTGGCCGTCTATCTCCCGCTTTAATTTGAGCAATCGTTCTTTTTTGATGACTATTTAATATTAAGTGGGCATTTATAAGTTGATTACAACGAAGCGTTACGCCTGTTTTTCGTTCGAGAAACTCCCTCAGTGCAGCCCAAATATATGCTTCCAACTCCTTTTTTTCCTCACGTGTCGATGCCTTGGAAAAATTAGTCACCGTTGCCTTAAGGAGAAATTTTAAAGCATCATCGCTATATCCAATGAGTTTAATTTGTACGCAATGTTTATCTAATGCTTCAAAATGTTCAATACTGTCAGAAAGAGCAGCATCTGTCGGCATTAAATGAGGCTCAGCTGATGCGTTTCTATAAGAGGAGTAAACTTCAGAATAAGGAATATCTTCATTCAATTCTATCCGTGCTCGGTTATAAAGATCACGTGATTGTATAATTGCAATATCGAAAGGTGGCGTTGTTGAAAGCCTCGTAAAAAAGAGTTTTAGCGTTTCAGGCGCTCGACAGGTAATTGTATTTGCAACTCGAAGTGCCCAAACAAGATTGCCTATTTTAAAGTCGTCTGATTTATAAAGGAAAGTCAGTAATTGTCTCAAATTATCTAACCCTATATTTTGTTTCGTACATTCAGCCAGTCGAACAATTTCATCCACATTCGCGCTATCACTATGATCGAGAGGATTAAGCAGTTCTTGTGCGTTTAAACTAGCCATTGTTCTCAATAATCCTTGATCTAAATCGTTTATACGAAAATTTGCCAATAAAAATATACGTGCAATTTTATGATCGCGAATGATCTGATATTCATCTTCGCTGAGTTTGCTCAAATCTTGTTTTGTAAAAGGATAACTCTGATTTTCAACCAGGCTTGCAAGAATAGGATCTGCATCCAGTTGCTTCTTTAAATCATACTTTCTACGTAGCTGTGGCACATCTTTTTGAAATTCAAAAAGTCCCGCTTCTTTTGAGTTCATAAGCTTGGTACGGATAAATCTCGTTAATACGTTAGAAAGAACTTCTATGGATACTTTTGCTTGAAATGCATCATGAAAGCCACGAACCATTACTTTCAATTCTGTAAGATGACTGTTCGACGGTAGCTGAAGAAAGTGATGCAGCGCTGCAAAAAGATGTTGATAACGAGTCTCTTGCTGTAATAAGCTAAGCATTTCACGCAGTGATTTTTCTCGTAATTTCACAATAAACGCTGCTTTTAAGTCCGCAGTTAAGGGACTTGGGCTAGACTCCATAGCAATAGCCATTGCCTCAGTATGTAAAACCGACAGCATTTTTGGCAAAAATTCACTCAGCCGTTCGAAAGATTCCAAAAATGATGGATCTAAACTTTTATATTGCAGGGTTTGTATATAATCTTGTAATTCAAAATAAGTAAATTGGAAATGCATGGAATCCTCTAATTATGTTGATAATTTGATAAATATGAACTTTTAAATGGTAGTGTATCATTCTTTCTGTAAATTCAAATAGGACTTGCGAAGCAAATGGTACCAAAATTGGTGCAATAATTACATTATAAATGAGGCCATAAAACTTGATTGAACTCGTCACTTCAGATGCTCATAGCAGATTAAACCTGCGAGACAAGAAGTGTTCCCAAGCGTGCCATGGCAACACTGCCAATTTAATTTGCAACAAAATGTACAAAGCTATGTGCCTAAACAGAGAATCGGAGCAGGGTGAAAATCATTTGAATATGGGTGATTAATAATCAA
>JBIIJL010000018.1:0-30635 GCA_044233795.1 Legionella sp. | reverse complement strand
GATTATTTTGAAGGTATCTTGCACTTAGGATCTACTATCGGAAAAGCAGTAGAACTAGATCTAAAAGCGATTGACAACCTTTTCATGAACTCACAATTAAGCTACCAATGGGAAGAAAGCATCCAGCCACTCATTTGGGAAAAATTTGCTCTCAACTGCAGTATCAATGCGTTGACTGCGCTCTTTGCCTGTAAAAATGGCGGGCTAAGAGCACATATAAACCTACTAGAGCAACTGACAGGAGAAATCGAAAACGTATTAAAAGCCCATCACGTGGCTATTGATAACCTATTTGAAAAAGTGCTCAAGCTCACTAGTACAACCGCCAATAACTACTCATCGATGTACCAGGACATTCATGGACATAAATCAACAGAGCTTCATTATCTCAATGAACATTTGCGCCATTTGGCTATAGCGAAAAATATTCCTATCCCTGTTAATGATCAACTATTAAGTGAACTTTATGAAAAGTTTCCTTATCTTGTTTTATCAAGATAGGTTATCAAAAGCTTCCGCTCGCGTTGAATCGCTTGCCTAACTATAACTAGCTCGTCGTCACGAGCATCAAGAGGCTCACCAGGGCCTATCAACAAAGCGGACGCATCAAGTTCTTGACGAAGGTTAGAAGGCAAGACTGCAGCAATTTTGTCCAAAGCATTCCGTGCGGCTACCTGCAACTGACTGTCTCCACCGCGTTTAGCAACCCAGCGCGAACCTAACACCAGTGCTGCAATTTCTTCTTCAGAAAACATTAACGAAGGCAACATAAATCCCGGACGAAGCAAATAGCCAATCCCTGCTTCACCCTCTATCTGAGCCCCTTGGACTTGCAAGCTTTGGATATCGCGGTAAAGAGTACGTAAACTCACCCCCATCAACTCCGCAAGAAAAGCACCACTAACCGGATAACGATAGCGACGCATGACTTACATCAATTCAAATAAACGTTCTGTGCGTGACAAATTGGAAAGCCCGAGACAAAATATTCGCCATTATAAATATGCTGACAAAATTTGTTAGCATATAAAACAAATATTCAACACTTCATCAATAGGGCGTGTTGACAATTGCTCTACAACGTTTAAGTGACGAAGACACTTTAGAACAATTTACAAAACGAATTGTCAACAGCCCCTAACAACAGCGCTCTGTACATGACAACAGCGTACAAATGTCTTTACAATAGCGTATTGTTTCACATAGGACACAGTCTAAATGTCGCAATCGCACTACTTCATAAATTTTATTCTACACCTTGATACTTACCTATTAAGCTTCATTAGCGAACATGGCTTATGGACTTATCTGCTAGTTTTTATGGTGATATTTTGTGAAACAGGACTCGTTGTAACGCCATTTTTACCCGGAGATTCGTTACTGTTTACGTTAGGCAGCATTGCTGCACAACCGCGAGCGCCATTAAATATTTTCATGCTATTGGGACTTCTTATTGCAGCATCCATTTTGGGCAACTTCATGAATTACCTCATAGGAAAAGCCATCGGTCCGCGGGTATTTGCTATCAATCGCCCTTGGCTTATAAACCAAGACAGTTTGACTAGAGCCCAACAGTTTTACGAAAAACACGGGGGCAAAACCATTGTCTTAGCAAGATTCATACCCATTGTACGCACTTTTGTCCCTTTTATAGCCGGAATCAGTGCCATGCGCCCTCAATCATTTCACTTTTACAACATCACCAGTGCAGTTTTGTGGATTGGGAGCCTTATTGGTTTGGGTTATTTTCTAGGATCATTACCTATGGTAAAGCAGCATTTCACTTTGGTTATTTATGGCATAATCTTTATTTCACTCTCCCCTCCACTTTACGCTTATCTCCACCAATATTTCCTCAATCGTTTCAAGACTTAAAACAACCTCTTCTTCCTCGGACACAACAAGATAGTCTACAATTTAAACTGTATGATATTATTTTACGCTATTTTGTTTTCAGGGAGAAAGAGAAATGAGCACCTTAAAAAGACACGCTGCAATTACAAGTGCCATTGTACTGGCCTTCGGGCTCAGTGCTACGACCGTGGCCCACGCTCACGGTGGTGGCGGCGGTGGTGGGTTCCACGGTGGCGGTGGTGGCGGCTTCCATGGTGGTGGATTTCATGGGGGCGGCGGCGGTTGGCACGGTAGTGGCCACTATGCTGGATACCATGGTGGCTGGAATAACGGAGGTTATCATGGTTACAATAATTACTACGGCGGGAATGGCTGGGGTAGCGGGTTCATCATTCCTGTAGGCTTCGGCGGAGGCAATTGCTGGTACAACCAATATGGCAACCAAGTCTGTAATGGTTGGTAGTTACAACTCCTCTTAATAAGACACGTATAATATTCTTTCGACCTTCATTAGGTTCTGTTGATATGTATGCCAACAGAACCTAATGTTGAGAATACTCAAAAAAAATTTAAGGCTAATTGGAAGGTCTTCGCTGCGGGGATTCGGGGGGGGGGGGATTTTCCTAAAGTCGAGCATCTATAGTGTAGTTTTTCTCTATGTTGACAACCTCTATTCATACGAACATAATCGATCTGTCGTTCAGTATTGAGATGGAAAGACGACGCTGGTTTTCCTTATCATTTATCAGTAGCAAGGAGCTCTAATGAATATGAAATGTTCTTTGGTTTCAATGTTAATGCTATCAACTGTGGCACTATCACCCGCAATGGCTGATCCTGTTAGTACCGGAATCACTGTTGACTGCCCTGGAACCACCCTCAGTTCAAACATGCTAACCAACTTTGGAAATATCGTTGCAGGATATGGTGTTGAAAACATTCTATCGCAAACCATTCAAGTCTATTTTCAGTCAGCAACACTTGCTTGGAATACCCCAGCATCTTTATTCAATTATTTTAATGACTCAGCATCATACAATAGCGCCACTGGTGTTGTAAGCTGTCAATATCAAAGCAACATTGCAACAGATCCAATGCTTACGGTATCTTACACTATAACCAATGGGAAAGGTGGAGCGGTTTTGGCACAATCAGCTAACTCAATTAGCATTAACTTGCCCGTTGGACTTAAGGGCTAAATCGTTTCACTCCGATTTTCTACAGCCTTAGACTTATTAAATCTAAGGCTGTAGTTTATCCAGGAGGCATCTGTGAAAACAATATCTCTCCTGCTTATCCTACTATCATGCTGCTTAAGCTCATTGATGGTTTCTGCCGATGAGCCAATAACCGCAAATTCAAGCAATATCGCAGCATCAAATCCAATTCGGCTGACCCGTGGGCAATCGATGACACTCGACGAGCTATCCTCAATTGCTAAAGTCTCTACTGCACGAGATGAGCAAGGAAACACTGTTTCTCTAAAGGATGAATCGTATATCGTTGAGTCCTATACAAGAGTAACTGTTAGCGTTATACCCTCAAATAGTAAAGACGAAGACCTGATCACTTTAGATTTATCGAATCAATAATTAAAACACCGCATTTGGTGCTTTCTTGAGGCGCATAAAGTTTCGATTGGGTGCACCAAATGCAATTACAGTAACAGCACACAAACTCGCATTAATCATATACAATATGCTAAAGAGTGGCATTGAATACATTGAGTCAGGACAAGATTATTATCGTGAACACCTGATAAAAAGCTTTAAAAAGGGGCTGAAACATTAGGATTAGGTGTGTTTGAATTAGCTGATGGATCAATGACATAGGGTTAATTTATTCTGAAGAGCCATCAAGCATGTGCCATTCGTGATCGACATCTTTTTTTTAATTCCGCCAATATTGCGGTGATATAGCCCTTTTTCGACCAGTTGTTATAACGATGATAAACACTTTTCCAATGACCGTAGTCCAGTAGCAAATCTCGCCATGCAGCACCAGTAAAGAAGCGACCATCATTACCATGACACCCTTTGGGGTTTGGTAGCAATTTTTTTAAACGAGACCACATCTCATCGTCAATGACCATCCGTGACATTCCCTCTCCAAAACCCTCGTCCCGCGAAAAAAGATTATCATACGACTCAAACTCCTAGCGCGGGAGAGGGGGCAGATCGCTGAAAAATCTGTGCTTAGATTAATGGTGAGAAAACTTGAAGTAAACTTTAGGGACGTTACCTAATAATGAGATTTCCTAGCAAAAAATAGTTTGTTCTATTTTGATTTCCATTCAAATGCTGCCCAAATGAAAACAGCGGACCTGGTTGCTGCGATGTTGGCAGTGCAAAGTTCCCAATACTAGGGGGGCTTGGGCGTCGGTGGATTTACATTGTCTCTTGTAAACCCGTCCCCACCCAAAGTACAAAATAAAAAGGTACAAAGCACCCACATAGGACCTGCTTGGTTAAACCATGCGATTTTGATCTGTTTTACAAACACGAAAAATTGGATTACCGTCATCTAGTTAGAAACCTATCATCACAAAAGGTGAACCCCTTGGAATTTTACACCCCCCTTCAAGCTGATATACCAAGTCGTTATACAACACTTCTATTCACCACACTTTTGGTTGGGATCACCGCGGGTATCAGCGGCTCATCAGTGGTTCTGTTACTCCATTATATACAGCATCTCGCTTATGGCTATAGCCTTGAGAAAATCATTACAAACCAAACTTTTCTCATTGGTGTTGAAGCAGCATCCCCGGAGCGACGAATCACCCTCCTTGTGCTATGCGGCATTTTAGCAGGTCTTGGTTGGTCGATATTATATCGTTATGGGAATAAATTGGTGAGCATTAAATCTGCTATTGACTCATCACGCCCCTCAATGCCACTATTGGCAACCTTATGCCATATCCTATTACAAATAACGACCATTGCTTTGGGGTCACCTCTTGGACGCGAAGTTGCCCCCAGAGAGCTCAGTATACTCTGCGCAGGTTTTATCACAGCCAAAACCAAGCTTAGCCTTGCTGAAGTCCGCGTGATACTCTGCTGTGCCGCAGGAGCGGGGCTTGCAACCGTTTATAATATACCATTAGCTGGGGCGATATTCAGCGTGGAAGTTTTATTACAAAAATGTTCTTTCTGGGCACTGTTGGCTGCTTTTTCAACTTCCTTTATTGCCGTTGCCCTTTCTTGGACGGTGTTAGGAAATCACTTCGCTTTCTTGGTATCTGATGCACCAGTCACTTTTTCTCTCATGGTTTGGTCTATCGTGTCATGCCCCATCATCGGCATAAGTGCCTATTGGTTTCGAAACATTACAGCAAGTGCTCGAAAAACCATCCCAGGTGGATATTTGTCCTTATTATGCATCTTGAATTTTACCCTAATGGGACTAGTGGCCATTTATTTTCCATCACTTCTAGGCAATGGTAAAAGCATTGCTGAACTTTCATTTGACAATCAACTAGGAATTGCTCTTACATTATTAATTTTGTTTCTTAGAGTCACTTTCACCTGGTCTAGCCTTCGCGTTGGAGCCAAAGGGGGACTTCTGATGCCATCAATTGCCATTGGTGCTTTGCTGGGAGGGTTCTCAGGTGGTATTTGGAATGTGGTAAGCACCGTTGCAAGCCCCTTGAGTGCCTATGCTTTAATCGGAGCTGCAGGATTTCTAGCTGTATCACAAAAAATGCCACTAACTGCGATAGTGGCAATTTTTGAGCTCACAGGTATTCATTATGATTTTGGACTACCGGTCATGTCGAATGTGATAGGTACTATTTGCTTGTCAAAGTTACTTGAAAAATCGTTATCAAAAAATAATTTCCCAAAATGAACGGACAATTCGTCTCGGGTTTGCTTAGCGGGGCTTACAAATGTCACCAAAGAGCGCTCAGAAACATCAGCCCCTTTCATGCTATTTCTTGTTTGCAAAAGATGAGACATCAACTTTAGATACGAGCACTCGACTTTTCTGATGGTATGATTTGGATGAGCAAATTCAACACTTTTTAACAACCTAACAGGATAAAAAAACTCGCTTAACTGTCTAAAAAATAGATGTGTTTTGGCAAACATACGATGTAAAGTATGACCTGAGTTTAGGTTTACAACCCCACCGATCCTACCAAGAGTCAAGGTTATAATATTCGCTGCCAATTTTACAAACGTCGAAAGGATTGTATAAGGAATATTGAGTAATTGATGAGAGAACAAAACAAGCCTAGTGAGATCTTTTTTAACATGAAACAGTAAATCACCACCAGCTTGCCTCATGGGCTCCCAGGGATAAGCATTTCCAGAACTTAAAGCAACAAAGCTCAAGAGAAATGAAAAACCAAATCTTAAGAGATGTGGAACATATGCCATAGGAATTGAAAACAGCTGAAAGGCAATTGATGGCATAGCTTCTGGATACAGAAGCTTCTTAAGTGATACAGCTTCTTCTTGATTAAAGAGCTCATCAAGCTGCCTAGCAATTGTAAAACGCTGTGAGGAAGCAAGCTTAGGTATCCATGCCGCATTGATTGACAACCATTGTACCATTGTAAATCGTTTAACAATCTTACGCTCCTCTTCAGTGTCTACACCCTCCCGACTAACCGGAATACTTGGGTAAGCAACCCACGCTTCTGTCTCTGAAAGTAGGGCTTCGTAGAACAAAATCGCCATCTTGCCACCAATAACAGGATAACCCATTTCTGGAACCGACCCTAAGTCCGCGCGCAGATATTCACTAAGCCATGGAATAGAGTAACCATCAACACCATTGGCTAACAGATAACCAAGCCCAAAAGCTGCGGCAAAATATGTGCCAATAGACAATGGATTTTCCCCCAGCTGATAGATAGCCCTCCCTGCAGCACCACTTGGTCCGTGCATTAACCCATCCCAGCCTTCTGTAAATAATTCTGCTTGTGTTGTACCACCGGCCATAGCTGCAGCCATCTTGGAGGACGCCATTGAGTAGGACATGTCAGTAAACATTTTAACATACTGCTCACCAAAGACTGCGGCCGTTTGAGCTGGGTTGTAAATTGCCGCCACACCGATGGCATAGCTCGCGGTAAAAAATAGCCCTCCTAGAGGATCTTTTGCAAAAATATCATGTGAAAAAATGCTACCAAATCCGTTGAGCCCTCTAGCAATAGCCGTCAAAATATCATTTTGCTCGCCCGCACTTAGAGAGTATTCAACGCCCGCTAATTCACTTGTTTTGAGATGCTCTGTATTATCTTTCTGGTACTTTGATAAATGTATGATATTTTGAAGGCGCACTGACTCTACCTCCTTAATTGTATTTATATCATGCGTTGCCTGTGCCAAAACACTCACCACTGAGGGCAGTTTTTTACTAGATGCCCAATCATTGCCTATACTACTGGGCATCTTTAATGCTAATCTCTCCCCAACATCCTGCACACCATACATTACATCCTTTAGCGCATTGATAATATGCATACAAAATCTAACAGGCTTTCTCCACATTGGCTCATTTGGTCGCGCATATGTTCGTAGTGAGGTCGCTATGAGATGAAATTTTTGAGGCCCATCACTCCAGACTTGTTCTTCCCAGGGATAAATAGCAACAAAGATTCCTTTAAAAATATTCAGCACAAAATATGCGGCACTTTTTAGATTCGACGTCCAGTGTCGGTATCTTCTCCAACGTGTTGCAGCGAAAATATCAAGTTTTGCTGTACCAAATTCATTGCTCACAGATGAGATACCATTTTTATCTCGGCTAACGCTATCCCATCCTTCGATAAAGCTAATTGCCATCAGTACATCACGCTCTTTAGCCGGCGATAAATGTTCGTCAGCAAAGTCATAAGTTACAAGCTGGTCTTTATCCTTGCCAAAACAACCTTGATGTTTAAGGGTCACTGCGTTTCTTGGATCAGGTTGATAATCTTCGATTTCTTTTTTTGCATTTTCAATCACATCATTTAATTCTCCACGAGTCAGCGCAAAATAACGTTGGCGACTGTAGGTAAGATCCTGATTGATGCCTTGCAATTCATACAAACCATGGAGCATTTGCTCTTTGACAAATTCTTGAATCGACGATTGGCCTCGTGACCGATGGAATGCACGAAGATTCGATTTATTTTCCAATACATGCTTTAGATAGGCCTGCGCTCGAGCAATATCTGAGCAAAGATCGAATTGGATTTGTGACACCATGGTTTGATCAAATCCAGTGACACTTTGCGCGGAGAAATAGTCTTTAAGATTTTTAGAGATACCATCAAGCGCCAACATATAGTCTCCGAGTGCTTGTTGGTAATCTTCGACTGAATTTTTTTTATTGATCATACGCTCAAGTGCTTCGAGGGCTTCGAAGCGATCTTGATATATATCTAATAATTGGAGTTTGGCTAACTGTGTGTTGCTTTCCATGCCTTTTAGAACCCGTTGATGAGCAATCACACGGTATTGTCCCAGCGCTGCAATCACTTTTCCGGTCATTGCCTCGGGACTGACAATGCCCCAACGTACTGCTTTTTTAAGAACAGACACACTCGTCTTCCAAAGTAACGTATGTGGCTCAGCGTTTTTTTCAATAGATATAACCTGATGTTGCTTGCACTCATAAGCGATTTTTTTCTCAAAAAAATCAGTCCGTTTTGAAGCACCAATCCAAGGAATAGATGATACCTCTGGGAGCGAGAGGGTGGTGGAGTCATTGGTTAGAAAAGCTCGGTACAGCTCTATATTATAGTCTGAAAGTAATTTTCTTGCGCTGTCGGCACCATTCATGTCGTAACCTTATATCGAGGACGAGCACTCACGCCCTATGATGGATAGTAAATCGCACAATTATAATAAGAGAAGATTAACAAAATATTAACTGACCTGATAAAACTATCCCATAATTGTTGACAATTAGGCTTTGTTGAGTTATAAATGAGCGTCAAAATTCTGACTACACTAAAGAGAAACATGATGGTTTTTGATATAGATCGCAACAAACGACCAAAACTCGGAATCACTGTCAAGAGATTCAGCACAGTTCTCGCAGTCATTTTCACGATCCTTTCCACAACCATTAGAATTTCATCCGGATTCTTAGCTTACATGATGTCGGGATTTTTAAATATCGCCAGGAATCAATTGGGGTTCATCTCAGGCCTTATCGCTGAAGGATTCAATATAAGCAGAAAATTGATTGGTCTTATCTTCGGCGCTGTAGCTGAGACACTTAATGTTCCACTTCGAGTATTGATTGGCTCTTTGTATGAACTGATACATCTTGGCAATCTCCTTGTAAGTGTTATTGCAGCAACAGTTGCAGAAATTTCAAATCTTTTTAGAAAAACACTGGCGCCCTTCGCAGCTGTTGCTGCCGAAGTTATCAATGTTGGTAGAAAAGTGCTCGGTGCTCTGCTGGCACCCACAGCAGAGATTTTTAATATATTCTACATAGGGTGTTTTTTAGTCTGGGGGGGGGTTGCAGAAATATCGCGTGTCACCATCGCTGTAACCATCTCCCTCCTTGCTGAATGTTACAATATCGCGAATAACCTTGTTGCTGTTATTATTGGTATTAGTGCCGAAATGTTTAATCTTTTAAGAAAAGCATCTGGGCCTTTAATCGCAATTTTAGCTGAAGTACTCAACATCGGCAGAGAAGGATTGGCTGTCACTATTGCTGTTAGCCTTGAAATACTTGATCTCGCGAGACATATTGTAGGGATCTTCACTGGCATCTTATCTGAAGGCTTTAATATAGCGAGAAAAGGATTCGGTGTCACATCAGCCGTGATTGTCGAAGGATTTAATTTAAGCAGAAAGGGATTAGGGGTTGTTCTTGGACCTATAGCAGGGCTGTTTTATGGACTACTAGGTGGTGGCTTATCTGGTTTTTTACAGATAACCAAGCTTGTTCACCACTGGGTCAGCGGCGATATAGCACTAGGCTCTTTGTTTCATCCCATTTATCGTGATTTTGGTGGAAAGAATAATCTAGGCACGCTCTTCTTTAAGTTCTACTTTGCAATAGCCACCAATAGAAACGTTGGCTCTGTCTTTACCCCAGTATATCGTGCCATCAGCGGAGAGTCAGAGGTTGGTAGCATATTCACAGCTGTTAATAGGTCGATTCAAGGTGAAGATGGCGTTGGATCTCTTTTCATGCCTCTATACAACAAGGTTGCGGGTCAGATAGGTATTGGCAAAGTTTTCGATTTAACATACGTCAAAATAGCTGGGACTGATCCATTTGGTGCCTATTTTGCTAGGATTTACAACAACCTTAAAACAGATCATGGCATCGGCTCAATTTATTTACCAATTTATCATGCTTTGGGTGGACAACATGCCATTGGGGAACCGTACAATGTAATTTCCAAAGCGGTTAATGGTCAACACTCTGTAGGTACTTTATTCCCGCGAGTTTACAGCGCCATTCATGATGGATCACGATTTGGGGAAGCTTTCCAGCGCGGTTACAATTTTAAGGGAAATAATCTTCAGATAGGATCCACTTTTATGCGAGTTTTCAACGCTGTAGCTGGTGGCACTGCTCTTGGAGTGAACTTTAAATTTATCAATCGCTCAGCTTTTTTTGGTAACGCGCCATGGATGAAACAAAACGTTGCCAGTCATATGTTTAAAAAGTTTTCAGGGTACAATCTTGAGAAGGGACTTGCAACGGTAAGTGATGAGATCAACCAAGACTTTAATATAATTAGGGGTTACACCGATATTGTTTGCTCAGGATCACGTGGGTTTATTTTAGCCACCTTAGCAACCAGCGGATTAATTTTTGCTTATCCAGCTGCGGGTGTGAGCTATGGTTTTATCAACTCAGGTTTACCAGGCGCTATCATTGGTTTTCTTGCCGGCATATATCAAACCATCACCTTCCCATTTAGAAATGCTCATCGAGCTGCAAATCGCAACACGTGGGCAGAAGATGCGGGAATGCTCCACTTAATATGGGCTGACTTAGAATCTCTTAAAAAAACTGAATTGGTATTCTGGGAGATCTTCGGTTCAGCATCTTCCCCGGATGAAAAGACAGAAAATTACGCGCGGGAAAATCCTTATCATCATCTCTCAAAGAGACCTCTTAATGACGGTGAATCATCAGACACCCCCGCCACCACCGCTTCATTTGGCTCAACGTCCCATGTTACCAAGGGCCCGATGTTCAAACCAGCCCATGAAGAGATGACTGACAGGTGTTCTCCTAAGAGCGAGGTAGTAGTCAACTCACCCTAAAATTGATAAATTGCCAAGGATCTTCATGATCTAAGGTTTCTGAAAAGAGCTGTTCCCGGTTTTGCAAAGGCGTCCAGTCGATGTAAATTCCACCGAGCTTGCCCAAATAGGGCCGCGCAATATTGAGGATGTATTGATGATCTAATTCTTCAGGCTCAACCACCCCCTCATTTGGATGCTCCAAAGCCCAGACCACCCCAGAAAGTACTCCTGCAGCAACTTGCATGCTTGTTGCATTGTTATAAGGCGCCAATTTTCGAGCGTCATGAATAGAAAGTTGCGAGCCATACCAATAAGCACCTTTTTCATTTCCCATCAACAGCACACCCAGCGCATCTATTCCACCATCAATTTCATTTAAAAGAACGCGCTGACTCTCTGGCTGCCTCAAATTGTTGCCCGTCAATTCATGAATAGATAATATTGCATCAGGACAAGGAACATATGCATAATGCACAGTTGGTCGATAGCTAACATTTTGTGCTTCGCTTTTTGTTAGAAAATTAGCAATAGATATCGACTCAGCATGCGTGATTAAAAACCCCTGGGCAGGACCTGAAGCGGGGTTCCATGTTCTTACTTTTATTGTAGCACCGGGACGCTCAAGGTAAATTGCACATTTAGACCCATATTCATGCTCACAGGCATCATCAGGCCAGTGCCGCTCATGCGACCCCCAGCCAAGCTCAGCAGGTTGTGAACCTTCCGCTATAAAGCCTGCAGTAGACCAAGTATTAACAAACTCACCCATCTGTTTTCGTCTGCCTGAGGTTTGAGTATCACACTCTGCAACATGGATCACTTTGATACCAAGATGCTCAGCAAGACTTGCCCATTCAAGAGCACTTTTGGGCGCACAATCGGTTTCACCAAGATAAGCCGCCATCTGACACAACGCCTGCTTTAAAAGATGTGAAACTAGACCAGGATTCGCGCCATGCGTTAACACCGCCGTTGGTCCTTTTTTTCCCTTTAAAGAGACAACCTCTTCCCGCATTGCATAATTGGACCTTGAGGCCGCTGGGAGTCGATGATTGGTATACACGCCTTCCCAAGGCTCAGTACAAGTATCTAAATACAACAGGCCCTTTTCTTGACACAACTTTAAAAGATCTAGACTTGAAACATCTACCGAGAGATTGATAATAAAATCTCCCTGTTTTACATAAGTATTCAACACCTGTTGGTAATTTTCTCTACAAAGCTTCGCAACGACAAGTTTTACACCATATTCTTCCGCGACAGAGTGAGCATCATCTGTATCCGTGACGATGAGAAATTGTGCAGGTTCGATTTGTAAATGTCGAAACATCAAAGGTAAAACTGCCTGACCAACACAGCCAAATCCAATCAATATCACCTTACCCTTCACTTCAACATATTTAGTGAATGCTTCATCCATATTATTCCTTAATGCTAACGCTGCAATATCACATGCTCTTCTAATAACAATGAAACCACGATTTTATTCTATACACCAGATTGTTAATCTAACATCTTCATATCTCAAACAAAAGTCAGTACTAAAAATTAGGGCAATGATATCGACGCACTCCCCGTTTTAAAGCAATGACTAGATGAACCAATATGGTTTCGTAGAGACTAGAGCAATTGTCAACATGCCCTAAAAAAACAAAAGAGAATCCCTACCATTGCCTCGGCCTCTTATTTATTATCTAGGTAACCTCTGAAGAACAATTGACAAAAAAAGCGCTGCGTTTTAACGTTAACATCATACTCAACCGCTGCGGCTAAACATCAGCGCTGTTAGCAAGATAGGTGATGCAAATTGCTCATCAAACATAAAAGGAATGGCATGCAAACCATATTAGTAACTGACGCGCCCGACAGCTGGAGTTTTTTAAGTCATTTAGCACCCATCGTTCAAGCATCTGATTATTTGGCCAACGAGTCTTACCACCAAAATCAATCATTGCGCGTCATTAATCTCTGCCAATCATATACTCATCAAACAATTGGTTATTATGTCTCTTTGCTCGCGCAAGCTCGCGATCACAAAGCCATTCCTTCAGTATTGGCCATCCAGGATGTTTTAAGTTTAAGCCTTTCAAAACAAATCTCTGAAGACATTGAAGAAGAAATTCAACATAGCTTACATGACATTAAAGGCGATGACTTTGTCTTAAGCATCTATTTCGGTCAAAATTTAGCCAAACGCCACGCAGTTCTTGCTAAAAAAATTCACGGTCTTTTTCCCTTACCACTCATTCGCGTCACCCTGAAAAAGAAAAAGCACTGGTCCATTGAAAAACTAGATCTACTTGCGCCCAAAAACATCCCGGTTCAACATGAAGCATTTATGCGGCAAGCTGCGGAAAGTTATTTTTCCAAGCAGCGTTTCCATCAATGGCGAAAAAAACAGCGCTTTCATGATTTGGCAATTCTTATCGACCCATCCGAGCCTAATCCACCCTCTAATCAAAAAGCATTAGATGCATTTGTCACTGCAGGTGAAGAATTAGGTTTAAACGTCGACTTCATTGACAGACACGATGGCCGCTCAATAGGTGAGTATGATGCGTTATTTATTCGCGCAACAACATCTGTAGACCACTATACCTATCGCTTTGCCAGAAGAGCGGCCCAAGAAAACATGGTCGTGATTGATGATCCACAGTCCATTGTTAAATGCACAAATAAAGTTTATCTCGCAGAATTGATGAGAAGTCATCAAATTTTAACGCCTGATACTATTTTCATCAGCAAATATGACAAAATATTACCTCTCGTTCAATATCCCTGCGTCATCAAAAAACCAGACAGTGCCTTCTCCCAAGGTGTTGTGAAACTTGATAATGAGAAAGATTTGCAAAAATCGCTTGCCCAATTTTTCAAAGCATCCGATTTGATTTTAATTCAACCTTTTGTGCCCACTGAGTTTGACTGGCGGATTGGCGTTTTAGATAACAAAGCAATCTATGCCTGCCGATATTATATGGCCAAGGGCCATTGGCAAATCTACAATTGGCAAGCAGAAGAACAAGAAATTGAAGGCGACTTCGATACAATCCCCATCCAAGATGTTCCAGAGGGTGTCATTAAAACCGCACTGAAGGCGACCCGTCTTATTGGGGATACGCTCTACGGCGTTGATATCAAGAGCCATGGGGACAAACACTACGTGATTGAAGTCAATGATAATCCCACCATAGACTTTGGCATCGAAGATCAAATCATTGGCAATTCGCTATACCAACAAATCATGGGCGTCTTTTTGCAACGCATTCGCAAAAAACATGGGTATTTGTAAAACGAGAGTTAGGTTACGTCCCTAAAATTTTTAAGCTTAAATCCTATCGCTTCCAAACGGCTCTTAATACTTGGGTGTGTTGAAAATGCGCCACTTAGCGACTTAACTGGATCAATGTCGGAAGGATCAAACAGGTAAGATGCCTGCCTCACCTGTTCGTGCGCTGTTTGTCCATATTCAGCGGCATACTGTTCTTTATTTGTAAGATGATCGCCACTGATTTTCAGTAACGCTCGCGCCATCGGTTCGTTATCACGCATCAATTCCACCGAGCCTGCATCAGCCATATACTCTCGTGTACGGCTTAAAAAAAGCGCTAATGCTACCGTAATGAGGGGCAAGACATAGCGTAACACCATGATAACGGTCATCAAGCGGTTATCTTCTCTTTTTTCTCGATTAAAGATCATCGTGTAAAACAACACATCGATAACCATGAGCAACAGGTTACTTAAAATGGCCACCGTGAGCGTCAATTTGATGTCATGGTGGCGGATGTGGCTTAATTCATGAGCCATCACCGCTTGTAATTCAGCTCTATCTAACTTTTCAATCAACCCTCGAGTAATTGCAACCATCGCAGATTTTTCACTGTATCCACTCGCAAAAGCATTCATATAGTTAGCTTCAATCAAATAAACTCTCGGCATAAATTTAAGCCCTGCAGCAACCTTCATTTCTTCAACCACATTATAAAGTTGTTTTTCCTGAAGCGTCGCTTGAGTTTGCGGGGTAATTTCTTTAGAGTCTGTACCAAGCAACATAAGCTTATCATACATAGCATAAGTCACTAACAACGAAACCCCTGCAAGACCCGCCATCAAAACGGTTGCAAGAGGAAACGCCTGTAACGCCAGCAACGCTTGGAAACAGTGCCCAAGAGGCAAACCAGGATAGTATGATTGTAAAACAAAAGCATCGACAATCAATCCAACACCAACATATAACACAATGAAACTCACAATGACCCACTGTGTACGTCTTTCATTACGCTTAAGTTGTTGGCGCCAATCAGCCGTGGTTGCGTGATAATCAGACAGACTCATGACCTTGCCTACCCTCAGAATTTAACGGTATAGTCTTCACGGGCTTTACTTTGCTCTTCAGGCAATCCCCAGTAATCAAACTCTTTATCCAACGCTTGTTTGTAAAAGCTTACCACCAATGCTTGAAAAAATGACTTTTTCAAAGCAGCAAAACGTTCAATACTGTCATTGTAAGCCTGCTTAGCATAAGAGAGTTTGTTTTCAGTGTTCACGATTTCTTCTTGTAACTGCAACACATTTTGATTGGCCTTCAAATCTGGATATTGCTCAAAAACGACATTGATACCAGAGGCAATTTTAGAGATCCCATCTTCAGCCGCAATACGAGATTTCTCATCGCCAGATGCTTTGGCAGCAACGGCCTGATTTCGTAGCGCTACCACATCTTTCAACGTAGTATTTTCATAATCCATATAATTTTTAACAGTTTCTATCAGTGATTCAAATATTTTATATCGCCTATCAAGTTGGATATCAATTTGACGTTTATTGTTATTGATTGCTTCTATCAACGCAATCAATCGATTGTATATACCAATCATCCAAAAAAAGACAACTGCTACCACAACAAAAATGACTACCAGTACCTTACCCATGGTTTAGTTCCTCTCTAAGGTTATCCCTGTATGTTATAGCCTGGAAACCTCTTAAAACGCAACCAGCTTCCAAACTAACATAGCATCAAACTCTATAGCGTGCTGACAGATAGTCAACATACCCCAGTCTTTGCTTCAATAGTGGGTTCTTCATCTGGTGACAACTCAGCAAAACACGCTAAATTATCTAATATATAATGAAGCTGTCGTGGCACTGACTCTCGCGTCATTCGCGGGAGGATCTCACCGAGTTCGGATAACAACGTTGATGGAGCCTGATCAATTATATTGCGCTGCTCCCTATCTAGCAGTGCGATAATGTCTCTTGTAACGTGAGCGTCAGGCAATCTTTCTATCAATAATTGAAGATGAAAAATCACTTGCTCATTCAACATCATCTTCAAAGGCACTTTCTGTTCAAACGATAACTCATCATCTGCAAGGTAGTCTCTTGCAACAGCAATATACATCTGCATGCTTATGTCATACAAACGACTAAACCCTTTGGTGTTACGAGTAGTATTTCTATCACTGTTTAAAATAGCCTTTTCAGCCTCCCAAATAGCTGTGAGCGTTTTTTGGTAATATACAGCACGGTCTATCTCGTTGGATGTCAAAGCAAGCGTTCTGCAAAAAAGGGTTTTCGCCTGATCTTTTCGCTCACTATTCGTAAACCAGAAACTGGCATACCGCTTCTGCTGAATAGCAAAATACTCAGCGTGTCGGACTTGGATACTCTTACGAATAGCTATTCCACTCTCCACCGCAGGTCTTGGTAACTTTTGACCAGGATGGGTACCAATAACAGCTATTTCATCTGCAAAAAGCTGTATTTTTTGATAGTGATTTCTGAATAATTTTGCCCGCTCTGAAGGTTTGGCGTCATTTAGATCATTAGGAAATATTGCTAACTTTTCAGCGAGTATCTTATAGTGCCGATAACAATTGTCCTTGAATGCTTGGCCTAAATTCAGAAGATCATGTTCTAAGTATTGCATGATACCTCGACGAATATGTCGATGCTCAGGTGACGCTTGGGGAGAGAAGATTTCTCGATAATTTTGCTTAGTCAATAGTTCTTGTGCCGCTCTCAATGCATCGATTGCTCTTTTAAGGTGCACTCCCTTTGAGATTGTCTTGGTATCAAAATACGCGATATAAAGCTTGCGAATTTCTTCATGCAAGTCTTGATTCTCCGGTTGATTCATGACCCTCACAAAGTCAAGATAATGTTTGTGAGCATTAGCCTCACCGGAATGTCTTTGATACTGTGTAAACAGATTAAATCCAGGCCTGAGTCTTTCAAATTGACGAATCTCTTGTAAAAGGATCAAGCCCTCCTTAACAGCCATACCTAAAGGATCAAGGGATCCTTCGGTCAGCCTATTATAAAGTAGCTGTAATGACGGAGCATCTTGCGGATCGTTGTTCTCTGCAATGATAGAGAGAAACGTTTTAAAGTTGATCAATCCTGGTTTTAGCAATCTGTCGCTGGATTGTAGGACTTGATATAACTTTTCACGCATAAACAGGCGCTTTTCACCTGAAAGTTGTGAGAGTATATCAAGCTGACGAAGCATTTGTTGGTACTCCTGCTCCGAAAGACTCTGCCAGACTTCCCGTAGCTTTTTAAGAGCTACGCCACCTAGTAGATGATTACACGTTTCATCGCTAACTAAACGGACAAAGGACGTAAATCTTTCTAAGCACAATTTAAGATCATCACTGCGTGTTTGAAGTAAAGAACCAAGCTCGCGTCTCAACCACCATGATTTACCACCACTTACCTCCATGATTTTTTTCATAAGTCCAATCAAAGACACTAGCTCGATAAGGGTCAAATCTGTGGAACGTGCCAAAAGCCAAGATACCTCGTCACTAGAAATACCCATGCCTTGTTGCTTGACCATAGTAACAAAAGAACCCAATTGCAATAGCTTTGTCTTCATCCTTTGCGCGGCTTCTGTAAGATGGCGATGCAAGGTTATGGTCAGTAGCGCCGTTGACTCAGGATCTATCTGCTGCACATCCTGCGCCAATTTTAAAACATTTTCTAATTGCTCGTTATTACTCAATCGACCATCAGCAAAAGCTGCAACAATAAAACTCATCAACTCGAGAGAGACCCCTGAGTAATGTTGCGCTGTAGTAAAAAACTGCTGGTTTCGAGTTGGGCTCATGCGATTAAACCACGATTGCCATTCACCCACTGCAGCTTCTCGCTCTCTTACAGGATGCATAAAGAGGTGATTAGCCTCTAGAAGCCCTCTTTCCAATAAGAACCGATTAAAGGCATCTCCTGCAAGAGCCATTTGGCTCAATTGTGTATGAGCATCCTCAAGTAGATGCGCTCCCGGCGAGAAAATCAAATGCTCTTTAATATATTTCAACGGCAATTGAGGTAATTTGAGCAGTGGCTCTATCAGATTTTTTGTACAATATGCATTCGCAGAACAATCCGATAAGAGCCCAATCAATGCCATCACATCACGTTCTTCGTAAGGTTGGCGTTGACTTAAAAAATGCCAAAATCGACCTTGTATCTCCCTGGGTAAATTCGGCAGCATATGCGGTATAGGTAAGTAACTCTCATTAATACCATAAGGACTTCCCGCAAGTATTACATTAAATAAAGGCCTAAGTATCTGGGGCATCGCACCAAGTTCAGTTGCATGTTTTTGAAGATATCCAATCAACTTTTCACATCGCTGCAAACCATGTCTAGTGTCTTTGTTGGCTAACAATAGGTCAAATAAATAAGCCAGATCAGCGGCATTTGTATGTCGCATTAATAGAGCACTTATTTCCGGGTTAGCAAGAAACACCCTCTTGATCTCCTGAATCAATATCTCATCAAAATTGGTCCAGAAATGCCGGTGAATTGCTTTGCTAAAATTCGCAACAAAATTAAATGCTGTATCATTTCTTTCCAGAGAATTTGTACCAACAATTTCGAAGGTTAACAACAACAAAGTGTCAATTTTCTTGATATCGTTTGGTGCCAAGTCTGCGGGTGACTGAATGTCAGGAAGCGATTGATCGACAAAGCGCTGAAGTACTTGCAAATTTCTCTCAAACAAGCGTTTATCTGGCTCGTTCATCAAGGACTCAATCATCTTACTCAGGGCCTGGCTTGATATACAATATATGCCAGGTGCTTTCATCAACTCAATCAGCGCCTTAAAAACACTATCTCGGCGTATTGTTTGTTCTTTAAAAGGGAGGACGTGCTCTTGAGCATTTGTGCTTTGTATAAAAACTTGAAGATAGAGTTCATCCAAATAACAACGATCATCTCCATAAATAGCACATAGCAGCTCGTTTGAAGCCTTCGTGCTAGTTTTACTAAAGTAATATTTCAGCGCACCTTTCAAGTAATGTTGGTAAAGCTTAACGACCGTTGGCATATCCTCTAACCGACTTCGTTGAGTAGGGGTTGCTAATACCATTGCCCACCCCGACGTATCATCGGCATTTCCATCAGGAGCCACGTTATCTTCAGCATCATCCCCTTCTGCTACCGTTGTCGGCTCCTCTACGGGTTTAATCACTTTTAAGCACTTATCAAGCAAGTCTTGAAGTTTTTTGATTTCTTCAATTTTCTCTGTTGACCTTGCTTGAGAGATGGCTACCTTATCTGTGTGATATTTTTTGTAAAGCCTCTTTACCTGTGACTTCAACTCTCTAAGTTCTGTATCATTGGTAGAATCAACACGTCCTGATTGAAGTCTAGCGTTCCAAATCTCTGAATGCTTTTTAAGAAATTTTTCCGTAGCTTGATCTCCATCATCTAAATCAGAAACTGAGTTGACCATATCTAGCAATAACAACCCATTAAGCGCTGGATGGCGTAAACAAAGCGACTGCCAACAAGCATCCGCTTGCTTAAAGAAAGTCTGGAATACTTCCTCACTATCTTGAGGCTGTCCTGCCAAACGCCCACTCCATAATGTCTCAATTGCTTTAATACGCTCCAACCAATCTTGTGTAAGTTGCGTATGGCCTCGTTGATCGGAATTCGCGATCTGTTGGCAAAATACCTCTTGCACATGACCTGATAAAGTTGCAAGGAGCTCCTCTTTTCGCCTTAAAAATTGCTCACTTCGTATTTTTTCATCATGCTTAAGCACTTCTACCACTCGCGTTTTGATATACCGGTCTCTGACGATGGCCCCATCAAGCCAGGACCACTTGAGCGATCCTTTTGCTTGATGTTTTTTCACCTTTTCTGCCAGATGATCCTTTTGTGACTGCTCAATACCCAATAAACGTTTAGCAAGTGATGAGTTTTGATATCGTTCATAGCTTTTCAATACCAGACTATAATTGATGATGTCTTGACAGGTACCGCTCGCACCATTTCGACCCTGCCGCCCATGCTCTTGCTTGGCTATGCGCGGAATACTTGGATAGGTTCGAAGCACCATTAAACCGTCAGGACAACCTTTGGGTTGTATATCTGTGCCTCGACCGAGCCGAGAACTTATCGTAATGGCACCTTCGCGACCAGCCAATGGAACGATGTGATGCTCTGGTTTTCCACTATCATTAGTGTCTAAAATAAATTTGTCATCAAGCTCAGTATGTCCTACTTCAGTAAGCTTAATGCGTATCTTCCGCCCAAGCTTTTTCACAGCAATATCATCTTGGCAGGTGATAAGGATTGGTCTTTGGTTATTTTCCATAATCACGTTAACGATAGCGGCTATTTGTGCCTCTTCTGTGTCACAAAATTCTGTTGGTAGATGATTTGTCAACACGGGTTCGTGCGTTGGTAATTTGACAACATGATCTATCCCATAGCGCTCTCGATACAAAGTAAGATCAAGTTCATCACCCGCAGTTCCAGTGCATCCTTCTAATTTCCCATAACGTGCTTTCAACAAATAAGGCGCATTCAAAGACAGGGCAATTTGGCTTAATGGTTCGACAAAAAAGTTAGGTCTTCTTCCTAGTGGAGCAGCTTCCATATTAAGACGAACATGCAAGAACTGTTGAACCATATCACTGTATGTTGAACCGTGGCGGATCTGATTATCAATCATGACTTTAGCAAATTGAGTTTCTATCACCATACCGCCGCTGACTGTTTTGTTCTCGGGACGAATACAAAAACCAACGCCTTCTTTTAACCCGTGCGCAGTATGAGCCGCTGACAATAATTGCATCAGTTGTTGATCACGAACATTGATGGCTTCTGGGTCATTGTTGAGGGCGGGTATAATGTATCGTTCAAAAAAGCGCGATTGCTTTGGCGCGTAGATCACCTGTTTTTGTAACCGCTCACAAAGCTCTTTAAGGTGCGTATTTCGAGACACCAAAGGTGATCCATAATCATTAAGATCAAACGTATTAAAACGAGCAATATAAAATGCATATGCCTCGCGATAAACCCATTCGTCCATATTGTACACAGGATCGCTGTCATTATTATCAGAGAAATTAAATTGGGTTTTTTCATCGGTGAGAACGTGATCAGCTTCATCAATATAAGCAACACGCCGTTTCACATCCACCATAATAGCAGTATTCCCACGCCAAGCATGAGTTGAGTGAAAAAGACTCGCATTACCGATGGTTGCATAATTAATCGCCCCAACACCATTAATACGAGATTCTGTTTTATATTGGTTGACAGGTGAACTTGTGGCAATGTAGGCGTGCGCAATCCCCATAGCATCCATCACTGGCGCAAATTCCTCATGATCACGCTCAGAAAGGCTTTCTTTTGCACTAAACACATCAACCACGTACCCATTCAGCGCAAGATAGGTTGTGCGCATGATGGTAATAATACTCTTGCCTTGACCTGTTCGCACTTGATGAAGCAGACTCTCGTCGTTGTGCAGTGCTGCATATAGCAAATCTAACATTTGAGTATGATTTGCCCATTTACCTGATTTACGTAACAAGAGCTCTCTCATGCAGGCTAATAGCTGTGCCGAAGCATTGAAGCGCTCATGTTCAGTACCTGCTTGTTTAAGGGAAGCTAATGCAGCATGTAGCGACCTCGTTAACTCAGGCATTTTAAGAGAATCCAATTTTTCCAGCAGAGCATGATTGTTTGCATAATACAGCAAACTGACTAATTTGTTGGCTTTATCATCTTGAATATAGTCTTTACCCTTGCGCTTAAAACCTGACAATACACGGGTCAAACTTGCTTCATCCTCAGGTGTAATACTGTAATGACGTTTAGAGGAACCATCTTGGTTTAGTCCTTGCAAAACCGTCTCAAAATGATGAATCAGCCCTTCTGTGGTATTTAAGCTAGCATTAGCTAACAAACCAATGAGGGCTTCGACCGATGGACGTGGCTCTTGCGCATAATACATTGCAAGCTCAGAAAGTAGTTGGCAAGATTTCCTTTTAAGTACTGCGATAAGCGCTTGTACCTGGCTTTTATCATTTTCCCAACTTCGCACAGCTTGCAAAACAATCATCTTGATATAGGCATCTTCAGCTGTTGCTTGCGTATTGAAAAAATCTTCAAATTCAGCTACTGAACACTCATCTTCGATCAGTAGTTGAATTAACTTCGTCTGGCTCTGTTGCCATAATTTCTCTAGCACCTCGATTTGTTGGACACCAGGATATTCAGCATAAAATTTGGCCGTTTGATGAAGCACATTACTTCGAGCAGGCTCGGTTATAGCAGCTAATTTATGAATTAGCTGGTTCATTTTTTCCAACCATGACGATAAAAAAGGTGCTTGATGTAATTTTAATAGAACGTCAGTCACCCTGGGAATAAATTGATTTTCACCATCTAAAAGTAATTTCACCAAGACTGGCTTGTATTGGTTAGGTAATATTAACCTAACTATCCTTTGAATTGCTTGTGGTTCTCCAGCCTTTAGCACCTCCACTCGCAACTGATGTAAATCAGCGCTCAATAAGGTCGAACGAGGATTTTGAACATGTTGAGTTAACAATTGACTGAGTAAATTGAGTGGGTA
Organism: Legionella sp.; assembly: GCA_044233795.1. Classification (GTDB taxonomy): domain Bacteria; phylum Pseudomonadota; class Gammaproteobacteria; order Legionellales; family Legionellaceae; genus JBIIJL01. Next base: position 7,667 of record JBIIJL010000018.1, on the reverse strand, counting down.
ATGTTGCTGTTCAATTTGAGCGTCATCAAGGAGCGCCAAAAGCCACGTCTTCAGCTGTGGAGCTGAAAAACGGCGAGCTGGTTCGCTCGCTTGAGCTTTTGTCATCAATACCCCTATGACTTGTCCCAATTCGTTAAAATATGGTTTATTATCAAGACGCATCAACAGGTTAAGCAGATCACATACTTGACTTCTCACCTCATCATTGTTTCTAACCGCGAGTCCATCAGTGAAAAAACGAATGCACAACTCAACATTTTGATCCTTAAAGATAGGTTTGAGATGGGTATCCAAATATTTCGCTGCATACTTCATTTCGTCTTCTGACAACGGCTCAAACTGCGCATCTTGAAAAATAATAGCACAACCGCTCTCTATCCATCTTGAAACAATCTGACGCCTTAGGTCGTGAGGTTCACCCTGTGGATCCTGACTTACGATCTGTTGTATGGCAAAAATCATCTCTTCTTGAGTCGGCAGCCTTCGTGATTTGGAAAAATCGATCGACTGTAATTGCTCTATCAGTAGAGAGAGCGCCCTATACGCTGTTGGCTTTGAGGAAATATATTCTGTAATATTTGGTTCAAAGAGACCCTTGTCATCCACCGACCAAGGAGCCGTGGTGAGTATAGGAGGGGTGATAGATCTGGTCGCTAAAACTCTGTCCAACAAGCGCGCAAACAGCTCTTCTTCCCCAACGCTTTTCATCTGGTGCTGGTAACAATACAATGCCCGACCGGACGCATTAATAAAAGTAACAGTCTGCTTGATATCTGGCGTTGCCATTAGAGAAAATCGTAGCCGATGATGACTGAGGATTTTTACAAAGGGAATAATATCAGCCCAGTGCATTTGCATCTTGCCTCGAATAAGCTCGCCATCAAGCAGAAAATGATGACTAAGCCATCCGAGTAGTTCTGGATCAAGACGTGTTAAATCTTGAACGTTCTGCTTTATTTCATCAATATTAAGAGCATCTAACCGGTCAACACCTATCGCGATACTTGCGATAAAAAGCCTTAATACTACAGGGTCTAATGATGCATCCGAAAAACAATCATTAATGATCTGTGCAAACGTTTGAAAATCAGGATATGAAAGTCTGATCCGATGACTCGCAAAGCGCAGGGCGTGAGTCACTGGTGACAGAATAGATTCTGGACTATCCCAGGCTACCTGATAAGTTGCTATCTCTAGAGCGCTTGTTTCTTCTAGTCGACTCAGGTGAAGTGATCGATCCCAAAACGGATAACGTTCATAACGACTTGCGTAATATAATCCATTATGCTGCCAATCAACTTCGTCGAGGTGGTTTAAAATATGCTGCTGAATCTCTGCGTGATTAACCTCATTGCCTGCCTTTTTTAACACCAAGTAAAGCCTATCCAAGAAAACTTTGGCGTTAAAATTCTCAACTTCAAGAAAGCGAGCTAAAGGATCAAAGGGTAAGCTCAAGTTTTTTGCCTGAAGAAACGAGGTGAACTTCTGAAATGCATACCACAGGTCTCTATAACGCATGTGGCCTGTCGAACGGCCATGCGCATCAACCAAGGACCACCATAACTTTTGCTGATCTTGGTGACCTTTTAACGTCACAATACTTAAAGCAATTGCATCAACTTCTGACTTATCTAGACACTCAGCAAAATTCTGAGAGGGATCTAAAAGACGCTTTTTCCATATCGCAATATTTGATAGACCAAAGGCTTTAAAGAGTTCATTGGCAATATATAACCAATGTTCTGTTCCAGGTTTAGTGGCCAGCGCATCATAATGGTTAAACAACTGGCCAAACGCTCGCAGATTACTTTTGCTCAGTGCGAATGATTGCTCGTCGTCCCTAAAGAGAGCCTGAACCAATGCTGGCTCTGCCTTTAATTGACGCGCCCAGTCAAATAGTATCCTTAAAGAATCCTCTCTATCACGAGGCGGTTTGATATCTTTAAATGCATCAAAGCGTTGAACAATAACAGAGGCATCTTGGTTTTGGATAGTATCTGGAGCACCATTTTGTAGCAGTAGTGTTTTAGCATTTTGAATACGAAGTACATCATCATCTTCAATCGCCAAATGTTGCCATAACGTTTGCTGGTCCTGCAGATCTTGGCTAAATGCACTAAATTGCCGAAAATCACCTTTTGATAGGGTTGCTGCTTTTGGGGTGTGAAGCTCAACAGTAAACGGGTTACGCTCTTTTAAAGTTTGGGAGTCTCTATCCCTTTGAGCCTGGCGCGCTCTTTTTTCGCTAAAGCACAAAATGAGATTTTGATGATAACGAGAATTTGCGAGATAAAAGCCTGGGGGTAAATTATCTCTTGAGATTCCTAAACGAAATTGCTGTGCATGGGCCATGAGCTTTTCAATAGCCTTAGGTTCTATGCGATCAATCACCTGGGGTGCATCTTTATCACTGCCTACCCACAAGGAAAACAATTGACTAAGATTTTCTTTCTGCCATCCAGAGAAGTCCTGAACATCATCGGGTATCTGCTCCCACTGCCTGCGACATTTCTCATCAATATTCAAACGAGTAATAAGGGCACCCTCGTCACCAGAGAATTGCACAATTTCCTGCTCTTGCTCTTGTTCTTCCTCTTGCTGTTGTTCTTGCTCTTGTTGGTGTTGAAACTGTTCAACCACTTGCTGTTGTAATTGTTGCTGTAAACCAGGTGTTCTTGCAGTGAGTGGATATTGAATATCTTGCCCCGTAAAGGCTTGCGCATGCTGCGCAACTTTCGCATCAATAATAAGCTGTGGTTCAAGTGTGCCTAAAGCAGCTTCATAAATATGCTTCACCCCATCCTGAAGAGCTTGATAATTGACCAAGCGTTTATTATCTAGAATCTTATTTTGTAATTCTCGATAGCGAGCCTTTTGTCCGCGAAGGAAGGCCGTCTCATATGCATCTCTATCCCAAGCGGGGACTGTAATAAGCACCCGCAAAGCTGAATGGCTGCTCGCCGCCATGTCGTGTAACTTAGTTAACAATCTTTCAGCTATCGTCGTATCAAGTTTCAGATTATACAAAATAAGTTCGGGAACATCCTCTGGATGGCCCTGTTGCCGCTGGTTCAGAACAAAAATCAATTCGTTTAGCGCATTGAAATAAACATCATCCATAACAGTTGGAAGAATCAAACCAAGCGAGCTGAACAAAGGGCTGCATACGCGATCAAAGCGCGCTACCCTCTCAGCCAGAGCACGAATATAATCGATTGGATTATCGGTTAAACTGCCTGCTAAGTCTAAAGTGCACGCTAAACGTGGAGAAGGTTCTTTATCAATTGGGTCCCACTGACTAACATAGGTTGCTTGAAGTTGGTCAAACATGGAGTCCAGCGCCTGAACTCCCATTTGAGCAACTTGTATAAAAGACCACTTAGGTGCTGACAAGTGCCCGCGGATAGTGTGATCACAAAACTGTTTTTTCCAATTTTCATTAAACAAGGTTACTTCATTCACAAAATCAAGCGTGATCGCTCTGCCTTGAGTCTGGAAAAAATCAAGGAGTTGCTGGCCTGTTGTTCGCCATAGTGCTTTTCTCTTAGGAATATTATTTAGCGCCGCTAACAACAATGCTGGAGCATGAGATGCAAGAAAACGGTTACGGGCGGCACAATGCATACTTAAAGCATAAGCCGGTGTTATAGGAACACTGTTTGGAGCCGGGCGAACCGTCATTAAGCTCGTATTATATTCAAACAATTGTTGCACAATTGTCACATGATCAGCGTATGTCAACTGACTTTCATTAAGCATCTTTGGGTAGACAAGCCTAGACAGTTTGTTTTGATAAACAAGTGTAAGAGCATAAAGCATCAAAATTGGATCACTATTATGAGATTTCACAGTCAACGTTTCAAAATCCTCCTCAATGATTAGTTCCTCCTTGTCTAACCGTTCAACCATGATCCTTGTGAAAATTTTATTTGATAGCACTGTCGCATCGGCAAGCAAGGTTGGAGTACTACCAACCGCTGGTTTTTCTGAAAGCAAGCGCTCGACAGGCTCTTGTGTAAAGGGTTGGCGATTTACAAATGCCGCTCGAATCTTTTGACTTGTTACTGCGAATACACTTTGTTCTAGAACAAGCTGATACAATAAAGATAGAGGATGTTTTGGGCGAAAATCTGCAAGTGGCATGCGTGATGCTCCCAAACACCACGGGAGCACCTTACCAAAAAGCATTGCATGCCATTGTGCTACCTTATTTAAAACGGTAATGTCATTTAATGCGGTATTAGTACGAAACGGAACATTTTCCCACAATGCATATCCTGGCACAATTCGTTTAAACTCATTATCCACAGGGCCCAACTCTATCTCATGCCCATCATCAGGACCATAAGCCCTCCAAGTATCGTCTTTTTTCCTCAACAACACCCATATTGGTGAAGCTTCACTTGCGACATTAATCACTAATATTTGAAAATGTGCCCACTGATGAGGTTTCAAGTACGGCAACTCTTCAATATGCATAGGCGCTGCTTTGGTAGAATCGATACCATCTACCTTGGTAGATAATAAATAGTCATACTTCAATGTATGAAGCAAACGAAAAATATCCATTCTTCTAAGTGGTAGATTAATCAAACCTTCAGGTAAAGAAGGCGATTGAAAAGCACTGTTCATGCTTGCATATTCAGATCGATGGTGTGAAATATAAAATGCTTCCACTTGCGATAAAGGATACCCCTCTATTTTTTTTTCAAGAGCACTAAAATTAATTTCAGACCAACTGAAACGCTTCTCACGTAAGTCGCGAGCATTGGCTCCTAACCAACTGCCAGCTGAAGTGCTGCTTGGCTCAATCCTCAATGAGCACAAATTATCCGCAAGTAGCTTATATAAAAATGGATACAGCAACCCTTGTTCAGCCATCCAAAACCCTGGGTTGAGCCAGGGATGTCTTCTACACAATTGCTCAAGGATGATTTCTGGTCTAAATGCATCTAATTGCGCATTTAAAATACGTTCAAAATCAGATTGACTTCTAAGCCATACTGTTTGTGTGAATTTCTGACTATACGTATACAATATATCCGTTCGCACTCTGTTTGCATCAATAGGGGATTCATAGTTATAAATGTCATATTTCCATTGCCTTATTCGCGATTCGCACTGTGCTATTTCGATTTGACTAGGATCCTTCACGCTCGACTTAAATTTGGGAGGAACAAGATGTTCGTGCTTTCGTTTTAATGCAGCTAACGTTGCTTCGTCGCTGGCTAATTTTTGTTTCAATTGAGTAAGAGAAGTTTGCCTTTGTCCCTCTCTTATTTGAATTTCTTCTTGCACTTTTTGCTGTATTTCTGGCTCTTTTTCAGCAAACCAGTCCCGCCTTAGAGGAACTTCTATTTCTTTTAAAACAGTTGCAATTAGATTTTTTTTTACCAATTCTGAGATTTTTTTATACATATATATTCATCCAGACAAGCTCTCGTTGTGATAAATTTTAAACACTAAGACACAATTAAGGCGGATTGATTGAGTTACGGGATGATAACAGAAAGATACTTAAGGTTTCCTTAAGCATCCTGAAGAACAAATCATGTTTGGGGACGTTATCTAGCTTGGTACAAGACAATTTAGGGTTTGTTGACAATTCGTTTTGTAAAATGTTCTAAAGCGCCCACATACTGTGGCTTGTCCACGGTCCAGAGATCCCCTGAAATGACGAGGACAAGCCTCGTCACGTATGCGTTGTAGAGCACTTGTCAACTCAACCTAATATTTTTAAGAGAAACTGTCCTGTGTAGGATATTTTACAATTGGACACCTCCTCAGGTGTTCCTGAAATCAAGATCTTACCACCTTTACAACCGCCTTCAGGGCCTAGATCAATAATCCAATCTGCAGTTTTGATCACATCTAAATTATGCTCAATGACAACAATCGTATTACCCTGATCACGCAGACGAACCAACACCGCCAGCAATTGTTTGATATCATGAAAATGTAGTCCCGTCGTTGGCTCATCTAGAATATAAAGCGTCTTCCCAGTATCGCGTTTTGAGAGTTCGCGAGCTAATTTAATCCGTTGAGCCTCACCGCCTGACAACGTTGTTGCACTTTGTCCTAAACGAATATACGAAAGACCAACGTCAATCAAGGTCTGACACTTGCGAGCTAAACTTGGCACTGCATCAAAAAATTGACGCGCATCTTCTACAGTTAATTCGAGCACATCATGAATGTTCTTACCCTTATACTGAATATCTAAGGTTTCTCTATTATAACGTTTACCTTGACACTCATCGCAAGTCACATAAATATCGGGCAAAAAGTGCATTTCTACTTTGATAAGCCCATCACCACAGCAAACTTCACAACGCCCTCCTCGCACGTTAAAACTGAACCGTCCGGGCTGATAACCCCGTGCTCGAGATGCTTGCGTATTGGCAAACAATTCACGGATAGGCGTAAATAATCCCGTATAAGTTGCAGGATTAGAACGTGGTGTCCGTCCGATAGGACTTTGGTCAATATCAATAACTTTATCACATAAATCTAATCCTTGATAAGAGCGCAGTTGTCCAAGCGGACGAAGATGACTACGATTTAAAACGTTTGCTGCTATGGGATATAACGTATCATTAATCAAACTTGATTTTCCTGAACCAGAAACCCCTGTAACACAAGTCAACAGCCCTATGGGGATCTCTACATCAATACCTTGAAGATTATTTAAAGTGACCCCTTGAAGATGAATAGCTCGTGCTTTATCAAAAGGAATGCGCATGATAGGGATTTCTATTGTCTGCTTTCCTGATAGATAAAGCCCCGTCAAAGAAGCTTCATTTCTCATGATGTCTTCAGGCGTACCTGCAGCTACAATCTCCCCGCCATGAACCCCCGCACCTGGTCCTATATCAAGCACATAGTCCGCTGCTCGAATAGCTTCCTCATCATGCTCAACCACAATAACCGTGTTGCCTAAATCGCGTAAGTACAATAGCGTCTTCAATAATCGGGTATTATCACGTTGGTGAAGACCTATTGAGGGCTCATCTAAAATATACATCACCCCAACCAAGCCCGAGCCGATTTGACTTGCCAAGCGAATCCGTTGCGCCTCACCACCCGATAGAGTGTCACTGCTTCTAGATAAAGATAAGTAATCCAATCCGACATTGACAAGAAAACCTAAGCGATCAACGATTTCTTTGTTGATTTTACTCGAGATCTCTCCTCGAGCACCGGTCAATCTAAGCGCTTTAAAAAAGTCTAGTGCATGCTCGATGGAATATTGAGTGATATCTGATAAACTGACCCCCTCAATAAACACATGTCGCGCTTCTTCCCGTAATCGAGCCCCTCCGCAGAATAAGCAAGGCTGCGAAGATAAATATTTAGCCAACTCTTCACGAACCATAGGCGAATCCGACTCACGATACCTACGTTGCATATTCGGAATAATACCTTCAAACGGATGTTTTTTTACAACAAACCCACCTCGGGGACGATGGTATCGAAACTCGATCACCTCACTGCCACTTCCATACAGCACCTTATCGCGTTCAATTTTAGGCAAATCACAGAAAGGTAGATCAATTGAGAAATTAAAATGGTGCGCCAAAGCTTCTAACATTGGATAGTAATAAGTGGTGTTTTTATCCCACCCCCGCGCGGCCCCCCCGGCCCCCGTTGTCGGTTCCGCGTGGCCG
>JBIIJL010000028.1:0-25119 GCA_044233795.1 Legionella sp. | reverse complement strand
CAAACTTAAAGTTTCATCATGCACAACCCGAGATTCATCAAAGAACTGCTGAACACCTAAACCATCACATTCAGAACATGCACCTTGTGGATTATTAAATGAAAAAAGACGCGGTTCAAGCTCACTAAGGCTATACCCACATTCAGTGCAAGCAAATTTTGAAGAAAAGATGATATCATCAAATACACCATCCATAGATGCAACAACAGCCAATCCTTCAGCAAGATTCAGCGCATTTTCAAACGACTCACTTAAGCGCTCCGCTAAATCCTCTCGCACTTTGAAACGATCAATCACGACTTCTATGGTATGTTTTGCGCGCAAGGCCAACGCAGGTGGGGTATCAAGCTCATACAATTTCCCATCAACTCTTGCGCGAACATATCCCGCGCGCTGTAGCTCTTTAAAGAGTTCTAAATGCTCACCTTTGCGTTCACGGACCACAGGCGCCAAAATCATCACTCGAGATTCTTTAGGTAAAAGCAACGCATGATCAACCATTTGACTAATCGTCTGCGCCTTCAAATCAATACCATGTTTTGGACAGCGTGGCTCGCCTACACGAGCAAATAACAAACGAAGATAGTCGTAGATTTCAGTGATTGTACCGACAGTAGAGCGAGGATTATGTGATGTCGCTTTTTGCTCAATAGAGATAGCGGGCGAAAGACCATCAATGGAATCTACATCAGGTTTCTCCATCATAGATAAAAATTGCCGAGCGTAAGCAGAAAGGGATTCAACATAACGTCGCTGCCCTTCGGCATAAAGTGTATCAAAGGCCAGTGAAGATTTTCCTGAGCCAGAAAGACCTGTCAAGACCGTTAATTGGTTACGGGGAATATCAACCTGTATATTTTTTAAATTATGGGTTCTTCCCCCACGTACTGAAATCAGATCCATGAGTATTCCGCTTTGAGTTTGACCGCCTATTATCCTGAACAAATTGCTTGGATACAGAAAAGAATTGCATCATAACAAAGTTAGTGACGGTTGGCAGTGATGTTTTCCTAGATCCTATTCAGTTACACTTTTTAGTCTAGCACGATAATAACCAGCAAACCCATACATACAACTGCCCCCATCATTTAAAAGACTCTCTGTACATGGCAGAAAAATCTGTCATGTACAGAGAAAAAATTCAAAAAATATCTAGCATTCAACTTTGATTCTGCTAAAATGAGCCTCAGAACCTAGATTATCATCTGTGGATAATATCTACGCCACACCGATTAAGTACCATCAGTATGTTTTATTAAAATCAATTAACACATTGATTTTAAAACACAATATCATTGTCATAAAATAAAATAACCCTAACATTTATCCCCGAAATCTGTGGATATCTCTGTGTATTGTCTGCTAAATGCTTGAGATAAAACACTTATCACCCGCAAAGATTTGGATGGCCTGAAGAAAATGATATACTTGGCCAAGATCTGACAATTCGAGGTTATCATGGATCAACGAATTTGCGTTTTGTTTAGTTTTTTACAACTATTTTTTTGTGCAACAACCCACGCAACAAACATCAAAGCAATTGAGCAAAAATTCAATGATCTTGTCATTACCACAAATTTGACTGATGCCTACATTACTGCCAGAGTTGAAGCCGCCGTTTTGAAAGCAAAGGTGTTGGATGATGAATCAATTCCCCTCGTGGGCGTCAATGCTAAAACTATCCATGGTACAGTCACATTAACAGGCGGCGTTAAAAAAAGCTCTTCGATTATTGCTATTTTAAAGCGGGTTAATGCTATTCATGGCGTTAAAAAAATTGTATCTGATCTTATCGTAAGCAAAGAAACGTAATGAAGCCAATGACCCGATTTAAATTTTTTCTCTGGTATTTTTGCTACCTCAAAGTTCCTATGATTGGACATCTTAGGCCCAAGATAATTTTACTGAATGAGCGCGAGATAGCTATCAAATTAGCTCTTAATCGCCGCAGTAAAAATCATTTGAATTCCATGTATTTTGGTGCTTTAGCCGTGGGTGCTGATCTTGCGGGTGGTTTGCACGGTTTTTACCTCGCGCACCTTGCCAAACTCAATGTATCTCTCGCTTTTAAATCATTTGAAGCCCAGTTTTTGCGACGTCCCGAAGCTGATGTTTACTTTGTCTCGACCATGGGTGATACCGTGCAAGACATGATAACCCTTTCTGCATCATCAGGCGAACGTATCAACCGAAAAATCTCTATTAAGGGATACATTAACTACCCTATAAAACCTGAACTAATAGCCGAGTTTCAACTAGAACTATCATTGAAAGTCTTAAAAAAATCATAGGGTTGACAAACGTCTGAGAGCGCTCTAACGTAAGACTTATTCGCCCCGTAGCGCTGTATCATTAAATTTCTCTTAGGATTTACGTGATCAATTTAACCATCCAAACTCAACCAACCGACGAAACCTGCGGTCCTACCTGTTTACATGCTATCTATCGTTATTATGGCTTAACAATTAGCCTTGAAGAGGTCATTTCCCAAGTAGAGCGCTCACTATCAGGAGGAACGCTCGCAGCCCTATTGGGCAAACACGCGATAGCCCAAGGATTCAAAGCAACCATTTACACAAATAATCTCAATGTATTTGATCCCTCTTGGTTTGAACTTAATGGTAGTTGTCGCTCAAGAATTTTGGATAAGTTAAACGCTCAAAATCAACATAAACTTGAGCCACAAATCCTTCAGGCAAGCACTGCATATGCACAATTTATCGAATTAGGTGGCGTTATCTTATTTCGCACCCTTACAGTTCATCTCTTAAAAGAGTATTTTAAAAGGAAGTTACCCATTTTAACTGGATTGAGTGCTACTTATCTTTACCGCTGTACCCGCGAGCGCTTCACTAACGCCGGGATTTCTATTTATGATGACATCCGAGGCACACCTTGCGGACATTTTGTCGTATTATGCGGATATGATGATAAGAAAAAAAATGTAGTGATTGCCGACCCACACCGTGAAAATCCCTTGGCTACTGACAATTACTACAAGGTAAATATCAGTAGATTAATTAATGCCATCATGCTTGGGGTGCTCACTCAAGATGGCAATCTACTTATTATCGAACCCAAATGAATTTGGGTATCTTAGCAAAGATGAAACTTACAATACATTAAGGAATGATGGTTATGTCAAACTTCCCGCTTTTTTCTGTGCTAGGTCTTGAGATCGAGTACATGCTTGTCGATAAAGAAACTCTCGCGGTGCAACCAAAAAGCGATGTCATCCTTAATGTTCTTGCAGGCCAGCAGGTAAATGAAGTAACGCTTGGTGAAATTGCGGCCAGTAATGAGTTGGTAATGCATGTGATTGAACTAAAAAACAATGGCCCTAGACCATCCTCTCATCTTGTGGCACAAGATTTTCAACAAACCATTGAGCTCCTACAACCAGTGCTTAACCAACATCACCTACAACTTTTACCAAGCGGCGCACACCCCTGGATGAATCCAATCCTTGAAACAGAACGCTGGCCGCATGGCGACAAAACCATTTATAAACAATTCGATGCCATTTTTAACTGCCAGGGACATGGTTGGGCAAACTTGCAAATTATGCACGTAAACCTCCCTTTTGCTACTGATCTAGAGTTTTGCCAATTACATAATACCATCCGACTATTACTCCCCCTTCTACCAGCGCTTGCTGCAAGCACACCAATTCTTGATGGTCAAAAAACTGGCCGATTAAGTTCGAGGCTTTATTTTTATGGCAATAACCAGAAAATCATCCCATCGATCAGCGGTGATGTAATACCAGATTTTATTCGATCGGAAAAAGAATATAGACATAAAATCCTCGAACCAATGTTTAGCGATATTCGCCCCCTTGATCCTGGAGGCATTTTACAGCATGAGTGGCTAAATTCTCGTGGAGCCATTCCAAAATTCAATTACGGAGCCATTGAAATCCGGATCCTTGATTCACAAGAATGCGTCAATGCAGATGTTGCCATCGCGCACCTCATTGAAGCTATCCTCAAGGATTGGTATGAGAGTGGCTCAAATTTTTTCCAAGAAAATATTTGCAGCACTGCCCAACTGAAGATAATTTATGACCAAGCCATTATAGATGGCCTAGATGTTTTGATAACAGACCAGGCCGTTCTTAATCAATGGTTGCTTCCATCCACTGCCCCCTTAACGATACGAGAAGTTTGGCAGATACTAATACAGCGCGTAACTCATCGCTTAACTAAAGAGACAAGGCTTCAATTGGATACTATTTTGCAACATGGCAACTTAAGTGAGCGAATTTTGCGCGCTTGCCAGAATGATTTCAGCAGGACTACACTAAAACATGTTTATCAACAATTGGGGGACTGCTTGTTGAAAAACCAGCAATTTATACCATGAAGCCTACCATGTTGTTTATCAGCTGCGAGCATGCAGTCAATACGATACCCACCGATTTTAAAAAATTGTTTAATGACCATCAGTCCATATTATCAACGCATCGAGCGATTGATTTTGGTGCGCTAGACATTGGGAAATTTCTAAGTCACTCTTTTGCCTGTGAATTCACTTCTGCAACCGTTTCCCGGTTACTTATCGACTGCAACCGGAGCTTAACGCACAAAACTTGCTTTTCTGAATTTACCGACTCGTTAACAGCAGATGAAAAACAACGCATAATTGATAAATACTACTTACCTTATCGTGCCCAAACAGAATCACTCATCAAAAAACACATTGAGCTTGGTCATCAGGTCCTTCATCTCTCGAGCCACAGTTTCACTCCAGTATTCAATGGTAACTTGAGAAATGCCGGTATTTGTTTATTATATGATACAAAAAGACATGCAGAATGCGAAGTTGCCCGAGAATGGCGAAGCTTACTTAATCTGCAATCACCATCTTATCGCATTCGAATGAACTACCCTTATAAAGGTTCAAGCGATGGTTTTACCTCAACACTTAGAAAACGTTACAGCGAAAAAGAGTATCTGGGTTTCGAAATTGAGGTGAACCAAGCCCTGGTTAAAGACAAAACATCACTTATGAGTGTAGCAACCGTATTGAAAGAGAGCTTGCAGGAGCTTATGTTGTTATTATGACACATACTATTGAAGTGTTGATGGAATAATAATTCATGCATCTTGCGTTATACACACCCCACAAAATCCATAGATATTGAGCGCATGATCAGTCATTTGAAAACCCGCCTGTTCAGCAATCATTTTTTGGCGTGCTTCAATAATGTCGTCCACAAACTCATCAACACGACCGCATTTTACACAAACAAGATGGTCATGGTGAGAACCTTGGTTCAATTCGAAAACTGAATGTCCTCCCTCAAAATTATGCCGTTTAATAAGGCCTACTGCTTCAAACTGTGTCAGCACGCGGTAGACCGTGGCCAAACCGACATCCTCACCCATTTCAATAAGCCCTTTGTAGAGATCCTCCGCACTTAAATGATGATCACGAGAAAGTTCTAAGATCTGTAACACCTTAAGGCGCGGCACGGTGATTTTCAATCCAGCATCTTTCAATTGTTTGCTTTCTTCCACCAAAGCTCCCCCCAATAAATTGTCTTTATCATAACTAGATCTTGTAAAAATTACATCCATTTCGTCAATTACTACTAACAAGGTGAGCCAGATCCTTACCTTTCTATTGACTAATCCATAGGCCTCAGTAATGATGCTCACAAACTGAATAAGATCAATTCCAATGTCGTTTACTCATTTCAAACTCTCAATCGTAGCACCGATGTACAATGAAGAATTGCTCATTGAAAGCTATCTTGAAAAAACCATTGCTGTACTCTCTCAACATTTCACCGATTTTGAAGTGATTCTTATTGATGATGGCTCAACCGACAGCACTGTTACACGTTGCAAACCTTTTATAAAGAAATATCCTTTTATCCGCCTGCTTTCTTTCTCAAGAAACTATGGTCATGAAATTGCATCAACTGCAGGCTTTGATCATACCACAGGGGATTATGTCATCTTAATGGACACTGATTTACAACACCCTCCTGAAGCTATTCCTGACTTAGTGAAGAAAGCATTAGAAGGTTTTGATGTGGTCTCGATGGCACGGACCAATCGCGCTCATGATCCTTGGTTAAAGCAAGTCACAGCGCGCTTATTTTATTGGCTTGCACGAAAAATGACTGGGTTTGATTTAGCCTCCAATACCGGTAATTTTCGACTACTGAGCAAAAAAGTCATCGAATCACTTAGAAAAATGAAGGAAAATGACCGACATTTGGTAATGATGTTTGCTTATGTCGGATACAACAGCACCAGCATCCCCTACCACTGCCCACCCAGGATCGCTGGGACAAGTAAATATAGCTTGCTCAAACTGATTAACTTAGCACTCGATTCAATCATCGGTTTTTCAGCTCGCCCATTGCGTGCCATGTCCTTCATGTCCATGCTCATCAGTGGAATTATGATGTGTTATGCAGGATTTATTTTAGTCCAAAAATTATTTACTCATCAACAGTTGGCAGACGGGCTCGCTTCGGTTATCTTCCTCATCGCAGGACTTTTCTCCGTGTTATTTTTGTTTTTAGCCATCATCTCTGAATATATTAGCCGCATTCTCGTCGAGAGTAAAAATCGTCCGTTATATAATATCCAACATGAATATACCCAGGACAACATCAAAGATGACGATGCTTAAATCGCTACTGCTTTGCGCAGATGATTTTGCACAAAATGTCTTCATTTCTGAAGGTATAACTACGTTGGTAAGGCATAACAAAATTAATGCATTGAGCTGTTTGGTCAATTCCCCATATTGGCGCGAGGCCTACAAAGAGCTCCACCCTATCTTGCATCATACCTTCATAGGGCTCCATGTAAATTTTACTTTTGGCCAACCACTAAGCTCTATCTTTAAGAAAAATCATGGACTAAATTTCCCAACATTACCGATGCTATTAAAAAATTGCTACGCTAAGAGATTGTCCCAAGACGTAGTAGAAGCTGAAATAGAAAGCCAATTAGATAGATTCACCAACGACCTAAACACAACACCTGATTTTATTGATGGCCATCAACACGTTTTACAATTCCCCGTGATTCGGGATGCTTTTTTAAACATCTATCAAAAGTATCATTTACAAGCTTTGGTGAGAAACACGAGTAATGGGTGGCGCGACTTATTTTCAGTCACAAGTTTTCCAAAGCGTCAGTTGCTGTTTTTGCTAGGTTCACAGCGGTTCAAAAATAATTTAAACCAACGGAATATCCCAACCAATTCAAGCTTTGCCGGTGTTTATGCGTTCGATCAAAGCAGACGCTACGGCCAGTATTTTCGTCAATTTTTACACATGAGCCAACATCAAGGGATGATTATGTGCCACCCAGGCCTCGCATCAATTGATGGGAGCGACCCACTCCAACAACATCGTATCAATGAATTTAACTATTTCCAAAGTGCAGCGTTTAATGATGACTTAACTACACACTCATTTCAATTGGCAGCTAAGGCTCTCGTTTTATGACAAAATACACCAAATGCTTCAAAGACCATCTCATCAGCATCACCTTGTTTTTTTTGTTGGGGTGTAGGCTGGTTGCTATGATTTTTATCCCCTTAAATGACACCACTGAAGCCCGCTATGCCGAAATAGCCCGAAAAATGCTCGAAACGGGCGATTGGATCACCCCCATGCACGACTATGGTGTTCCCTTTTGGGGAAAACCACCCTTGTCTTTCTGGTTATCCGCTTTATCCATGAAATTATTTGGGGTGCATGCTTTTGCTGCACGACTGCCAAGTTTATTTTTATCCTTAGGCGTACTTTGGGTTATTTATGCTCATGCAAAGCAATGGCTTGGCAAACCAGCAGCCCTGACCACAACCCTTGTATTAAGCTCAAGCATTGCTTTTTTTATCAGTAGCGGCGCTGTGATGACTGATCCCGCCCTACTTTTTTTTACAACCCTCACTCTCATTGCATGTATCAACGCGCTCAATATACAACATAGCGCATGGCGTTTTATATTTTTTATAGGCTTAGGTGGAGGTTTGCTCTCAAAAGGCCCTGTTGCGCTTGTCCTCACGGGCATGCCCATCTTTTTCTGGGTGCTATTCTACAATCAATGGCGCGAACTATGGAAAAATATTCCGTGGATCTCTGGCACCTTACTGATGTTAGCAATCGCTGCCCCCTGGTATATTTTGGCAGAGATGAAAACCCCAGGTTTTTTAAATTACTTTATTATTGGTGAGCATATTGGCCGATTTGTTGAGCATGGCTGGCAAGGAGATAAATATGGCTTCGCCCATAAAGCCCACTATGGGGTGATTTTAGTTTTTGCATTGATTGGCATTTTTCCTTGGACCATTGGCGTCATGATATGGTTAAAAAAACATATGAAGCAACTACCAACACTTTGCAAATCCTTCAAAGGCTGGACAACATACTGGCTCTTTGCACTTTTTTTACCAATCATTTTTTTTAGTATTGCAAGAAATGTTATTTGGCCCTATGTATTATCAAGCCTTCCCCCCTTCGCTCTCATTTATGCAAATTTCACCCAACAAACGGGTTTATCTGAGCCATTTAAAAAATATTTTTCATTCTATGCAAGCCTGTCGGGTATCTTGCTATTGATTGCCACGTCGTTCTTTATCATCATGCCAGGGCATGTTGCAAAATCACAAAAATATATTATTGCTCTGTGGTTAAAAGAACACCCTCTTCAAGAAAGCAAGCTCATCTATTGGTCTAACCATTCACGACTTGATTTCTCTGCCGCATTCTATTCATCAGGACGCGCTAAAATCACCGATGATCCCAAAACATTGAGAACATGGTTAATGAATGGTCCACAAAATGCTGTGATTACCGATTCCTCAATGCCAAAATCATTACCAAAAGACCTTTTACCCAAACTCACTCAAATTTCAAGTATTTCAATGAAGCATACCTATACACTGTATCGCTTTAATCCAAGCTCGGTCATCTAGGCTCTGTTGACCATTCGTTTTAGAAAATTCAACTACATTGCTGCATATCAAGCAACAGGCTGTGATATCATCTCAATATTTTTCAACATGGATAAGATAATGCTAATAAGAACTTTTCTCCTAGGCTTGATGGTTGCAATGTTCATGACAAGTTGTGCGTCCTATGATTTTTCAAGACGCATCGTAAAACAAGGTAATCTATTACCTCAAAATAATATTTCACGATTAAAAATTAGCATGAGCAAGGAGAATGCTGGGATCTTAATGGGTACTAGCCTGATAAACCCTATGTTCAATAACGATCGTTGGGATTATGCCTATACCGTTCGCAAGGGAAATGGCATGATGTCTGTCAAAAATATAAGCTTATACTTTGTAAATGATAGGCTTGTGAACATTCAGCAAAACCCATAGTGCTAGGTAACGTCCTTTAAGTTTTTTTATTGACGACCCGTTGACGCCGTTTTTCCTTGGGGTCGACCAATAGCGGGCGGTAGACTTCAACCCGGTCGCCTTGCTTGACCGGTGATGTTAAAGGCAAGACCTTGCCGAAAATCCCATACGACATATTGCATGTTTCAGGGTGGTTTTGAAAGAGTTTAGCTGTTTGCAAAACATCTAAAATCGTCGCCCCTTCTGGCACCTTCAACTGTAAAAAAATCGTTTGCAAGGAGGAGGGCATATAAACCAACTCCACCTCAACCATAGAGCACCTTGGCTCGATCACAAAAGGCGTCAACCATTTTATCTGTGACTTGTTCAAATACTGGCCCCAATAGCATCGACAACATCCGGCCGGCAAAATCAAATTCAAGATCAAACGAAATCACGCACCCTGATGGTATTTCATCAAAACGCCAAAAACCCTCTAAATGGCTAAACGGGCCGTCCACCAGACGGATCTCGATCATTTTGTTAGCTTGCAAGCGATTGCGCGTGGTAAAAGATTTACTCACTCCCGCCGCAGTAATATTCAATGTTGCCTGAACCTCATCTTCATCCCGATGATGCACCACACTAGATGAAAAATAAGGTAAAAATTGTTCATATTTCTCAATATCATTGACCAATTGATACATTTGCTCAGCTGTATAAGCCACCTCTCGTGATTTTTTTACTATTGTCATTCAAGATCTCCTTCATGACGCTTCAACGAAGTCACCCGATGATTTAACCAATGCCCTAAATCACGGACCTCTTCAATAGAAATATGATGTTCGATAGGATATTCATGCCAAGCAACCAAAAAACCACGTGCTTGTATGCCGTTTAAGGTTTGTTTTGTCCATTGTGGTAAAACCAAGGGATCAAAAGTGCCGCCCGCTAAAAATAGAGGGGTACTCTTGGGAAGCTCAAAACTACATTCTGTTGCTAATGGTAAATATGCAGATAATGCAATGATCCCTCCCATGCTCAAGGGGGTTTGTAACCCCGTGAACAGCGCCATCGCCCCACCTTGCGAAAATCCAGCAAGATAAATCTGCTCAGAAGTAAAACCATCGGCCATTTGACAGGCGATCACCTCACGTATCAACACTTCTGATTGCAAAATTCCTAGGCGGTCCTCTCTATCATGCAACGTCATTCCAAGAATGTCATACCAAGCTCTCATCGGCATGCCTTGGTTGAGTGTGACTGGTCGAATAGGGGCATCCATAAATACATGTCGAAGAGAAACTCCAACTTGCAATTGTTCCGCCAAACCTGCCATGTCCTGTGCATCTGCACCCAAACCATGCATCCAAATCACACAAGCATCTGCCGCTTTGGCAGGCTCACTGACATATAGATTCAATAGAATACCTCAAAACAAAAAGGCAAATTATCGCCAATCGTGCTCCACATAGCAATATAGAGGTTACATCCTTCTTTTGATCCATCCAATAGCAGCATATAAAGTGTTTTTTATATTGCGCTCCATTAGAGCTTGTAGTATATTACGTAAACAGAATTGCCGCTTATTTACTAAACTATAGAGGATTGATAATGACTAAACCTATGGGAAAATATTTATACTCTGATAAAACATTGACTAAAGCAAACGTGTATTTAAAACAACTTCAATCGGGAGAAAAAACACCCGGAATGCATTTGGGTGCATGCCTCAAACGCGATGGAAGAGATATACAGAGCATAGAAGGTCGTGATTTGATCACAATGCTCATGAATACTCGCCAAGCGCAAATTTTTGCTGAATCAGATGTGTCAATCGATGGCTCTGATTGGAATATTGAAGAATGTAGCATTCTTGGGGACGTGTCTTTCAATACCACAAACACCGTGGCATTCAACAATGGCGCACATGTTAATCCAACAAATCACGTAGCTCCACTTCCTGTTAATTTTCTATTTGTCGCCTCAGCACTGATGAGAAACGGTAGAAACAATCCAACACCGGATATGAAAGAGCTACTAAATCACGATAATAGCCTGAATGAAGAAGCCTACTTTGAACTGTATGAACGAAGACTATTACCTGGGTTGATACTTCAAAATTCAGCAGCAAAAAAAGATAACGTCAAGCTTGTGATTAATATCCCAGGCTTAGGATTAGGTAATTTTGCAGGGGCGCACCGAGAGGCGCTATCTGCCGCCCTACCCCGGGTCCTTAAGCGCTTATTTACAAAGCACGCAGCGCTTTTAGACCAGATTCACACTGTAAATTACGACCCCTACGAACAACCCTCGAATGATGAGTTCTCCTCTATAGTACCGAATGGCCCTATTTTACAGCAACGCCCATTCAAAGGTTTACCCAAAGGTGCACTAGGAACAGTCGCATCACAACTTGAGTTTCCAAAAGATGGAACTAATTATCAACAAGGCTTTCGTTTGCTCAAAATAGTTGCTTGGGATCATTTTTCTTTTCCTGGAAACGATATATGGGGGAATAGAAGGGCAACTGATGATGGAGTATCTTTTGCAAGCTCCGATGTATTAAAGGCTATGTTTGAGATGGGTCAGCTTCAAGGTAAACTTCCCACTGAGAATTTCATATATAACCCAGCGTCAGGAATTTTAAAGCTGGAAGATATACGACATGAAGATCTAGCTAAAAGATGCCCCTCTCATGTTACGTCTAAAATGATAGAGGTTGTATCACTGGAGCGAATCATTAATCTTTTTAAACACCGCAAAGAGAATGTGCACTGGTTTTTGATTAAACTTGACGAACTAGATGCATACGCAGAGAAGCTTCTTTCAGCAAAAAAATCAACCGAACTCGCAAGGACGAAATCAAGGTGTCTTCAAGATATGATTAGACAGATGCGTATCACAATCTCAGAACTTACAGCAACCAATGATGTAACTCAAAAAAAGTGGGATACATTAAACACGAAGATGCAGCAATTAGTGAATGAAACAAACAAAAACGCACTTGGAGCTCACCGAGCGCCTTTACAACGCTGGTTAAAAGAATTTGTGGCTCTTTTTGCAACATTTTTTGTAGGCTCACTAGGCATTACCTTTTATAACTACTACAATGCGCCGAAAGGGTCTTTCTCTTTCAACGATGTGGGGTTCTTTAAAGAAACTACAAGCCTTAAAAAAGTCAATGATCTCAAAAAGACTTGTGCTGAATTGGCCGATTATGGAAATTCCTTAGAACGCGCGTTTGCAGATGCACCGCAAACCGATCATACCTCTAGTACAGCGTTTTAAATGATCCATGTGCCCTTCTGTTATGTAAGGGCACATGGTAGTTTTTTGAGAGATTCATTATAATGTCATTTTGTTATTGTCATGGTCTTCTCATGTTGAACTATTTTTTGCCAATCCTCTCTTTCAGTTTCTTCATTCTGCTCAGCGCCTGCGGACAAAAAGGCCCTCTTTACCTTCCCTCATCTGAAACACCTACTTACCGAACCTCATGATGCGATTAAAATTTACTAAAATGCATGGTTTGGGTAATGATTTTATGGTGATAGAAGCCCTCTCCCAACCCGTTGATTTAACACGTGCAAATTTAATGACACTCTCACATCGCCATACTGGGGTTGGTTTTGATCAATGTTTGGTGATTGAAAATAGTGACAAGGCACATATTGATTTTTTCTACCGCATCTTTAACGCCGATGGCAGTGAAGTCGGACAATGCGGCAATGGCGCTCGATGCCTTGCGCGATTTATCCAACAAAAAGGCCTCTCTTCAAAAAAAAATCTCACCATTGAAACCAAAACAACACAAATGAAACTTTGTATCAATGATGATGAAACAGTCACCGTCAACATGGGACATCCAAATTTATTACCTAAAAATATCCCATTAAATCTCAACCAACAAGACATCTATTCGATACCCGTGCCCAACACAGGTGATGTACAATTACATGCTATCAGTGTTGGTAATCCTCATGCCGTCATGATAGTACCAACGCTTGCTGAAAGTGATGTGCTTTCTTTAGGTAAGGAAATCAGTAAGCATCCCCTGTTCTTAGAAGGTACAAACGTCGGTTTCATGGAGATAAAAGCACCTGATCACATTCAGTTACGTGTCTATGAGCGAGGATGTGGAGAAACTAGTGCTTGCGGCAGCGGTGCAGTTGCAGCAGTAGCAATTGGTCAGTTGTTTCATCACTTGGCAAAAGATGTACGGGTGAGTTTGTCCGGCGGCGATTTATGGATCAGTTGGCCTGATGTAACCGGCCCAATTTTCTTAACAGGACCAGCTTCTTTTGTTTACGAGGGCGAGCTCTTGGTCTAATTTTATGGTAGGATTCCATGATGCAAAAACTATCTGCTTATGTACTTACTAAAAATAGCTCAAAATATCTTGCGACTGTATTATCAAAACTCAGCCAGGTAGCAGATGAGCTTGTGATTGTTGACAGCGGAAGCCACGATGAAACAGCTGATATCGTAAAAAAATATCCCAATTCTCGTTTTATCTATAGAGCATTAGATGATTTCAAAGCTCAGCGTAACTTCGCAGCAGCCTCATGCATTTATGACTGGTTACTCTTTGTTGACGCTGATGAAATTTTAAGTGATGAAAGTCTTCATGCCATTAATCAACTAAAAAAAGACGGCTTTCAGTTTGAAGCCTATGCGATTAAGCGCAATTGGTTTGTTCTTGGTCGGCCTGTGAATAGTATTTACCCTGTTGTATCACCTGATTTTCCTGTTAGGCTATTTAACAAACATGTGACTTCGTTCAAAGAGAGCTCATTTTTAGTTCACGAAACACCAACTGGCTACCTAAGCAAAGGAGTGATTCCTGGATGCATCAATCACTATACCTTCGAAACCAAAACGGAGATCAAACGAAAGCTATCTTACTATACTGATCTTGCTGCACAAGATTTAATTTTCCGACAACGTCCACTGAATTATTTTAAATGTCTCTTAAGCCCATTCGGTGCTTTCATTAAATATTATTTTCTCAAAGGTGGCTATCGAGATGGATATGTTGGTATTTTAGCCGCCAAATATGCTTTTAACTATACCAGTCTTAAATACAGGAAGGCGTTAGCTTTCACACAACGATAGTGAACGTCACGGAGACATCATGCGTATTGTGATTTTGGGTGCGGGCCAAGTTGGAGGGACGCTAGCCCGTAATCTTGCAAACGAAGACAATGATATTACCTTAGTCGATCTCAACGAAGAGCGACTTCGCGATCTTCAGCATCGTATTGATATCAAAACCGTGCAAGGATGTGCATCTCACCCGAGCGTACTCATAAACGCAGGCATTGAACAAGCCGATATGCTCATAGCCGTCACCAATAGCGATGAAGTCAATATGATAGGCTGTCAAGTTGCCTCAAGTTTATTTCATACACCCAACAAAATAGCCAGAATTCGCTCAAGCCAATACTACCATTACCCAGAGCTCTTTGGAGAGCATGCTATTCCAATTGATGTATGTATCAGTCCTGAAAAATTGGTCACAGAACATATTGTTAATCTTATTGATTATCCTGGTGCCTCTGAGGTTCTTAATTTTTGTGAGGGGCGCGTGTTGCTAGTGACGATAAAACCCCAAGCAGGCGGTATGATGGTCGGAAAAACCTTACGCCAATTAGACCAACATTTGAGTGCCATAGAAGCTGGCGTTGTGGCCATTTTTCGCGAGGATGAGTCGATCCCACTGACTGATAATTGCATTATCGCTAAAGGAGATCATGTACTCTTTATCGCCTCCCCTCATGCAATACACCAAGTTCTCATTGCCTTAGGAAGGTACACTCACCCAAATCGGCGCATCATGATAGCAGGCGGAGGCTTGATTGGTAGTAAGCTTGCAGAAACCCTTGAGTCACGTTATCGTATTAAAATCATTGACCATAACCTCACCCAAGCCAACACACTCGCATCAACACTACATAAAACAACAGTCTTGCAAGGCAATATTGCCGATAGAGAGCTACTCATTAACGAGAACATTGAATTCACCGATGTATTTTGCGCCGTAACAAATGATGATGAAGCAAACATCATGGCTTGCCTTCAAGCCAAGCGTTTAGGAGCAAGACATACCATGACCCTCATCAATCGCAGTGCTTATGTTGATTTGATTGAAGACAGTGCTATTGATCATGCCATTTCACCCCAATCAATTACTATAGGTAGCATCCTCACCAAACTACGTCGTGGCAATATGGTCCGGGTGCACCGACTACAAAACGAAGCGGCAGAAGCCATTGAGCTCATAGCAAATGGTGATGAGCACACCTCAAAAATCATCGGCAGAAGGCTTGATGAAATCCCATTACCCCCCAGTACTTTTATAGCAGCCATAGTTCGTGATGAAAAAGTTTATATTGCACATCGAGAAATGGTGCTTAAAGCTGAAGACCATATCATTTTACTGCTATTAGAAAGACGCTATTTACGCCAAGTTGAGTCGCTGTTTCAAGTGAATTTAACCTATATGTGATGAAGACAGCGCTCAACAGTTGGCAATGACTAACGGTGAATGACCATGCAAATTAAAACAATTCTTAGGCTTATTGGACTCCTGCTCATCATCTTTAGCCTCAGTATGCTCACGCCACTGATTATCAATTTTATTTTTGAAGAATCTTTTTGGCTACCCTTTGTTGCAGCATTCGCCTGCACACTGGGTACCGGAACCCTCCTTTGGATCGTCTTTCGCAAGAACCAACAAGAACTAAAAATACGCGATGGTTTTTTAATTGTGATCTTGTTTTGGTTCGTTTTATGCTTTTTTGCATCATTACCTTTTCTTTTTACCATCGAATACCATCAAAATCTGACCGATGCAATTTTTGAATCCGTATCAGGCTTTACCACGACTGGTGCAAGTATTATTACGCGCTTGGAGGGCCTGCCTCATGCTATATTATTTTACCGCCAGCAATTGCAGTTTTTAGGTGGTATGGGAATTGTCGTTCTAGCTGTTGCTATCTTACCGATGCTAGGTGTTGGCGGCATGCAACTATATCGTGCTGAAACACCAGGTCCTATGAAAGACGCTAAACTCACCCCACGTATTGCCCATACAGCAAAAGCTTTATGGTCTATCTATTTTTTACTTACACTATTGTGCATGCTGTCTTATCAGTGTGCTGGTATGAATTGGTTCGACGCCTTGGGCGAAAGTTTTGCTACTGTTTCAACGGGTGGTTTTTCCATGCACGATAAGAGCTTTGCTTTCTACGATAGCGATACCATCGAACTCATCGCCTGTTTATTTATGTTACTCGGGGGCACCAACTTTGGACTGCACTTTTTTGCATTTAGATCAAAAAGCATCCGACACTACTGGAAAGATGAAGAGTTTCGATTATATATATGTTTTCTTACACTGCTTTCAGTAATTATTTCAATAAGCCTCGTCAGTTATGGCTATTTTCAACCTGGGTTGCACGTATTCGTCAAAAGCCTATTTAATGTCGTCTCCCTTGCCACAACCACAGGATATCTTTCAGCACCATTCAGTACTTGGCCAACTTATGCACCCATCCTCATCATGTTACTTGCCATTGTGGGTGGCTGTGCTGCTTCTACCAGCGGCGGCATTAAAGTTTTGCGTGCGCTGCTTTTGTTTAAGCAAAGCAAACGAGAAATGGTCCGTTTACTTCATCCGCATGCCATTATTCCCATCAAATTTGGCAATCACACCTTACCTGAACCCATTTTGCAATCCATGTGGGGTTTTATCTCTGCGTTTATCGCGCTTTTTTTAACTTTAATGATTATCTTTATGGCTCTTGGCAATGATTTTCCCACCGCTTTTTCAGCCATCACCGCAGCACTTGCCAACGCAGGAGCAGGCATTGGTACGATAAGCGTCACGTTTGATCAACTGAGTGCCTCAAGTAAATGGTTATTGATGTTTGGGATGATCGCAGGTAGATTAGAAATTTTTTCACTGCTGATTCTGTTTTCTGGCCAATTTTGGGAGAAATGAAATTACAACTTCCAACGCTTATGTAACCACAGCCATTGTTCAGGATGCGCCATAATAATCTTTTCTAGCGCCTCATTGTATAGAAGTGTGTTGCGGTAAATAGCCTCTTGCGTATTCGGATAGTCGATCCAAGGAATAGGATCAAAAAACTCCAATACGTGGCGACCATTCTCTAAACGATACCCCGCAGCCGGAATTACTGGAACTCCGGTGTGACGTGAAAAACTTGCAAGGCTACGATAAGTCCCCGCTTTTTTTCCAAAAAACTCAGCCGCAATACCATCACGGTTCACCAATGAAGCATGTTGATCGAGCACAAAAATCACTGCATGATTTTGCTCAAGCACATTGCAAACCTGCTGCAGCGAATTTTTTTTAGGGATCACACCAAGTCCAGCACGATAATAGCGACTAAAAAGCAGGTGCTCGAGACGCTTATTATTTAATGTACGGCGTATAAAGTGAAATTTGCCCTGAGACTCTCGGAAGTTGGCAATGCCCCCAATCGGTGCAAATTCCCAACTACCAAAATGGCCTGTCAAGACCAAAACACCTTTGCCTCTTGCGGCCACATCCAATAATTTTTGATAACCTCGCACTTCAACTGACTGACGCAGCACTTCGTCACTCATAAAACGAAGTGCCAACATCTCTTTCATTGAAGTAGCAAGGTGTGAATAAAATGCCTTTGCTAAGTGTGTTTTTTGCGCGGCTGTGATCGAATCCTTAAACACCTGTTCAATATTACTCATGACCACTTTTCGTCGATACGGAACTAAAGCATACAATAGCCTTCCAGCCAAGGTAATGCGTAATTGATCAATATTATTCATTGCTTAATCAACAAACAGGCGTTCATACTGGCAAAACCACGATTGATGATCAGTGCGGTGGCCTCATCACCAGCAAGAGCGCGGGCACTTTTCTCCAAACTAAGTGATTCACACTGAGTAGCTAACTGTTCAAGCGAAGCCACGCCTGGCACACGTTTTGCTTGTAACGCCATCACCGCAAGCACTGTATCTAAAATACCTGAGGCACATATGGTGTGCCCCAAAGCCCACTTAAATGCCGTAACAGGTACTCGATGCTCTCCTAAAACTTGAGCTAAGGCATGCGCTTCACTATTATCAGACCTTGGATTACCATTGCCATGGGCCACAACCATAGATAGATCTTGAGGAGCTAGTTGTTGTTGTTCTAAAAGTGTAGTAATTAAAGCACTGAGATGTGTCCCTTCTGCCTCAATAGAGAACAAACCCGCACACTCAGAATTTGAGAGCCCGCCCAGAATTTCTCCGTAGGTGATTGCACCACGCGAAACAACACTCTCTTCACTTTCAAGAACCAATGCACCCGCACCTTCCGCAAGCAAGGTACCATCATGCGCTTCATCAAAAGGACTGAGATGACGAGCACTCAACACCCCTAATTTATCATAATAAAACAACGCCTGTGGCTCAGCCGCTGCATCATAGGCAACCACAACAGCCCGCTCGGCTTGTCCGTACTGAATGGCATGATAAGCCTCGATGATAGCTTGAGTTCCACTGACCGCATGGTTCGTAATATTTTGATTATGTCCAGTAAAACCACAGGTTATACCAGTATATGCTAAAACATTATTTGGCAAGATCCTAAGCAACCACATTGGATGAACTTCACTAAATAATTGACCTGCAAAGTCCTGCATGTCTCCGTTGGTTTTCGCTACCAATGGCAAAAAATCATACTGCTGAAAATATTTATTGCCTGGCGAGCCAACAAAAACCGCCGTTTGCTCATTAAAAGCGCCAACAGAGTCTAATGTATCACGGTAATTGAGCAGTTGACTGTGAGTCACGGCTTGCATTGCGGCATTGATTCCCATCACATCTTGTCTTGAAATTACTTTCATAAGCTTTCTGTCAGGTAACATCTTTGCAGGCTGAAAATCTTTTAACTCACCACCAAGACGATGGCTCCAGGACGATAAATCCCATTGCTTGATAAGGTCAATACCACTCTCACCTCGACAGATTGCCTCAAAGGTCTCATCAGCAGTGTTCCCGCAGGCTGTAAGTGCGCTATATCCCGTAATAAAAACACGTTTTGGAACACTCATGACTTTGCCCCTTCAAACTCAGGATGCTTGAACAAAAGACAACTGTTCGAACCGCCAAAGCCAAATGAATTCGACAATACCACGCCCAACGATTTTTCGCGCGGACCCTCTGTGACATAGTCCAAATCACAATCTGGATCGGGGGTATTTAAATTTGCTGTCATAGGAATGCGAGCATCACGAATAGCTAGAACAGATAACACTGCCTCTAAAGCACCTGCAGCTGCAATCAAGTGGCCAGTTTGGCCTTTGGTAGAACTGACCGGCAACTGCTGGGCGCGTAACTTAAAAACAGCTTTAATCGCATTTGTTTCACTAAGATCATTCATCTTGGTAGAAGTGCCATGAGCATTGATATAATCAACATCTGTATAAGTGACGCCACCATCTTTCAGAGCGCCTTCAATTGCTTGAATTGCTCCATCACCATTAGGATGTGAATCAGTAATTCGATAAGAGCTTAGTGTATTACCCTCACCAGCAAGCTCCGCATAAATTCTCGCCCCTCGTGCCTCAGCTTTTGTCCACTCTTCAAGAATCAGGAATGCAGCACCCTCACCCAAAACAAACCCGTTTCGGGTGCCATCGAATGGGCGACTTGCAGTATGCGGGGTATCATTGTATGTCGACAAAGCACCAAGTAAACAAAAGCTCGATAATCCTAGCGGATTAATCATCGAGTCAAAACCACCTGCGAGCATGATATCGGCATCACCGCGTCGAATGACTTGCATCGCAAGCCCCAAAGCCTGACCGCCTGAAGCACACGCGGTATGCACTGCATTTGCGTATCCTTTAATACCAAACTGCTGAACCAATAGCGATAATCCAGAATTGGAGATGGTTTTTCCAAAGTCTGTCAATTGGTAGAAACTTTGTGCGTTTTGCTGAACTTTTTCCCAGTCAAGTTCACCTGCGGGGGCCGCAATTTGCTGAAAGCGTTGAAAATATTCAAATTCGGCCGTCATCATCCCGCTACCTGTAACCACCCCAAAACGCGATGCATTCTGTGCTGTTGGCAAAAGCCCCGCATCATTCATCGCTTCTTCTGCAGCAGCTAATGCAAAGCCTGTAAATGGAATAACGTAGCGACTGTGCTTTTTTGAAGCCTGGGTGGGCATTCTAAACCCTTTCACTTCGGCCGCAATCCTTGCAGGAAAAGCGCTAGCATCAAAATGCTGAATAGGGGCAATCCCAGATTTACCTAATAACAAATTCTGCCACGTTGATTGAACATCGTTTCCCAACGGACTGACAACGCCCAAACCTGTAATAGCCACTCGTCTTTTTTTCATCAATGTCACCCTTGAACAACAAGCTCAAGATCCATAACACAGATCCGCTTGCCTGATACTTCGCTACGACACCTTAAAATCAACACCTCGTCATCTTGTCGCTTGACTGAAAGTGTACAAACAACCACATCCCCTGGGTAAATAAATTCACTCATTTTAATTCTACGTAACTCAGACACCACATAATTTACTTTAAAATCTGAACGTTTAACAAAATCGCATGCAAGATTGAGTTGACATTCGAGGAGCACCGTCATAGGCAGCACCGGTTTATTTGGGAAATGATCTGGAAAATAGGGCGCTGCACGAGTAATTCTCTTCTCAGCTCGAATCATCACCTTTGGGATACTCTCAACAATGCGGTCAAAAAACATCAAGGCCATAGGTAAAGATCCCAATGGAAACTGCTCTAAGGGCTGCTCACCTTCGGTTGAAATATCAAACCACGTTCCCGGCCGATTAATTTCTTTAAATTGTCTTCGCACATCTTCTTCGTCTATAAATTCTGCCATAGGAAGCAACGGGCCCAATGCTCCATCGATCGTGAATACAATTTCATCGCGAACACGTGCCACACTGTGATATTGGACTGCGGTATCATCCAAAGAGTCGATATAGGACTCGAGCAAGAGCGTCTCACCAACATAGGCTGGACGAACTAAATTCGCCTTTGAAGCAAGACCTGCGACCGGTCGGTAGGTAAAGTTATTGCTAACCATAACATTCCAGGCTGCCAATTGCCCCAGAGATTCACCAATCAGTGAAGGAATAAAACATAAGCGACCATGCTCGTCAGGACAAAGATAAGCATCATCGCGTGTAATATGTTTAATGCCCTTGACAAATTGAGCAGGGACTAATTCAAATACTCTGTCAACAAATAAGAAACGCATCAGGCCGTAGCTTCAGTCACGCTCGGCTCTTGAAGAGCCGCAACGATGAGTTTACAAAATGTTTCGACTGTAAAAAGCATCGGAATTTCATTGACTTTCATGTTTGCTTTAAAATATTCAGCTGGTACTTCACTAAGATAGTTTTTTAAAGCCATCATGCCTTCAGTGGTCAAAACACCACCTTTTTCAAACTCGTCTTCAGCTAAATCGCCACGCGCATTTTTCTCAAGTTGCCCGCGAGGAATTTTGATACCAAATTCTTTTTCTATCTGAAACACCAAATCGAGAAAATCAATGGACTCTGCACCCAAATCTGCAATCAAACGACTCGGTAAAGAGATTTCTTCTTCATCAATGACCAAAACATCAGCAATGATTTGCCTGACTTTTGGATAAACGCTTTCTACATTCATGTCATATCCTCAGAGCTACCAGAATTACAAAGCCGCCGATTGTATCACACATTTTAAATCATGGGCTACTTTACCCAACAACGCTGTATCCTGCATCTACAAACAGGGTATGACCCTTGATCATTTGCGCCTCAGGTAAACACATAAGATAAACCGTATTTGCAACATCTTCTGGTGTCAAAGGCCTGTCCGCTAAAGAATGAGCCTGGTACTCGTCGAGCAATTGTTCACGATTAGGGAAATGTTTGAGTGCATCAGTATCAACTACACCAGCTGAAATAGTATTCACACAAATGCCAAAAGGGGCTAATTCTAGGCTTAAAGAACGCACCAAGGCCTCAAGAGCCGCTTTAGATGCCCCAATGAAAGCATAGTTCGGTATCGCCCGATGTGCCCCTAAACTTGATAATGCTAATACACGAGCACCGTGAGGCATGATTTCACGACCTTCACTTACTAGATGATTCAACGCCAACGCATTAGTTTCCATACACCAACGCCAGTGTTTCGTCGACATCTTTAAAGCAGGTTTTAACACCCCACTCGCGGCGTTACTGATAAGAAAATCGAGTCGTGTAAAATGTTGTTGGTAAGTCTTGAACATTTCTTTAACAGAGACCTGATCAGCAACGTTTGCTTGTATTGCAAGTGCTCGCCTACCTTTTCGTACAATTTCATCTACCACCAACGCTGCCTCATCAGAACTATTGTAATATACAATAGCTACATCGCAGCCTGCATCAGCTAATTTAAGCGCTGTTGCACGCCCTATACCACGTGCCCCACCTGTAATTAACGCGACTTTATTTTCAAGTACCCGAAGCATTATTTGACCCTGGTTTTATCAAAATGCGATAAAATTACCTTGATTCAGTAAAGCTGTCAACAAAAGCTCTGCCCCTGACCTCTGTACATGACACAAAACTGTCATGTCAGCAATCTGTGTGAAACAAGCCCTAAATATAAAAATATCCTTGTTTAAAAACACCTATCTTTGTACCATCTGCACAACCTAAGATAACAAGCGTTTATAATGATGAAGCATTCCTGGTTTAAGAGTGTTTTTCCCATCGCGGCGATTTTTTCGTTCCGCATGTTGGGTTTATTTATGCTCATTCCAGTTTTTACAATTTATGCAAGCCAATTGAAGAATGCCACACCCAGTCTGATAGGCCTTGCCCTGGGCGCTTATGGTTTAAGTCAAGGTCTGCTGCAGATTCCTTTTGGCATGCTATCTGACCGTTATGGAAGAAAACCAATACTCACCATAGGACTTTGTTTATTTGTGCTAGGAAGCTTATTAGGTGCGGTTACCACATCTATTTATGGGATGATGTTAGCTCGTATCATTCAAGGCATGGGTGCCATTGGCAGTGTGCTCATTGCGCTATTAGCTGATCTAACGCCCGATGAACAACGCACCAAAGCCATGGCTGTAATCGGCGCATCAATAGGCATATCCTTTAGCATGGCCATGGTCATAAGCCCTGTTCTAACTCACCATTTTGGTCTCTCAGGCATCTTTTACCTAACAGCGTTACTTGCAATTTTAGGCCTCGTTTTACTCTACCTTGTCATCCCTACCCCTTCCACCGAACCTTTCCATCTTGACAGTGGACAAAATCCGCACCTATTTAAACACGTGTTAACCAATCCGGATTTACAACGCTTGAATATCGGTATTTTTTGTCAACATTTTATTCTCACAGCGTCGTTCTATACAGTACCCATGTTGTTAGAACGACAAATTCAGCTTGGAACAATTTCAACACAATGGCATTTTTATTTACCACTAATTATCGTATCATTTGTGCTCATGTTGCCTCTTTTAACGTTGGCAGAAAAAAAACGTAAAATTAAACCCCTATTCCTAATTGCAGTGGCTATCACCGCTATCAGCCAACTTGCCTTAAGCTTCACATATTCCTCCTGGCTTGCAATTTCAAGCTTCATGTTCATATATTTTGTTGGATTCAATTTCCTTGAAGCAAGCCTCCCCTCCATGATTTCTCGACAGGTCAACCCTGAGAGCAAAGGCTCTGCGATGGGTGTTTATTCCAGTTGTCAGTTTCTCGGTATTTTTGTAGGCGGATGTCTGGCAGGTTTGGTCTATCAGATGAATGGGACGGCCGGGATTTTCATAATCAATGCGCTGATTGCTCTTTTTTGGTTCATGGTAGCTTGTTTCATCAAACCAAACCTTTACCAGTTAACACTGATCATTCCCATTGCTAATAATGCAGAAGGTATTGATATTGTAGGACAGCTATTGTTGCTTCCTGGCGTCGAGCGGGCAACCCTTGCCAGAGGAGAGCACGCGCTCTATCTACGCATCGATAAAAACAGTTACCAAAAAGGCAGTGCCGAAGCTCTGCTTCAAAATTTATTCGCAGCAACCGTCTAACCTAACCATCACTTAAGCTCTGAAAGTATATAATTAACACATATGCATTCTCATGATGGGTCATCATATATCCTTGGAACACGAGCTTACTGAACTTGTTGCATTAATTAAATACCTTGATGACGCCCCTGAAGGCTTAAGAGATGCTCTATATAAAGATGAAGAGGCTCTGCGCCAAAAGAGGGTTAATGCCGAAGTCCCTCATCCCTTCCCTATGTTAGAGCTTCGTTGGCTCAAGTATAACCTTGAACTTGCTTTACAAGCTAAGCGGTTCTC
Source organism: Legionella sp. (assembly GCA_044233795.1). Taxonomy (GTDB): domain Bacteria; phylum Pseudomonadota; class Gammaproteobacteria; order Legionellales; family Legionellaceae; genus JBIIJL01. The sequence goes on along the minus strand of JBIIJL010000028.1, from coordinate 405 downwards.
CAGTACACAACATGAGACTATGTTGCTTGATAGAATGGAAAACTATATTCAAAGTATTGCCCTGTGCTCGGGTCATATCAAAAGTTTCACACAAGAAAATGCATCTATTCAAGGCAAACCTGACGCCCTTAGAGCAAAAATAAAAGAGCAACAAGAGCATATTTTTCAACACCACTTAAATAAGGCTATAGAACAATACCTCCTAACAGGCGGTAAGCTTGTATCATCAGGCCCAAAAAGCACCACCGAAAAAGGTCAAGTCCAAATTTTGCTGTAAATTCCCATTTATCCGGCCCATCGAGTTAGTTATTTAATTTGCCATTTTGTTAAGTTCAAGTACGTTTGATTTAGCCGTCTCCCGGTCAGTTAGCCACTCATTAAATTCATCCATATCCAAATATCGTC
>JBIIJL010000048.1:0-16554 GCA_044233795.1 Legionella sp. | reverse complement strand
GTCTCAGCAACACCCGGGTCCTATGAGCTGGAAACAGCGGATAGCATTGTGGAGCAAGTGGTGCGCCCAACGGGTTTGATTGATCCAGAAGTGATCATTCGACCGGTCATGCATCAAGTTGATGATCTACTCTCAGAAATTCGGCAGGTAGTGGCGGCCAATGAACGTGTTTTGGTCACGACGCTCACCAAAAAAATGGCAGAAGACTTAACAGAATATCTACGTGAATCAGGCGTCAAAGTACGTTATTTGCATTCTGATATTGAAACGGTTGAGCGCGTCGAGATTATCCGTTGCCTTCGATTGGGCGAATTTGATGTGTTGGTTGGTATCAATTTACTAAGAGAAGGGCTGGATATGCCGGAAGTTTCCTTGGTTGCTATTCTTGATGCTGATAAAGAAGGATTTTTACGCTCTGAGCGTTCTTTGATTCAAACGATTGGCCGCGCTGCTCGTCATGTGAGGGGGCGTGCAATTTTATATGCTGATAAAATAACAGGCTCCATCGAGCGAGCAGTTCATGAAACCACACTTAGGCGAGATAAGCAGCGAGCGTTTAATGTGCAACACGGCATTACCCCCCAGGGTATTAGGAAATCGATTGAGGATATTATGGAGGGGGCTCATTTCGGAGATAGAAGGAGCCAGTCGGCTCAAAACAAGGCATCAATGGCGATATTGTCGCCGCAGGCTTTAGCGAAAGAAATCCATCGATTAGAAAAAGAAATGTTGGATCACGCCAAAAATATGGCTTTTGAAGAAGCGGCCATAGTTCGTGATCAATTGATGTGTTTGAAAGATCAGCTAAAAACCATGTAGTTAATCAAAAAGATACATAAAAATTCACAAAGCGGCAAAATAATACAAAATACGCTAGTATTAAAGCATGAATGACCCATATTTACTTTGATGGAGACATTATCATGCCCCTAAAGCCCATTATTAAAATGAGCGCGCCTGGTGACCCAATTGATCTGTCGCTCTTTTCCCACATTGAAAATGACCCATTCCTTGGGGGTACCTTTAAGCTTGAAGGAAATCAGTTTGGCCGCACCATTGCATACCTGGTTAAGTATTGTGAGAGTTTGGGAGGGGGCACACCTGAATTTAAGCTCATCGAAGAAAGGATGCAGACATTACTGGCCGTAGAAACTCGAATGCTTGAGCTTTTAAGGCTACCTAGCTCGGGAAAATCATCTCCTAATAAAGATGCCTTAAACACATTGTCTGAAGAGATCGCAAAAGAAGTCTTATCTCTAAGACCTGGCAGCTATTATACCTTTCCAGGAGGTTGGGTTTCTAGAGGCGGCGGCCACGCGATGATTTATCAATTTCACATGACCGAAGACGGTCTTGAGTTTTATATTCACAACGCAGGCGATGGGATTGGAAATCATGAACGAAAATCTGCCAAAGACCGAGAGCTTTTTTATCCAGTGCTTGCTTATAAAATACCAGTACCTGTTGATGCTATTAAGCTTACCCAGTATGTGAGCGGATTGTTGCGGGCGCAATTACCTAATTGCCGCAGTGAGAAAGAGCAACAATTTAACGCAGAGATGCTATACAAAGAGGTCATTTCTCGCATTGCGTTCCTTGATGGAAAACAAAAACCAGTGGCTCATGAATCAAAGCATGCATTCACGGCTTCTCAATTGTCTGGTACTTGCGCGCAACGTTCATTGCATCAAATGCTAAAAGAGAGTTTTAAGGATCTGCATCAATATCAGCGATTTATTTATACATTTAAACGGTATGCCTTGGATGATTATATCAAGGTGTTAAAAGACAATGAGCCTGATAGTCTTCGTGACCCTCGTGTCCAGAATTTGTTAAATCATGCTATGGATACCTTGCTACGCACATTAAATATCCCAAATTTGTTTAGCGATGACAAAATAAAAGACGAATTAAGGGCAATCCAAGAATATCGCGATCTTCTACAGCAAAATTTACCTAACCTTGAGGCGATTCCGCTGATGAAGCTACGTGCTGAAACAGCAATTACCGATTTTAAGCTAGGCCTCCTTCCTGATAGCTTGAGCGCTCACATCGATCCTCTCGTTGCGACGGCTAAGCAAACAATTCCCCCAGAGCGGAAGCTTGAGGGGGGCGAAAATCTAATTGAAGGGTTAAAGGGCTTGTTGGCTGATTGCCAGGCATTAGATAGCCTGGGGTGTCATGTAGACATCGTTAAGCGGCTTGAGGCTGTGATTACAAATTTGCCAATTCCCAAGCGTCCAGGGAGTTTTCTTGACCCCATTCCTTTTTATTCAGGAATTCATCAAGGCAATCAGCAAGAATTTTACGACCTTTTTAGTTCAATACAGCAAAGCTATCGAGATGCATGTCAAAAGCAGGGCTCTGAGGTGGTTGTTCCGAGGATGCTTGTGGTGGGATTAAGTGCAATGGCTGTTGTCGATCACATTGCCTGTAAATTACCTATGGTCTCTTCAGAAGGCCAAGAGATAACTCCTCATCAATTTTTTAAGAAGAGACTAAGAACTTTTTTTAATGGTAACCGACAAAATCCTTATTTTGCTACTAATGTGCCGGGACTAGATGGCCGACTTAAAGAAATTGAGGATATATATTGTGACGATGAAGATTATCGGGATCATGGCACACTCATCTTGTTTTATAAGAGCATCATAAGCTCAGAGCCTGCACTTGAAGCAGAGTTACGTGACCGATACGACAGTATGATCCCCAAAGATGATAAATTTCATAAGGCCATTGTCACATCAGGTCTACAGGCCCTTTATGTATTTACCCAGTCTATTAAAGATCTTCGTGCTGATTCTCGATATGGGGTGTTAACTACAAAATTTGATATACAAAAACAAAGAGAGCGGTGTTTTTCTCTAGCGTTTAAAGATATTTTGTTCTCTGTAAGTCTACCTGATGAGATCCAGTTGACATTATTAGGTAATGAGATTCATTCAACATCAGTATTGGCGAATGTCATTATTCCAAGTGTTATGGTTGATTTCTTGAAACAAAAATATAATTTTGAAGATGCGGCTCCCGCTAAGAGTGCCTTGCAGGTCGATGTTGATGATATCACACGAGCAGAAGGGGGTATACGAGATAATATTACCCAGCTATATCCCGCTTCGGCGTTGGCTGATAGCTTTATGTCATGTCCGTATGATTTGGCTAAACTCGCCGTTATCAATGCGCGCCGGATTGATAAAGAGGAGATCCAAAGCCGAGAGTTTTTTCATCTAAGAGGATCAAGCCGTAATCAGATTCTACTCACTATAGATTATTTTTCTCAGCATATGTCTCAATTGGCGTCCCCTTCTGTACAAGCTTACTTTGAGGCTAATTTATTTCAACCAGGATTATTATTGAACTTGTTAAAAAAAGATCCACGGACCTTAATGGATAATTTTGATGCATGGGTTGAAGGAGGATTAAAGCACTTTTCTGAGAATGGATTTTGTTCACAAGAATCCCTTTTTTTTATACGAGAAGCCTACCTGTTTTATCGTTATGTTGCAGAACTTAAAGGTATGGAACACTTAGATAGACTGGGTTCAGATAAATTAAAGCAACTCCAAGAGCGGTTGGTTAGCATCTTAGACGTTGACAAAGATAACAAAACAGCCATCAAACAAACGCTCTATCAATACCAATTTTTAACGGCTATGGCGCGTTACAGCTTAACTCCCGAGAAAGTGACCAAGGATGAGACGTTAAGGCAATCCGTAGCAGCTTGTTTTTTTATGAATGCGTACACAAATCCAGATGCATTTACTTCCACAGCATTTCGTTTTGATATTGAATGTGTCAAAGCTGATTTTAAACATCTGGTTGCTCAATCCAACGCAGCGGTTCTCGAGGAGCTTGTGGGTCAAGCTTTGCATGACTTAGGACTTGGCGAAATCACCAGCGTTTCACGACAAGAAAATAGATTATATCAGGTGTTGGTAAAGCATGGTGAAGAGACTATCCCTTATTATGTTGATGTTGATCTCGGATTGATATTTGATAGAGAAGGCTTTGCCTTTACACCTATCCCGCTTGCCATTTCACATCATAAGGTTCTTCCTTTCTTAGGATTTGATCATCTTGAGCCTTGTTTTTGCTCAAGTGACCAGAGTGTGTTTTTGTTAGCTGATGGAGCGATTCGATTTATTCGTGAAACGCCAGAGGGGGATTTTAGGGTTCAGAAAAAATGGATGGTTGATGGCCAAGAGGTATGGTTTGAACTCCATGATCAGGGCAAATCACAAAAGGATGCGTTTGATCTTGGGACAACTACACTTCCACTTGACGGCCTGCCCAAGGCGTTAAAACAACGTGATACGGCACTTTGGGTTGCAGTGGGAGATAATAACAAGTTCTTATTAACAGAAAACAACCGACCCGCCTATTTGGGTGTCAGAACTCAAGCCACGGGTTACTGCAAAATGCAAGAACTCGACGGAGAAGCAAAGCCTACGGGTTATATTTTATGTAACAAGGTTGATTGGCTTAAGTCGGCCCTTCGTTCATTTGAAGGAGAGGAATTTATTGTTGTTTGTGAAAGAGGAGCAGACTTACGCATCAAACTCGTGCGCTATGGCTTGACGTTACTCGCTCAAAAAGAAGCGAATGGTGATATAAGCATCGGTATTGAAGGGGTACCTAATTTAAAACTAGTCCATCAAATGAATATGCATATTTTGGGTTCTGCAGGGCTGGTTTTTAAGGATTTAACTACCAAAAAACAATATTGTTATATGCCTTTGCAGCCTTTTAGGAATACCGACCAACCTTCAGCTGATAGTGAATTTTATGCATTGGTACCTGATCTTGAAGCCATAGTTCCCGCAAGTATTGTTCAAGAATTAAACAAGACAGACCCGGTTGATATGTTATGGGAATATCGTGGAAAAGAGCGTTTTTTTAAATATGAGCTTGGGTCAGATGGTTTGCCAATTGCGGAGAGTCCAGCCGATGCACTTTATCTTGCGTATGTGTATTTAGGTGTGCATCAACCTGAAAAAGCCTGGGCAGTCCTCGAGGATTGTCGAAAACGTCTGGGCGGAGTGAAAGGCAATGTTCTCGAATTATCCATGTTAGAACTATTGGTCGATAAACTTCCTTTTTGTTTAGATGAATCCGATCAAAAGGCAACTCCAAACACACCATCTTATGTTGCCTGTAAGTTAAAGGCCATCGCATTGTTTACTAGTGGTTATAGTCCGGATAAAGAAATACAAATTCCTAAACAAGAAATTGATGCCAATACTCCAGATGAACTTTATCAAAACAGACGAACAAGTGATTTGCAGAAATTCTATGACACGCTTAATAGTACCCTTGCGCATCTTTACTCACGGTTTCAAAATATGGAGCGGAGCCTTAACCATCAATTTAGGCTTGCTGATGATGAAAAGAAGAGCCTGCTTGATTATTATCACTTTAAACTTCCTGAGGCCTCTGATGGTTCATCCAAGGCGTTAGGTGCGCTTGGCTATTCTTGGAGAATGCTTGGTATGAGGGAGCTTGGCCAAGAACTTGCAGCAATTAATGCGCTTTTGGATACAAAAAAAGGACTCCCTGAGGCCTATCAAAAACGTCGTGATGAAATCCTTAAAATATTGAAAGATGATGCTCTAAGGGTGAGTGGTCACCAGACCTCTTCAGAGTTAGAGTCTATTACCATTAATTTGGATATACCGGCTGGGTTCTTATCAGATGAGATCAACAACTACGCAGTGTTTAGTGATGAGGTCGTCAAGTCTAGTGATTTCCTCAATTATTGGTATTGCTTTGAGCCGACTATAAATGACGATAAAACAAATAGGACAGCGGCACTCAACGCATTAAACATGAATGTGACCGATGGTGAGATTGCTCTTTATTTCCATAATTATTATCACATGATTACTGGTGGCGAAGATTCAAAAGCAGATAGAGCGGTGCTTATCGATTTTTGTAGACGCTATCTCATGGCAACGTATCAAACGCCTTTAAAGAAGCAAAGTTCAAAAGTTGCTTATTTATGCAATATTTTGTTACGCATCAATGAAAACCCAGCGCTTATTGAGAGTCTCTTCGTCACGAAGAAAGTTGTTAGTTTTAGTCGCGTTTTAAAAGAGGCCGAAAAGATCTCTCCCCCTATAATAAGTCTTTATCAATTAAAAGACACCACCTCCAGTGTTTTGGCGAGCGCATCAAGTATATGGGCTGAAATTGAGCCAGAGATTAGAGAGACTCACGATAGAATGAGTGCTGTCCCAAGTGTTGTTTTGGCAAATTTTAGCTCCGATAGGCTTATAATGCCTTTATCGGGCAATTTAGAGTTCATGGAGAGTGTTTCTAAATATCGAGACAAGGCTCGCATATTTGGTCGCGCCCTAGCAGGGGCAAGGGTCAGTGGACCCGGGCTTGAAGTGCTTTCAAAAGATGAAATGGACGAAGGTCATGTGCAATATGTCGCATTACAAGAGATGACAAGCGTTGCCACTCAAATGCTCATGGATAAAATGGTACGTGATCAGTTGAAGACCAATACCCAAGTTTTTATTACCGACTTAGAAAGAGTATGCGAAAATTTATTGCAAGAGGCTCTTCAGCTCGGAAATCAAGGTCCTCAAGACCCTCAAAAGCTACTCCCCCGCGAGCTTGATATTAAAGGGAATGTGAGAGCGCCGCTTGATAAAGCGCATCTTTTAGCTCTCTTTTTTAAGGCTGACCGTGCAGCTTACAAGTTGGAAACAGGGCTTTCTGGTCAGGACATTGAGACGCTTCATACAAAGCTCACCCAATATGTTGCGTTAAGTGTAAGATTACAAGCTTTACATAGGCTTGATACACAGTTAGATAAGGCATCCACAGTCGCAGATGGCGCTCAATGTCAAAAGATAGCGCAAGAGCTGTTGACGGTTGATGAAGTCGATTACGCCAATGACGCCGTACTCGCTTTTTTTCAGTACAATGAGAACTTATTGTTACGCCCACAACAAATAGAAGCTATCAAGCGCCTGATGAAAGCCCCTGATTTTGATCAATTTGCGTTTGTGGGCGTTGTTGAAAAAATTATCATGGGTGGTGGTAAATCCAAGGTGATTTTACCGGTACTTGCACAAACGAAGGCTACGGGCAGCAATCTGGTTGTGATTGAAGTCCCTAGGTCCTTGCTTGAAACTAATCTTACCGATTTATCTGCAACGTCTTCGCGTTTATTTGATCAAAAAGCGGTTTTGTTTGATTTTAATATTAATACTGACTGTTCACCAAAACGGTTGGAGTTTTTATATTCACAACTCATAGATGTCATTGTGCATAAAGACTATCTTGTTTTGGCCGGCGATTCAGTTCAATCTCTAGAGCTTAAATATTTAAAACTGCTTTTAGAAAAACCTGAGGATAAGGATGAATTAAAAATTTGGGCACAACAAGTAGAGTGGTTAGATAAACTTGTAGGGTTGTTTAGAACGCGTGCTGATGTGGTGATGGATGAAGTTCATCAAGCACTGCTGTACAAGAAAAAATTGAATTACACACTTGGGGATAAACGTCCCATTCCTAAGGAAGTTATTGAAGGATGTGTCGATTTATATAAATTTTTTGATGAAGTTTCTCTAAAGGATGTCGAAGGCTTGCCCCAGGCCATGCGAGAAGGCACGCTAGCTCTCGTGATATTTGAGAGTCAACTGTTAGAGAATGAAGGGCAATGGCAGGCGCTGATCAAACAATTGGCGCATCAGCTACTCAACAATCCAAATAGCCCCATCAAATCAGTTATTGAGGAGAATGGGGAGCAATGCAAGGAAGAGCTATTACGATACTTTGCAAATGAGGGTACCGATATTCCCCTGTTTATTCAGAGGGCTCCAGTGCAGGTGCAGAACATTCTTGCTTTATACAAAGAGCAATTGAGTCAGTTGTTGAGCCAAACGTTGCGGCGCAAATTAAACGAAAATTATGGAGCATCGCGCATAGACCCTGATAGCGGTATTGCAATTCCATATGTTGCCAATAATGTGCCAAGTGAGCAAAGCCGTTTTGGTAATTTCCTTGAGGCCATCAATTTTAGTATCCAAATGTTGATGAAGGATGGCTTGCCCGAAGCCTTGCTCAAGTCATACCTAAAAGAACTTCAAACGTCAGCGAGAATTGAGCTTCTGAGAGATGCTTCAATAAAAAATATAGAAGACACTCCAACAGCTAAAGTATTTTGTGCCTCTTTGGCGCAAGGACGTCATCTTAGCCATTTAAAACTCGATGATGATAAAGCATTTCACGAGGTGTTTCTTGCTTTAAGATACAACAAAAACATGATTTGTGAAGTGCTAAAGACACATGTGTTGCCTCAAATTCAAGTTGAGAAAAGAATTCTTCATAGTGATGCTTATTCACATGTCGCGATTTATCGTTCATGTCAAGGGATTACAGGTACTCCTTGGAACAGTAATACATATCACCAGTCACTGATTTATAATAAACAAAGTGCCGCTGCAACAGACGGTTTCATTTTAGAAATATTAAAGCAAAAGAAAACCAAGGTGAGACCCTTCACTCATCAATCACCAGAGCAAATGCTAGAGAGTATGTTTGGCGCTCCTCTGGCGCTAGATGATTCTCCGGTCAGAGCTATTGTGGATATTTCTGCTGCATTTAAAGGAGTAGAGAATCTTGCTGTGGCAGAAGCTTTGGCGAAGTGTTTTAAAGGGCATCAAGATCAATGGAGTGACATCAAATTTATCCTGTTTTTCAATGATAAGAATTTATTGTGTGCTATGGATATTCAAAAAGATGAGCATGCCATCATTGAAATTGGTGCGACTGATCCTCAAGTGATCGATGCAAAGCTTGGCTGTGGTCCAGCAGAGCGTTTTAGTTATTATGATCAAGCGCATACCGTTGGTACCGATTTAAAGCAGGCACCGACTGCTAAAGCGATGGTCTTGATTGACAATGACACACCACTACAGAGCTTTCTCCAGGGCACTATGAGAATGCGAGGTCTGCAAGATACACAGTCAGTGGAGGTTTGTGTTCCCTTAAGCCTTAACGAGATGTCATTTGATCAATTAGTTGACCATATGGTTAAGAATGAAGAGCGTCAATTGCAACAAGAAGTATTTAACGCAGCACTTGGCAAAATGACCAATGTGATACGAGCAGATTTTATGAAACGCATACTGGCTTTGCCTTCAGACAAAGTTGATGAGAAAAATGAATATGCGCAAGCTTCAGAAGCCTGTTTTGTAGATGAATCTTCAACTGATTTTGCAAAAATCTTTGGTGAATTAACCGCCCTTAGGCCACCAGAGGAGATTTTTAATGAGCTGCGCGATAAGTTAATTAACGATTGGTCAGGCATCTTGAGAAGATTTCCTCGCGAAGAAGCTCATATTGATGTCGAAAAAATGAAAAAAATATTAGCTGAGATTATTAACGATGCTCTTCCAAAATGTGGTCAAGGTTATCTTGCTCGGGTAGGAAAAGCAGAGGGAACAGAAATTCAGCTTGAAAAGCAAATGCGTATCGAATTACAACGGCAAACGCAATTAGAGCAAGAAAGGTATAATTCAGATCTAAAGCCTTTGATTTATAATCGTAGATTATGTAGTGATCTGCTTGAAACGGATTCTTTTGCTCACTCAAAACATTGTAAAACGATATCGCAAATGTGTAGTGAGGGACAAATTCAAGGGGTGCCTCAATTTGGTGAAATTTATGTTGATGAAAACTATTCCAAAGAATATAAAGGCCAAATTAGAGCCTTGGGCGACCATTTAAAACCGGTGCACGCATTGTTATTTCGAACAAGGTCGGATGGCCAATTGGAGTGCTGGATCCTTTGCCAAAAGGAGGCTGAAGCCGTTAGTGCTTATTTAGAAGAAAAGCAACCTAAAGGTGTGTGGTTGACCACAACACAACATTCGCGATTGGAAGGCAATCCACCTAAGGATATTCAAAAAAACCCAAATTATCAGTCACTTATAGAGCAGGCTAGGTTCTTCAATGGTGAATTGGGTTTATTACGAGATAGTACGGAGCCTTTAAGCTGGTTAAGTGAAGACACAGATCAGAAACTTACATTTTTTGAACAGCACTTAGCCCTACCTCGTGCGGTAGATCCAAGTGATTTAGTTCTTCTTCGCCAAGTAATGTCTCAACGATTAAAAGCATTTCAATACATTGTGCACCATCCATTGGATGATTTGAGTAAATTTGATTGGAAGGCTGAAATCAGTAAAGAGCTCAGCTCGACAGACATAGAAGAGGCTAAGAAACTCGCAAAAGCGTTTGCTTATGCTAATCAACATGCAGGAGAAAGGGACTTTTTAATAGCAAGTTTTCCTTTGCGTTCCGGTTTGTCGTTGCAAGCAGCGAGTTTTATAAATGATTATGAGCAATATGTTCAACAGTTTGTTTTAAGGGCCAAATCTGATGAGCATACCCTCAACAACATTATTCTTAATTTCCAAGATTCTGAGTTCTTGGTACGAGAAGTTATTGCCGTTATGGAACATCCTAGTGAGAAACTGTTAAATATGTTGTTCACGGTATCGAATGTGGCTATTACAAATCCCTCGTTAGTTACTGCATTACTAGCAAAGGGAGATGATGTGCTGGATAAAGATATTGTTCTGAATATATTGGCAAGAAACCTCTCTGAGCTGTCGGAAGAGGTGGTGCAAGTTGTGTTTAAAACAAATCAATCAGATGGGCGTCCACTGATAGCGCATTATTTAGAAGGATACTCCTGGGTAGACCTCGGAGGAGCGGACCTAGTTAAGCTTATTCTTGCGTGTCCTCAGGAGGTATTATCATCGCCGAAATTTAAAGAAAATAAGCTAGAGATCTTGAAAAAACTACCAAAGCCAACAGACTTGCGTGTGGCTGCGTCTTTGTTGAGCCATCATGAGCTCGAATTATCATTAGAACAAAGTACAGCAATATTTTTGAGTTTAGAGACCGAGCAACGTGAGAATTTTTGCAAGGATATTGCGATTTTGAGTAAAATAGACGTGTCCTTGCTTGTTGTTTTGCTTGACCAGGTGCCCATATCAAGTGCGTCTAAATTACTCGTTTTCCCTGCAATAAGGCAAAACCTAACTATTTTGTTGGGTCTTATTCATAAGATTGCTGATGCTGATGAAGAGCAGAAGAAAGCTGCATTAAGTAACTTGGCTGATGGTGATAACCTTCCGGACCAAGCTCTCATATGGGCTTATGAATTGATGTGCTCTCAGCCCCAAGTTTTAGCTCAAGATTTCTTAGAAAAGTATCGTTGGGATCAATTACCAAATAGGGAGCTTATAGACTTGGTTCTTAAATATGCCCGAAGATTTAGTCTTTTTGACACCGAAGTTTTTAGGGATAATAAAGCCTCTATTATCCAAGCGCTCATTTCAAAAACAGATGATGTTGAAGTTTTTTCGACTTTATTGGATGAAGGTTTAGAATTATCGGCGGATGAACTCTTGGGATTTTTGAGCAGAATCAATTTTAATATTAAAATGAATACCATGGTCGAAAGGGACTTAGTTTTCGAGAAGTTGAATCAACTTCTTAATGAGCTTTTGATAAAAGTTGTCAATGCCCCAGGGGCTGATGCTCGTGTTCTCTCAAAAGTGATTTCTGAGTCACTAAAGGATGATGTTTTGGTGGACTTGCTCCTGAGTAAAGATATCTTCAAAAATGATCATGCACTTGTTTTGCAGTTAATAGAGGGTTTCAGCCCGTCTGACCAATTAAAAAATATCAATAAGATGCTGCCATTAATTACGAACGAAGGATTGAAACAATCGCTAGAAGCTAAGCGGAAAGATATAGAATCTCACACGCTCAGGCGGCCCCCGGCTATTAAACCACTCCGAGAACCAGCAGTAGTGCCTCCTGTTAGCGATGTGTCTTCTGCCCCAGCGTCTCACTTGCTCGATCATCAAGATCCGCAGAACCCAACTGATGACACGAAGAAACGAAGTACTTTCGGCGGTTTTGTGCGCTTGTTTAAACCCAAACCGAAAATTCCTTGCTCGGCTGAGGATGCTAAGAAAGCTCATGGCCCGGGTCGAGGTAGTGACAATGACTAGAGGGAAGAGCCTAGAACAATCCCATCTGAGATTTGAGGGGTCGATGGTTGTTTTTCAATAGGTACTGTTTTGAAGAACTTTCCAAACTTAGAGTCCAAAAGGGGCTTGATGGTCAACGCCAACTTAGACATCATCTGCAATACACCTTGGAGATCTTCTGGTACAAGAGTGCTTCCATATTGTTTTACAATAAGCTGCGCTTTTTTAAAAAAGTTTATCGCCTTATCGTAGTCTTTAGTAACTTTGGCATGAGTTCCTGCACGATACAATGCAGACAAAAGTAACAAGATACTTTTGTGTTGTAGAGGCGCTGCATACATATCGGTGTGAGCGAGAATGACTGCGTTTCTTAAAATATCAATGCATTCAAGAACATGCCCCTCGGCCAAGTAAAGCTTGCCCAACGACATGAAAAGTTTGAGTTTACCTATAAGGTGAAACTCTTTGACGGGTGTTAAATTATAGATGTCTTGAGCATTGCGATAAGCCCTGATTGCAAGAGGTCTTTTCTCACGCGCCTCTGCAAAATGTCCTAGAGATATCCATTCATTGCTTAGTTCGAGCAGTAAATCAATTGCTAGCTGTCGCTCAGTTCCGGAGTATGCGGATAGTTCTGTAATTGCTTTAAACAAGAAGGATTGCAGCGTTTGAAAAGTCATTATTTGCTCATCTAAACACTGTAACATGTATTTAATTTGATAAATGGAGCCAAAATTCTTTTGGAAATTTTCGTACCTTTCAATAAATTGCTCTTTTGTCTCAATTTCTTTAAGAAAGGTGCTAAATTGAACGATATCTTGTTCACCTGCGGTCTCTTTTAACGCGTTGATGAGCCGAGTTTTGATAAAGCTTGGGCCATCTTTTATGAGTCCTCTTTGTTTTTTGACTTCTGAGAGGATTGCCATTCGGTGGGCGTTAAGTGGTTCTTTTAATTGTTCTTTGTAGAGTTTTGCATTAAAAGAAATGACCCTGCCTTCTTTTATCCTCATCGAAGTAAACAATGCATTGATTCTATCTATACCATCAGAAATACCGTGGCCTTTTGTATACTCAGCATCGATTTGTGCATCGCCCAAAGGGATGATGGTTGGAACACCAGGCTCAAAATGTGCAACATCTTCTAACTCATTTAATTTGACAGTAAATGCCATAAAACGTGGTTTTGAACGGTAGGTTTTTGAGGGTGGTAGCTCTTCAAAGTGAATGTCAGTTGCGTAGCAATCCAACACCGACTGAAGCCATTCATTTTGACGTGCTATTGGCAAATCAGCAGGTGCATGTAAGTACAGGCAAGCTTTACCTTTGCCGAAAGGCATTGCATAACATCTTGGGGGAAGTAGTGTATTCCAACCAAACTCGCGCAGTTTTAACATGGCTCTTGCAAATGCCAATGGTGGTATATTATCGGGAAAAGGTGTCGCATGCGCTCGGTCACCATTAACGCTTTTTATATCTGCATCGCTCATTTTAATGTATGCAAGGAAGTGATGGGGAAAGGGTGCTTCTGCTATTTGACTAATTTTCAAGGAGCAGTCATCCAGTTGTCTATTAGCTTGATGAACGACGGCGCGTTTGGAGCCAGTGCAATCAAATACATAATCTGTTTTAATGAATTCTTGAGAACCATCGCGGTTCTCAACAATGATGCCTGAATTGCCCATTTCTTTGTGAAGGCTTGCAAATGTCTTTTGCTGAATATTGATGCCAAGCCTTTGTGTCTCAGCGTAGAGGTGACGTTCAGCGTCTTTGATGTGCTCAGTGGGTTTGCGATGAACAGATAGACCAAGATTTATTTCTATCTTATCAATAATTTTTTTGTCTAAATGCCCCGGTCTTGTATAGCCCCCCGCGCGTGGGTCAAAAACAACAAATTCTCTTACTCCGGCCTGCCAGAATTTGATGGCAGTATAAAGCCCTGCAGGCCCCGCTCCAATAATGACTATCATGCCTTTACCCGCTAAGTTAAACGGTAATAAATTGTACAATGATGACACGTTTTGCTTAAGGGGATATTAATAGGGAGGATTTTTATTTTGTGATAACAATGGGTCGAGAGGAGCTTTAAGAGTTACGGTGCGATGGAGCGATGGAGCGATAAAAGAAGTCACCCCTCCTTTTTTCAAGCGGGGTGACTTCTTCAGGGCATCAACTCATTGGTGTTGGTGGGGGAGATAATAAAGCGCTGTCTTCATCGTCAGACTTGGAGCTTCTTCGTAGTTCTTCTTTAAAGTTACTGGTAGGGTTGGAGCCCAATACACTTTTAAGAGCGTTTACTACTTTAGAAACTAATTTTAATAAAAGTTCAGCGAGATGGTCTAGCCAGGATTTATTCAGGGGGGCGTCTGGTTCGGGTGGGTTCATTTCCATGCTCGAGATCGACGTTGATTTAGGCGTACGGGTTGCTGCGACCAGCTCCTGGGCAGTTTGGATTGCAACCGAAGTTGGTGAGTAAAATATTTTATCTGCGGCGTCTTCAACGTCTAAAGGAAGGAAAACAGCTGCGGGTGTTGTGGGAGAGCTTGCTATACTTTGACTGACTTCATGATGAATGTCTTCGAGAAGTCCGTTGACTTCAACATGTTGCGCCAGCGCTAAAGATGCTGGAGCGACAATGTCTGGTGCCGTAGCGTTATGTATTGCTTGATATAATCTTTCTTCTTGTATTTGAAGCTGGTCTAGCTCGGCTTTAACCCATCCTTTAAGTTCGTATATCGCTTGAAAATCTAAGCCAACTTTATCCCTAAGTCCCCAGTTATGATCTTGGAATTGAGTTCCTGTTTCATGCATTTGGCGGAGTGATTTATTAATTCCATGACACGCAGTAAAGTAAGCATCGAAAAGCGCTTGTCTTTTCTTTAGCGTTTCTTCTGTTATGGTATAGTTTTCCGGAGTTAGCATCGCAAGCCTTTGATTGTTCTCGATAATGCTCGTGTAGGCTCTGTGTAATTGTTGAATTGAGGCTGACATGTTAGAAATTGCTTCACTTGCTGGCTGAGAGGTTGAGACTGCTTTAGCAGCTTGCCCAAGTATCGTAATGATTTCCTTGAATTTATCGTCTTTGTTTGGCATAACGTCCTCACTTTGTATTAATTAATACATCAGTTGTTAACACGACCCAATTGAAGTGTAGACCATGAAAAAGCAAATTTCCTTTATATAAGCCGTTCCTTGATTGAGCGTACCGCTGCCTAATACGTTGTTAGATAGCTTATACATTGAGTTGTCAATGGTGAAAGTTAGCCCTCTGGAAGCCCAAGCTGTCTTCCACATATTTTTAATTTTTTTATAATCCTTAAGTTCTTAAAAAAATCACATGGTTTATTTTATACTATAATTGAATTATAAATTATATTTGCGAGATAAAAATGGGCAAATTGTTTGATGAATTACAATTAT
The DNA here is from genome assembly GCA_044233795.1 of Legionella sp. GTDB lineage: Bacteria > Pseudomonadota > Gammaproteobacteria > Legionellales > Legionellaceae > JBIIJL01. The sequence goes on along the minus strand of JBIIJL010000048.1, from coordinate 1,111 downwards.
TATCAGCGATAAATCCGAATGAGCTTGTTCAAACTGACTTAACAATGGTTGAAGCAATAGCTCACTTAGAACGTCTTTCCAATGACCTCTGCCAACTAAAAGGTCAAAAACAAAGTCAGGAAGATTTTGTAAAATTCATTAAGCCATTACTAGATTGTGAAGAGAAATCAAAAAAGAACCCAAAATCCTGGAGAGTTGTAATTGATATGGCTACAGAGAATGGAGAGTACACGAAAGATCCCAATATTCAAATTTGCAGTGGTCCACCGTCTTACCACCGATTTATAATGAATTTTGAAAAAGATGGTGTAAAAACTAAAGTAGAAACGGCTTGTGTCGTTAAAGACCCAGATTTAAGTACTATTCATTCTAAAGGATCTCCTAATGAAGCCACTCGATCACTTGAAGACATTAAAAAGTTTTATGATTCAGCTCAAATTCAACGAATAGCAATTCTTGGAGCAGCGAGAGTATTTGCTCATCCTGAGCTTATAGATCCAAAAAAGCCCGAACTAGGTCAGAAGGAAGCCAATGAAAAGCAGATTTGGGCACAAGATTATAATAAGCGCGTTGAAAAGGAGATGAATAAATTTTTAGATGTAATGGAAGCAACAGGACAAAATTTTTTGACTGTAAATGGTGGCTGGGCGGGACATCAAGAACAAAGTACGGGGATCCCTCTGATTTCAAGTTTAATAGGAGCAATCTCAGATGCGGGACAAGATTACTCTTTACCACCGATTACAGTGATGCCCGAAGTGGGGGTGTTTGATAGAGTCGTTACTCGCTCTGACGCCTACAGGACCTCTCCTGATTTACCCGTTGCAGAGAAAGAGCAAGACATCCATACTTTTTTTGAAGTCCCGGGAGGTTGGGGAGATGACTCTAAGTATTTAGTAGGTTTAAGTACGGGTTTAATGGTATTTGAACCTTATGGATTTTGGACTAATATTGAAATTGCTAATGGGGTTGCTCAGGACAAACCTGTTGCTATTATTGCTGACCCTGAGAATCTAAAACCCGGTAAGCCATATTACGAAGCAATGCAACATGGGGAAAGATATGCAGAAATACAAATACCATTACCAGATAATCAAACAGGAATTTATCG
>JBIIJL010000118.1:0-4329 GCA_044233795.1 Legionella sp. | reverse complement strand
CAAAAAATATGACCGTTTAAAACGTTATTTTTGTGCGTCCAAAGTGGTCCCATTAAGGTGATGATCGGTGGGTGCTTTAGGGTGATGAGTGACAGCATGGGCGGGAGTCTCGCCTTCAGCTGATGAAGCCATAATGATCGCTAATAAATGAGAGTAAATATCACGCTCGGTTTATGGATGATAAAATAAACTGAATTCTAGTCCTGACATCTACTTTAGGTAGTTCTATAGTTTGGTATCCACAATTGGGGTAAAACGATACAACTTTTTCAAAGTCGTCAACGCTCTTTTTGAATGAATGCTTTCGAGCCCCATTCTGACAGTAAATTTCTTTCCAAGGAGGTGTTATATAGACAGTATGGAAGTATCTCAAATCATTAATGAAAAAGTCATACTTATTTGAGTCTATTGTATTTAATCTTTTGTAGTAACGTATTCCTTCTAAATAACTCCTGTCAAAAAATATTGTATTGTCGTATACATCAGTCATTGCTTTTGCTCTATGAAAGTCTTCAAGTGATTTTTCGATAAGCAGCTTACAAAAACCATCAGGGTCTTTGGATGGAGTCTTTTGGCCATTTTCATTTAATTGTTGATTCAAAATTTCTGTGGCAGCCTCGCGGACGACAGCATAACCCATCTTATTTAATTCATTGATAAGCGTTGATTTTCCACCACCAGAACAACCAGAAATAACGATTAATTTAATATGTGTATCTAGCATAACATTTAGCCTGCATTTAAGTTTTCAGTAGAGATAGAACCTTGCTTAACCCATAACCTCCTTCGTTTCTAAATCACAAACTCTCCAATTAGATGCATCTATTCTTGCTGGTACTTTTTCATGAGGGAGTTCGTCATCTAACTTTAAGCAGGAATCCGTGCCAACAAAGTTTTTGGGGAATACTACTAAGCATAAGCTGTTATTGAGCTTTGAAGGATACAAGATTCCCTCTATTCCTGCTTGGTGAATAATATGACCCGGATTCCGCACCTGATTTTATGAATAAACACCCCAGTACCGCTCTCCCAAGCAGTGCAAGATAATTTTTTGCCATTCATTCAGATTCAGAATAACCTTAATATCCACGCCAATACTAAGTTCATGAACACCAGTGAAGCATGAAAATACCCATTTAGCCGTTGGATTTTGCGTAGGCTTTTTCTTCATGTCGGGAAAGAACATTTCTTTTTCACGCAACCTGGCTCTGATAAGGTGCTCAAGTGCTGCATATATCATAAGTGAACAGGTCATCACCATTAGCAACGCCTCGATACGTTCTGGCTTTTTTAAAAATAATGATGAGGTTAAAAAGTCAGGGCTTTTTAAGAAACGGAAACCTCGCTCAACAGATTGTTGGGATTTATAGTGAGATAAAAACTCATCCATTGTCAGTTTGATATCGATGTCATTCGTTGCAATGATAAAACAGCCAGTCTCATCTTTTTTCGTTTCCTTTTCTCGTATACTGGTCGTTAATTGCCCCGATACTTGGTAAATCTTTTCACCTTGCGCATTATGCTTGGGTCGACCTCGACCTTGATAAATAACATCTTCGATAATTTTGGCATCAACTACCTGAATATAATCTTGTTCTTCAATCCATCGTGCCAAAGCTATTTCTGCATCCTGATCACACGCAAAGGTTTGTCGGCAGAGCTTATTGAAAGATTTCATGGACTGCTCTGTGCTTTTTAGTATGTTCTTCTGTAGCGTATGTTGCTCACGTTTGGTTGCCTGAGCGCTGCGAATAAATAACCACTTTTGTGCTACACCTCCATAATTTGAATCAACCCATGCCCCAGAGTAGCCCTCGCAAAATGGCTCGAGCGTTAACTGGCTTTGATTTTTTATCAATGTTTTTGCTTCAACAAGTTTTTGTGGAACGCGCGTAATAAAAAATTGTCCCTGTTCCTGAAGGGCTTGTATTGTCTCCGCCACATACAAGGCTGCGTCAGCAACTAGGTAAAGACTTCTTTGTGCAGCTTTTAAACTGCTCACATGTGATTTAACAAGCTTTTTAAAGCCGTCACTATCGTTGGTATTTCCACTACATGCCTGCATGTATACCGGAATGCCAGCTTGATTTTCAGTAATGAGGTTCAAAATAATCTGATTCAAATCAGGGCGATGATCGCGACTGTAGCCTTTGGTTAATCGTATCGCTTTAGAATCTGACTCAGCATCATATTCACCATCAACATGAAAACTAGTTGAATCCAGATGCACAGATTTGCAAGGTAAACCCAAGTGAAGAACAACCTTCTCTGATAAATCTTGATACAAATTAGAAACACCGTGTTCATATAACTTGTCTAGACAGCGCCCGAGTACATCATCATTGATATGCTCGGGTTTGATTCCCGCTCCTAAGAGTCGCTCAACTGGTTTATCTGCAAAATAAACGGGATACATATGCAACGTGCGACTAACAAAGCCGAGGCCATTTAGTATCATTGCAACCAGCAGTTGTCCGTAGCTGATATGTCGATGCTCTGATTGATTAGGGAGTTCATTATCGATAAATTCGGCAATCCCAAGCTCCTGACATAGAGCAGATACCAGACCAAGATGGTCAATGGATTTGGATGTGTAATCTGACAGGTTCACTTTTCTTTCACCAAAAGTGAGTAATAGATCAAAATCACAGATCTGAGTCAAGAATTTTTTGAAAAAACATTCTGTTCAAAAGGATAAGCTTGTATTGGCTACACAGATAAGCATTATTCACGTGCAGTTATAGATTCCCGCTTGCGAGCAATGGTTTCGAATATGACTCAGTGCGGGCGGGAATGACGAAATTCAGAATTCAGGTGCGGAATGACGGATATGACCGAAGATTTGAGAATTTGCAGGAATATCGTAATTACTGGGCAGTTGTCTCCATTCATGCGTAAGTAAGGTCTGTATTAATAATTCAGGGGTTTTAATTATTTCTGGTGGGGAGATTCCAAGTTTTTTTGAAAATTTTTTAAGCTCTGTAGAAAACTTAAAATCTTTTATTCATTCCACCAGAGGTAGAAGATTTTTTGCATCAGTTAGATCAAAGACTTTATCTATTTTTCCGGAGATGGAAACTATTGTTTCTGAAGCTGGATTTGTTAAAGCGACCTCACGAGGAGTAAGTTGATTATGTTTTTCTTGGCCCAAATGTTCTTGTAATGCGGTATCTTTATTTTCTGCGACATATAGTCCTGAGAAATGTGGTACTTCAGTGTTAACTCCTTTACCAGTATTAAAGCGGCCTCCTATAAAGCTTAGACTGCCAACTGTGGAAAAAGGATGTAATCCATACTTATACTTAACTGCTCTCTGCCAATGATTTAATTCATAAGGGATACAGGTTTGAATCACGGCTTGCTGAATTTTATTTTGAATTTCATTTCGTTGCCGTGCCAGTTCTGAATAATAAGTCCAGTGATATTTTAGTAACTCATTGGTAACTTCTTTTGCGCGGCGTATATCTTTAATGGAGCCTGATTCTAGTAGATAAGTTACACCTTTGGCTTTAGAAGGGCGACTACTTCCTGTAAATTTGGACATACAAATTATCTCTGATTTTCTTCTATGGCCGCTTGAATAAAATTAAGCAATTTTTTGAATCGGCCAACGCGAATCATATCTCTTGGGGCCATATCGCCTAGAAGAGGATTCGGAATAGAAAACCAAAGAATTGTTTTATCTTTGTCTTTGAAAAAACCATAAACTAGGTTTAAAGCTGTAGCCCATTCGGTAAGCCGCTCTTTCAGTTCAAGTGGCATTTTTTGCGGTTCATAGCGAATAGAGGAAACAGGGACATTAGTTGCTGTTGAAACATCGGCCTTTTTATAATTTAAAAGGTCAACAACCTTTTGCCCATCAACGATGCCTTCATTAAAGACATGGAGATAGTCTTTTTCAGGAATAGTCCTAAATAATGATGGCTGTGACATATTCATAGCAGTGCTCATAGATGAATGCATTGGTACCTACTTAAAATAATGGTATTTATACATGATTTAACCATGAATATACCATATTTTTACCCTGTTATGTAAAGTATAGCTTATATTTTTACTAAAAATAAATTGGTGGTATATTTTATCATTAGATAAAAAGTGCCATCCAGGTCCTTAGATAGGGATGGAGAACAAAAGGTAAATTATGTTAATTATTTTTGGAGGGCTGCCAGGAACAGGAAAAACAACCATTGCGAAACAATTAGCAAAAACTGTTGAAGCTGTGTACTTACGAGTTGATACAATTGAGCAGTCTGACGTGATTTAATAAATGCACACACCCAGTTAAGATCGTGATCTTAATATGGGAGAAGAAGTGTGAAAAGAGAA
>JBIIJL010000047.1:0-16748 GCA_044233795.1 Legionella sp. | reverse complement strand
CTGGATTTAATTGCGCGAGTAATGCATTATAAATACGAAGTTCACGTGAAATCAACCTATACCTAACAATGCGCATAGTTCATGCCAGACAGAAGATTAAATCCTACATCTTTTTTATCAAAGTGTGTATACTTTCACAAATTCTTTAAGGCAGTTTCTCATGATTTCACGTGAACTTCGTATTTATAATGCATTACTCGCGCAATTAAATCCAGAGACTTTAGTCGTAGAAAATGAATCTCACAAGCACAATGTCCCAGAGGGCTCTGAAACACATTTTAAAATCACAGCAGTCAGTAATACCTTGGCAGGCAAACCAAGAGTTGCTAGACACCGAGAAGTTCTTGAAAAACTAAAACCTGAATTTGCGTCGGGTTTACATGCACTGAGCCTACATTTGTACACCAAAGATGAATGGTTAAAACGTCAAGGGCAAACACAAGCCTCGCCCCCTTGTCGTGATGGGATGCACCACGACCCATTAAAAGCATCAACAAAGACCTCTGACGCCCATGATTGAGCTCAAATGCAGGCTAATAGTTCCATCACACCCCTCGTTCCTTTATAATGATAAGCTTTTGGGCAGAAAGAGGCACTGTTGATGAAAGCATGGTCTTCGGAAAAAATATCAGTGCTTGCATTAGTGTTACTAATCACAGGGGCTATTGATAGCATCCGAAACCTGCCTGCAACTGCATTGTTTGGTTCATCACTTATTTTTTTCTTTATTTTTTCTGCAGTCGTTTTTCTTATCCCTGTCGCTTTGGTGTCTGCAGAGCTCTCATCAACCTGGTCTGAAGAAGAAGGAGGCATTTATAGCTGGGTCCGCAATGCTTTTGGAAATCGTTTTGCCTTTTTTACCATTTGGTTGCAATGGATCAATACCATGGTCTGGTACCCAACTATTCTCTCCTTTATTGCAGGCACGCTCGCCTATTTAATCGATCCTGAGCTTGCGCAAAACAAATTCTATTTAATTGGTATCATACTCGTCACCTTTTGGTCACTCACTTTTTTAGGCCTTAAAGGCATCAGAGCCTCTGCCGCCTTTGCGAGTTTCTGCGCAATGATTGGAATGATTGTTCCGATGGCTTTTATCATTTTTCTGGCCTTGTTTTGGTATATTAAAGGAAACCCAATTGCCATTGATTTGAGTTTCAAAAGCTTGGTTCCTCGCTGGGAAAGTGCACAATCTTGGGTGTCGCTCACAGCCATTATGACCTCTTTTCTTGGCATGGAGCTTGCGGCTGTCCACGTTAGAAATGTACAAAATCCTCAACGAAATTTTCCACGAGCCATGTTATTTTCAGTCATTTTGATTTTAACTACGATGATCTTAGGCTCGCTTGCCATTGCCATTGTGCTTCCTCAACAAGACATTAGCCTCGTCAATGGGGTAATGCAGGCTTTCACCAACTTTTTTGAGGCATACCATCTCATGGCCCTGATGCCTATCATGGTTTTTTTACTCCTGTTAGGTAGCCTCGGGAGTATGGTTAATTGGATCATCTCGCCTGCAAAAGGTCTATTGCTAGCAGCCGACAGCGGTATTTTGCCCCATGGACTATATCGCTTGAATCAGCACGGAGTTGCCTCACGAATTTTGGTGCTACAAGCAGTGCTCGTCACCCTACTCTGCAGTGGCTTTTTACTGTTTCCTTCGGTCAATGCGATTTATTGGCTATTCACAGCTTTGAGTACAGAACTCTACATCATGATGTACATCATGATGTTTATCGCCGCCATTCGATTAAAAAGAAAATATCGACACTTGCCACGCCCTTTTGCTATCCCAGGTGGTCAAATCGGCTATTACTTGACTTGTGGCTTGGGCATGCTAGGCTGTCTAATTACTTTGGTGGTGGGATTTTTCCCACCCGAACAAAGTATGGATGTTGGCGGTGCATCTCATTTTAGACAGATTTTTGCGATAGGCATCCTCTTGATGTTATCACCAGCAGCTATCCTGATTTTGCTGAGTCGAGTGCGACACTAACAGGCACAGCTAATCCACTGCAACATATATGGCTCAATCTCCAACGCCTTAAAAACATTCTCGATACGCACCTTAAGATGTGGACGTTTGTCATCAGGTATATCAAGCAAGCATTCTATAAGCGCCTGTGCAAAAACACTAAGCGCACCGTCTTTAACAACCACTTTCTCAATACTTAGATACTTTTCAATCAAAAATAATAAACATTCTAATTTTTTGATTGGTGTATCCATGAAGGATACTGCGAAAACTTTGGCGATAATCTCTTTACACATTTCATTTGTCTTTAAACAAACAAGTTCCCATTGTTTTGCATTGAACACTTTGAGCGGCATCGCAGTCTGCAAGTGAGTAAGCAACTGATTATAATTTTGTAAAGCCCTATCTAATTGACAATCAGGTTGTCTTAAAACATCTATTCCGCTCACAGTAGCGTAAAAAACACCCTCATCCTCCAAGATTGCAGTATGGCTTACCTCAATACATAGCCGTTCATACGGAAGGCAAAAATCTGCGCCGTGCGCCCTTAGGAGATTTTTGAAAATAGCTTTTGGCATTCCTGTAGATACATCCACCCACCTTACAAGTCTTAAATACCAAGAGAGATACACATACGCTCCTTCGGCGCAAAGCGGTGGGAACTCTACAAGTTTATCGATAAGCACGGCAACTCGACGCTTCAAAGCAGGCGCTGCTAAGTGATTTCTTTCAAGATAATCGATAAAACTTAGATAATGAGCTATTTCAATCTTTGGAAGCGGAAATCGTCTCACTAGTGTAGTTACACTAAGTATCAAATGCACGATATGATCTTGTAAAATCCTTTTAAAATCAGCTAAAAAACCAAAAGTCGCTATAAAATTGATTAAACATCTTAGCTGATGATGCCACTCTTCTAACCTCACAGCCTTTATACCAAGCTCAAAGCAACCCAATCCTTTCGAACCTTCCTCAGAATCCTGGCTTAATAAATTGGTACACTCCCATTCAGCTTCTCTTAGGAGTGTATTGATAAAATCATGCACTTTGGCTTTTATCACCTGCAAGTCATGAATAAATCCACCCTTTCTAGCTAAAACAAATGCTCTTAGAATAGGCAAGTGATACAGATACTTACGGTCTTCTATTGAAGTAGGCGATTTGGGACACGGTTCAAATAACTCGCTAATAAAATATTCAGTGAAAGTCATCTGAGTGGGGAAGGGATTGTCATTGCACAAGGCGTTGTTGGGTAAGTTTTGTTCAAATAGAAGGGCAACTGATTGCTCTTCAACAAAAGCAGTCGCTTTTTGAAAGAAGCATTTAGCTTGTCCTAATAATTCTACATCCCGTAAGAGAGAGAAAAAACAGTCATCTGATAACAAACTGGACGTCGAGTGTTGTATTGCCAAAATGACCATTTCTCTATGACAAGAAATTGCTCGTTGTTTTGTGCGAGCAAGCACTTCATCAAGTTTTATCTGTAAAGGACGTTCATAACTCCTATCTGCGGGGCTATTGATACCAAGGTAATCAATATAGCTTTTGTGTTTATCATACATGCTCAAGGTTTTAATAGCATCAAGCGATAAGTCTTCAAAAGGTTCAAACGCAATAGAGGCAAAATCCATGAGAAGAAATTGTTCACACATTTCTACCCATAGAGCAATAATCTCATCATCACTTAGCTCGGATATTAAGGCAATTTGATTATGAACACCTGAATATTTAAAGATGGGCAATGTTTTACCAAAAGTATGTTGATACTCCTTTTGTAAATAAATAGCCTCTAAAATGGGGGCATTAGGATGGGTAATTTCCGTATCGCCATACACATTGGTATTCCCTAACGACGGATCTTGCGTAAAATATATAGCTTGATAATCATTCACATGATATAAAATCTCTGCATGTCGATAAGCATATCCGTCATACCGTATACTCGAGCCCCCTTTTTTAAGTTCGATAATTAACTGGGCTAGCGAGTGAATAACCTCTGCCTCGGTGAGAACGGCGCTGCTCCGTAGATGAAGCTTTTTCCCAAAACTTGAATCACAATCAACCAGAGAAACACCTTGAATTCTTTTGGTCTCAGGATGCGTAACCAAAAATCCTGCATTTGAAAAGACCGTTGCTCCAAACCCAAGCATAGACATTGAACGATAAGGATTACCATCTTTCTCGGCTCGATCAGATTTGCTTGATTGTGTAGGTACGCCTTTTCTGCGGCTGATTTTTCTTAATTCAACTTGGGCAAGTGTTTCCACCCCACCTTGCCTGAGTGGCTTGATACGAAGTGCCGAAGGCGTTGAAATCCCGCGAGCAAATACTTTACCCTCCCAAATTAAGGCCTGCATATTTTGAGTGGTTAAACCCAAAGAAGGGTCAAACGGTTTGACATCAACCAACCTCAACTCGCGTAAAGCATCTCGAGATAATAAGCACGCACCAGCATGAAGCTGATAAAGTACTGGATAACTTCTTAGGATAATATCAGAGGCTATCAAAACATATCCATTTTCATGCTCGTATTTAGCTTTTGTTTCAAAATGTACATGAAATCGAGCATCTCCTTGCCGTGCTATTAAACTTCTTACCTCAGTAATAAGTATTGCTATTTCATCCAGGGCCCTTGAGTCCCTCCTTCGCTTTACGAAATCTTGGTAAAAGGCTAAATATTCAGCATTAAAATGGTCCCGTGCTCGAATAATATCGAGGCAATCGGCGTCGTGAATGATTTTCTGGTAAATGCTTTTCGTTTCACGAGGTGCTGTTGCTTGCCAAAAAGTTGTAGCACTTTCAAGGTTGATGATGACAAAATAGGCTTCTTTCCGCGGATCCTTGTTCATCACTGCCTCAGCAAATACTGCAGCGGTTTGTTCACTAAGGTTTAGTATTTTGGTTAGATAAAAATACAGTATGAGGGCACTATCATGATCTGTGTTATCATCCTCTTCATTGTCGCGCGCACTATCATGAAATAGTACTGCTATCTGTAGTAATTTGATCTCATCTGCAGTTAATCGAAGCGCATCGGCATCTTCATATTTACGATATAAATTAGCCAACACTGGGACATAAAAAGCCGCTCGACAAACATGCATCAGTCCATGCACAATACGTGCAATCCTCCCGCTTCGCTCTTCAAAATGTGCTAGTTCAACTGGATCGACGTAAGGATACGAATAGATATGTTTGAAAACCCATCGGGCATGTTGGTCGATACTATCAGAAAAATTGACACTTTTATCACTTAACATCTCCATCGATAGCCCCTTTTGCATTAAAAGCCTACCAAAGTAGTCTTTCCAACGACCTTCAGGCAATATCGCGTCCACTTGATCACAAGGAGCTTTAATTGCAGAAGACTCAACTTGATCTGGTAATGTATGAAGCTCCAAGCTATTCGCAGGTGAAAAAAAGATTGTTTTATTTTTATGCATGAACTCCGACCAACAAAAGGTTTTGGGAGCGCATTGTACTCTAGGAATTTAATTTTGCTCTATAATCTAGTTGATGTGGGATCACTTAAAGTAGCTCCTTAACGGAGATTGTTGAGTGTTTTTTTTTAAGGAGAAGAGAATGTCACATAACACTACCAGATTAATAAATTTAGTGAAATTCGGATGTTCGATAATGCTTGCCTCTTGTCTAGTTTCTCAGGATGCTAACGCGGCATGTCAAGGAAATCCGCCATCATGCGAAGCAGGCCGTGCAGCGATCTGTGTTAAAAATGCCTATACATGTACAGTTCACAAAATGTGTTTATTTAAAACATCAGTTAAATGCTTACCAACACAGAATTTAGAATGTGTACAGGGTCTATGGAAATGTATTTAATATATCCTCTTTTTCTCGACTAGCTTTTCAACTAAAGCCAAGTCCTCTGCAGTATTCATATCTTGCAGAGGACGACGAATTGCAACGCTGCCTCCGCAAATCATTCACTGAGAGTGCATAAAGGTTATATAAACCCATTTATGTCAACTTAATAATCTTTTAATAATTTAAAAGTAAAATATGTATAAAATTTATTAACCGAGTTTTTTATGCCTAAGCTTACAGCAGCTCAGGTCGAGCGAGTCATAGCCTCGGCAATATCATATCTAGACAAATTGCGCTGGATACCAACCAATATCAGCTTCAGCTCCTTCGATCTTTGTGAAGGGCCTCTAACCAATGATTTTATGTTTTTATTTGGCAAGGAAGTAGCTGAAATTCCAGCTAATCTTAAAGCTTATGCTTTACATAAAAAAGCTCGAGCAATAATGGCTACCTCTGCTGATGATCTTTTAGATGACGCGCCCTTGCAAATGAACTGTTGGAGTTTCTGCTTTATGGTGTTAGCTGATGCAAATATCATCTCTCAAGCGCAAATAGAGCATATTTGTCGAATTATTCATTTAGGTGATAACAAAATAGATCTGGTTGAAACATTGTACTTATTTGCAAAAGATACACTTCGAACCTATACAAAAGAATCCCCACCTGCGGCTGGAGATATTATTCTCTTCAAAAAAGACAAGCAGCCTAGACCTTATCATGCTGCAATAGCAATAAATGACGATGGAAAGTACATGGAACTTTTTACTCTCGGTGCAACTATAGCAGAGATTAAAAAATGGGACGATGAAACGATTCTCTTTCTCCCTCTTAGTGAAGTAAGGAACAATATTCAAAAATTTATTGAATCAAATCAAGAAACACTATCCAAAGATCATGAACAAAAAATTACTCAAGAAAAAATCCTCGAAGAAGTAAGGTACAGCGACTATTACCTTGCTTTTACCTTTGAGCAACACATGAGTTTATTACCTGATCAAACAATTAAAGTCATCAATGAACTTTTATTAAATAAAATTTTGACTCAAAATGAAGTTGTACAATTTCTTAGAACTCGGAAACAAAGAGACGCTAACGCGACCCATCATTTAGCAGAACTTCTGCTTGAAAAAAGAATATCTTTTGACCTATTAAAGGAGTTGTCAAGCAACGTTGCAGATGTGGTTGCGATGGAGACCACCCAACGTTTGCTTGCAAAAAAGATCATTACAATGGAAAGGGTAAAGTCTTTTTCGCCTCTAAAGCTAAACTTATTTGCAAATAAAAACATAGCCAGACATCTCGAAGAGGGTAAACTTGACGTTAAGGAGTTCGAAGCACCAGATGAAGTCCTATTACTAGGTAACGTACCTAAAATTTACTCGTTGTTTTAGGTACGTTACCTATCATTTAATGCCTTCAGCTCACTGCTTTAAAAATGAGCTTAAACGAATCTAGACAACTCGCCCCATCACGAGCTTTTTAACCAAAGCCAAGTCCTCTGCAGTATTCACATCTTGCAGAGGACGAACGATTGCGTCTTCTACCAACATACGGTACCCCCGCCACAAGACCCGAAGCTGCTCTAAAGCTTCTATTCCCTCAAGCTCACATGTAGGCCAGGTAAGCCACTGTGCTAAAAAGACTTTGCGATAGGCATAAAGCCCAACATGGCGAAAGGTCTGTTTGATAGGATAAAGACCATCGCGGTGAAATGGTATAGGACTTCTTGAAAAATACAACGCATGATGTTGGCAATCTCGCACGACCTTCACCACATTTGGATTCAACAGTATCGCTTCATTTTCTATGGGCCAACATAGGCTTGCGACTGGCGCTGTGGATATGGCAAGTGCCTGAGCTACCTGCGAGATCAGTAATGGATTGATAAGGGGCTCATCACCTTGAACATTTACGATGATGTCATCATCAGAAAAAGCACCTCGAGTGACCACTTCAGCAATTCTATCGGTTCCTGAGGGATGGGTAACAGCTGTCAGCACAACTTCTGCACCAAACCCTTGTGCCAGAGTTACGATGTCTTCATGATCCGTTGCGATAGTGAGAGATTTAGGACAAGCTTTTAAGGCTTGACGATACACGCGCTCAAGAAGAGTCATCCCGCCAAGTTCAAGCAACACCTTCCCAGGTAGCCGAGAAGATGCCATGCGCGCTGGAATAATAATATGAAACGCTTGACTCATAACTTATCTTTTTCCTCCAAAGAAATACTACGCGCATCACTTTCAAGCATCACCGGGATCCCATCACGAATCGGATAAGCTAGACGGTCAAAAAGGCAAATGAGTTCGTTGTTTTTCAAAAGTAATTTACCTTTACACATCGGGCACACCAAAATTTCTAGTATTTTCTTATCCACCAGTCACTCTCCCTTCAGTTACTTTATTACGCACATATTGAGGTTGTGCATCTGCCACACTCACAGGTGTTATCAAGCCCATGTTGACCAAACGAATCATCGCAGAAGCTTTTGGAAACACCGTGCATTGCTTTATAACGAGTGGCTTCATTGACTCTGGTAAATCCGCAATATACGCATCCATTCCAACCCCTGCAAGCACGAAGGGTAGATCTTGCAACAGGGAAATCTCTTTAATACTGGATACTTTTTCAATGCCAAAGTAGGAATCTTTAGGGAAATACCCCCAATATACCTGCTGCATCCTTGCATCGACCATAGCCAGCACTGGCACATCACCCATTAATTGACGCACTTCATGCACAATTGCTTTAAGGCCACTGACAGGATAAAGAGGTAATGCGCGTGCAAACCCAAGTCCTTTCGCAACACTACAGGCAATACGAAGCCCCGTAAAACTCCCGGGCCCTTGCCCAAAAACAATAGCATCAAGCGCTGAAATACTCGTGGATGCACGATTTAAAAGACTTTCTATCATCGGCAACAAGAGCGCAGCATGCTGCTTAACGCCTATTTGCTCATCAACAAAATAGGCGCCTTCAACGTCTAATGCAATTGATGCGATATCAGTTGATGTATCAATGGCTAGAATGTTCATTGTTTAATGCCAACTCCTTAATAAAATTAAGTACTGTGTTCTCATCACGAGTTTTACGCATTTTGGGCAAGCTTAAAAAAATACGTGCACCATATTCTCTAGCGGTAAGCCTTGGATCAGCAATCATCAACACGCCCTTATCATCGATGTCGCGAATCAATCGCCCCACACCTTGCTTTAAAGCAAGCACTGCGTTAGGGAGCGACAATTCATCAAAGCCTGATAACCCTTGTGATTTTAAATAAGCCATTCTACCTCGAACCACCGGATCGACAGGGCTTGCAAAAGGCAGTTTATCAATGATCACAAGTGACAAGGCTTCACCTTTCACATCAACCCCTTCCCAAAAGGTAGCTGTACCCAACAAAACTGCATTGCCCAACTCTCGAAAACGCGTCAATAAGATAGGTTTTGCCTCATGCCCTTGAATCAATAACGGATAGTTTAAAAGATTGTTCATTAAAAGCGCAACATGCTGTAAAGCGCGATGGCTGGTGAATAAGAAAAAACAGCGCCCTCCACATGCATTAATGATAGGTAAAGCGCGGGCGACCAAAGCTTCGTAATAGGTATGATCTTTTGGATCAGGCAACCCTCTCGGCAAATAAAGTAGCGCTTGCTGTTGAAAATCAAATGGACTCTCAAGTTTTAAGGTGTCTGCCTTGATAAGTCCCAGCGGTTTTGTAAAACAATCGAAATGATTAGCCATGGTCAAGGTTGCTGAAGTGAAGATATGTGCGCACTGTTGTCTTGAAAGCAACGCGCGAAACAGTTCTGCAATATCAAAAGGTGTCTTATGGAAAACTGCGTGGTGTTTAAAGCGCTCAAGCCAACTAATCTGTAGCGACTCTTCTTCATTAAAGCGTTTTAGTAGCAGTAGCATATCAAGAAGTCTCACTTGACAACGCGCTAGCCCTGCGTGTTCATTAAGATTGATGCTCTTAAAACACGCGCTTATTTCATCCCCTAAGCTAGATAACCCCTCCCAAGCGCTTTTAAACGTTTTGTTACGAGCTAGTTGCTGAAATTCCACCCTTTCTTCGAGTTTTGGCAAGGCTTTTAATATGTCTTCTATGAGTTCATCGAGTCGATGGCTTATCAGTTTGAGCGGCTGGTTGGCAAGATCAAGCACCGGCCACTCTCGCAACAAATCATCACACAAATCCCGCCAAGCTCGTGTGCTAAAATGTTCCCCATAAAAATTAGCCGCAATTTCTACCAATTGGTGAGCTTCATCAAACACCACAACACCAACACCTGGCAATAGCTCGCCAAAGCCATCTTCTTTTAATCGCGAGTCTGCAAAAAATAAATGATGATTAATGACAACAACATCAGCTTCAAGCGCACGCTTTCTTGCTTTAACGAGAAAACATGTTTGATGATCCTCACATTCTGAGCCCAGACAATTATCCGTCGTTGACGTCACATACGGCCATGCTGGTGAGTCATCATTGATTTCTGGAAGTTCAGTACGCTCGCCATGGACTAGCTGAGGTAATTTTTCACGTACATATAAAATATCTTTTGCACATTGTGGACTTAGAAAACGTCCCTCTTCAGCATGTAACCGCGTTCGATAACGGCAAAGATAATTTGCACGTCCTTTTAAATTCTGCATTTTGAAAGCCTTACCAAGCGCTTTGGTTAAGGTTGGCAGATCTTTATGAAAAAGTTGGTCTTGTAGCGTTTTAGTTGCAGTAGAAATCAGTGCTTTTTTTCCTGATAAAAGACAGGGAATAAGGTATGCGTAGGTTTTGCCAGTACCAGTACCTGCTTCAGCAACCAACGTTTTTTGCTCAAGAATGGTGCTCATCACAGCGGTCGCTAATTCAATTTGCTGTTCTCTTGCCACAAAACCTTCAACGGCAGTGGCCAGACGCCCCTTATCACTGAGTGTTCGCTGACACTCAAGAATAAGAGGAAGCATCGCCTCAATTACTCCTTCCACTCTTTCTCTAAGTAGGCAATCTTTCCATCCATTTTTTCCCAATCTGCAGCATCATCTGGGGCATCTTTTTTGGCGGTGATATTAGGCCAAGCATTAGCAAGTTCCGCATTCAAGCTGATAAACACCTGCTGTTCTTCCGTAACATCATCTTCTGAAACAATCGCATTCACAGGGCACTCAGGCTCACATAAAGCACAATCTATACATTCGTCAGGGTGGATAACTAAAAAATTTGGTCCTTCATAAAAACAATCGACCGGACATACTTCAACACAATCTGTGTATTTACACTTAATACAACTTTCCGTCACCACAAACGTCATGTACACCTCTCGTATTTTTTCACAAACGGATGCTATTAAAACATATCTTAACCGCCGTTCCCACCCTTACGATCGTATTAAGATATTCAAATTTGATTGATTTTGTGCTAACAATGCAATATAATGCTATCTCTGTTGTAAATTTACACCCAGAAGACTGTTGTTTACCATTTTTAAGGAGTCAAGTTATGCCCGGATTATACACTGATTTTCGTAGCGAGTTGCTTGCATATCGCAAGGCAGATAGAGATGAAAGAGGTAATATTGTGCAACGATGGAAAACCAAAGTTCGCGAATTGCCTCAAACACCAGACGCGAATAACATAGCCGAAGTCAACATGACATTAGCTCAAGCCTCTCAAATGATAAAGTACGCGGAATCTCTTAATCGTTTTGAAAACGAAGGTATCCTCGACTTTTTATTCGACTACGGAACAATGGGTGATCTATTTTCCAGTGTTAAAGACGATGAAATAAAATTTGCCGAGTTAGCCAATTATTTTGATATTCTACCAAACCATGGGAATTATACCGCAGGACTACGAATCAAGAGCGCATATTGGGTGCTATCTACCACAGAAAAAAATCGCATTTGCCTACTCTTCCAAGACGCACAAAAAGTATTGCGAAAAGGCAAAAAACCAGTGTTCGAATTTGTAGATCCTATTGACATAACCCTCGATGAGGCTTTATATCCCATACAAATTCAAGGACTTGGAAAACTTGCAAATGAAGCTGTAGATAGGGTATACACTGCAAACAAACGTGGACAGCTTCCGATTGCTCAAAATAAGGGTGGAAAATTCCAACTCGCCGGCGGCGGCATGCTTTCTCCCGATAGAGTTGAAAAAATTATCGAAAAAACACTTGAAGAGCATCTGGAAGAAGAACATGCAAATCTTTGGCTGAAAGCTTGCACACACTACGATAACTTAGATCAACAAAAATTTTCAAAAGCACTTAATATACTCATCTTAGAAGAACATGACGACCAACTACCAGACAACGTAGGAAAATCTTTTAGAGAATCAATCAAAAAGGGTAGCGATAGTAAGCTATCTAACTCGAAGATTCTCAGTGAATTAATAAAATTAATTGATAAGAGCCTAAATAAAGAGACGGACCTAACCAAAAAAACATATCTTCATACGCTTAGAGCTTCAGCTCAGGTCCAGACATTCAAATTGACTAGGCTCTTTAAAGAAGCCGTGGAGTTCATGACACGCAACTCTCAAACAGAACTAATGGAACAATGGCTTGAGGAAAGAGCTCTTGGCGGAACACAATTATCTCATGCTCTCTTTCTTTATACTGTATCATTGGAAAACTTTTTTGCTGAAGCATTTCCATCTTATGGTACACAATTTGGGGATGATCTAAGGGGTGCTAAGAAAAAGAATTTTGACCTCTTTGAGTTAATTGCACGAGCACCTGAATCAAGATTCTCGCACATCATGCTTGAAGCTGAGTATATGAAGCAAGCGTATGAGAAGAAGCACCTGAATTTTAGTGATGTATTTAATCAAGACAATTACAATGTAGCACGTGCAGTGATGTCTGCTGATGAGGCAGTGGCCCAGCAAATAAATCGCCTGTTTAAACACCTTGACGCCCCCTCAACAAGTCCTGAGTTAGCAAAGTGTATCTCTTCGCTGATTAAAGACGTTACAAGCGCCCCAGCAATTGATTGGACTTTATCGGGTCATACCGCAGATTTCCTTGACAATCCAAAGGAGCAGGAAGCTCGCTTTAGGGCGTTTGTTAGTGAACTTGAAGGACATTCTTCACCTAGGTTGCGTACTATTGCAAAAACATTACTAGCAATCAGTGCGATTGCGCTTGCTGCAACAGCTGCAGTTCTGCTGCTTCCAGGACTTGCTGGGTACGTAGGCCTTAGCGCTGCAACAGCTACCAATGTAATGGCTGTAACAACAGTAACGTCTGGTCTTTTAAGCACCGTAGGCTTTCTAGCCAACAGACCTACTGGCGAAGCTAAACTCGCAGAAGATGTATACGCTGAAGCAACTAAATGTATACCTAAACAATAATGGTGTAAGCTAGTATCTAAAGCCCCGAGCACCGACAGGTGTTTCGGGGCTTTTTTTTAACCCAAGAGATACTTATATTTATTTCAATCTACTATATAACGCCTTTAATTATCTCATAATGGGGATTTATATAACTATTCAAACTTACGCTTTGCTTATTTTCCCGAGGTGTCACTACTCATGCCCAGCCATTTTGAAGGTCTTCGTTCAACGCTTTTAGTGAAGATTTAATGCCAATTATAACTGCCATTAGAATTGAAAGAGAGAAAGAGTAATAAATACAAAAATGGTCAAAAATTATGTGTATGAAGGCCTTGGATTTCCTGTGGAGTTAGATAACGTGGAAATGCTATTCATAGAAAATGATTGGCATCCACGTATTGACATTCAAAGAATCGCCGATAATGTGGTAAAGAAATTAGCAGTTCAAGAAACGAGATTAACGGGTAATCAAGTAAAGTTTATTCGTTCGTATTTTTCAATGCCTTTAAGAGAGTTTGGTGAGAAGGTTGTGCATGAATCTCATGGAGCTGTAAGAAAATGGGAACAAAAAGGTAACAGTCCAACTAATATGAATTCGAATACCGAACATGAATTGAGACTTTATGTAATTGAAGAGCTTCATTCAAAAGCCGACGAATCTAAGTCAAAATTTTATGATATCTACATGGCAACTAAACAATTCTTTAGTAGTGATGAAGAGTCTACAGCTATAGTTCACGCAAGTATCTAATTGTATAGTGGCGTTTAGGAAGACAAAATATACTGTCTTCCTCATTAAACTATTGAGTAATAAAAGCATCCGCTGTGGCCTGGGCAAGTCCTAAAGACACATGCATAACCCCATTAGCTCCAATACTTGCAGCTTGTTTGGTAATCCTCCCTCAACGAGAGTGAAGGCCATGAAGAAGAAACATTACACAGAAGAACAAATCGTTCGAATTTTGCGAGAAACGGACCGAGACCCGGTTACTGAGGTGGCGAAACGGTATGGGGTCTCTGAAGCATCGATTTATATTTGGCGAAAACACTTTGGGACAATGAATCAACAAGAAGTAAAAATGCTTAAATCACTTGAAGCAGAAAACGCTCGATTGAAGAAAATATTGACAGAGCGAGATCTTGAAATTGAAGTGATGAAGGAGATTGCTGCAAAAAAATGGTAGGCGTACAAGCCCGCAAGGAGCAAACCATTTATGCGATTAAACGTGGTTTGAGCCAGCGCATGGCTTGTGCGCTGTTTAAGCATTAGTCGTTCAAGCTTGACCTATCTGCCAACTATGCCAATCAAAGGTTTCATCGTAAGATGAAGTTGATTCAAAGAAGAGCTTGTGGCTTTAGAAATTTTGAAAATTATAGAATTAGGGTTAGAGTGCTATGTGCTTGAGAAAGTGCCCCCGCAAATGGGAAAGAGCCTGCAAAATGTATAATTGGTGCCCAGGGCCGGAATCGAACTTGAGTGCAACTCGTTGATTTTTAATAATATAAATAATAAGGACTCGAATCTTACCCAAGATCTTACCCAACGTGGGGTATGATACCTGATTTGAATGATTGCGAAAAGATGCGAATTGTAAAATAATAAATTAGTAACAATGAACGCAAAGGATTAAAGTGCAAGGCAAGAAGCTTACAAATTTTTTACAAAAAAAATACAATCAGGTTTCATCTTCCTATGTCATTAAACCGTTCATTTTTGTATTAAAGACAGGGTTTGTAGCATTTTTAGGTTTTCTTTCCATAGTTGTAATTTTAAATACCTTGAATAATTGTTGTCCGGATGTATATCGCTGGCTTACCTATTGGGCAAACCAAAAAGAAGTACCCACTTTAAAGTCATGTAAATTCAAAAAGCTACCTATGAACGATTTTAAACAGTTTACATGGTATAACGTTGAAATTGAGTTAGACAAAAAGGGCCGCGCCTCCGCCGTTATTTTCCCTACTAGAGAATACCTATCGATACAAACAGTTGATGGTCCAGTTATTCCTGCCATGACAAAAGACGAACCCTATTTAGTGTTATGGAAGAAAAAATTTGGGGATAAACCACTCTTAGTTAGGATTCAGGCAAACAATGAATACGAAAGCTTTGAGGAAGGTGTTCAATATTCTTACTACGATTGCCCTATAAAGGTGGAGTTTCTTGTTGATGAATAAATTTATTTTTGCTTTTATTGCTCTATTAGTAACAATTCCTCTATTTGGATCTTCCAAAGTTTCTCCAAAAATAGATAAAAATGTAATGTATGAATTAAATATACACAATAACAAATATTACCTTATTCCTGCAGAAAAAGAGCATAACGCTTTGAACTATCAGCCAGATCCTAATGCACCTAACCCCTGTATTGGATCTCTTATCTGTTATAAATGTTGTACTGGTGATAATGATATTCCAAAAGAAACTTGTGAAAAGACATTCAAGAATTGGAATAAAGGGAAAGAATGCAACTGTACGTAATTTACAGCGCCCCAGAGAGATACAAAAAAAGGCGCTAATCAGTTAGACGTATTTCAACTTGCAGCACCTTTTAACCAACGATCTACAGATTTTGCAAACCGAATACCGAATTGCTCTGCGCATTTTATGTCTATATCACTAATTAATTTTGATTTATCTGGTATTGATGTAGCCATCAACCCTAGCCAGGCACCCCATTCATTATAATCATGCTCAATTTTAGATACTTTTCTACCCAGCTCACAATTATTTATCCAAACCATCCCAAACTGAGCTGTAAAAATTGAAAGCTGAATAATAGTATTTAACTTATCTCCAGAGGGATAAGTTGCTACAGTAAAGCCTGCTGCTACCTTATCAACCAGCTTTTGCTCCGTCCAAAGCCCTCTGTAAGAGAATTCATCTAAAAATAACTTAAACTGCCCAGCAATACCGCCCATAAAAGTTGGAGAACCAAAAATGATACCATCAGCCTGTTCAATCAGTTTCCAAGAATTCGAATCGAGTCTAGTAACATCAATTAAACATACATCTGAGCTAATTGTTTTAATCCCTCTTAAAACAGCTTCTGCAAGACACCGAGTATGTCCTGAGGCACTATAGAAAGGAATGGCTATTTTAGACATAAGCTATACCTCTTTCATGCAGTTATCTTTTGAATTTCACTAATTGTATGATCTTTTGTATGCTCTCTTCAATTGACAGTTCGGATGTATCAAGTTGTAAATCAATATTATCCCAAGGCTGATAATCTCGATCTAGTACGTCTTGCCATGTTGGAAGTTGATGATCTTCAATATCTGTCGTTCTTGCTTCGATTCTGCGTCGATGTTCCGCTTTATCTAAACAAACTACCTCTATCTCATATGACTTTACACCAACAGCCCTTGCCACCTCTCGCCAATCATTCCTTGTTATTTCTATAGGGTTCACTGTATCTGCTACAACTGTAAGCCCCAATGCCAAATTTTCCTTAGCCAGTTCGTAACAAATAAAATATCCTTCCGGTCCGCACCAATCTTTAGATACGGCATTAGAACGCTTTAATGACTGACGTGGTCAATCAAATGCACACACCTAGTTAAGCAACTTTTTTCATTTTCCCCCACTCTCTTTCAAATTGGTTT
>JBIIJL010000117.1:0-4408 GCA_044233795.1 Legionella sp. | reverse complement strand
GTTGTTGGTTGGAGTATGGGTTCTCGGATGAAGGCGACGCTTGTTTGTGATGCGTTGAAAATGGCTATTTGGCAACGTAAACCTAACCGAGGTTTAATCGTTCATTCTGACCGCGGGTCACAGTATGCTAGTCATGAATACCGAAAACTATTAAAGATGTATGGCTATGTTGGCAGTATGAGCAGAAAAGGCGATTGTTGGGATAACGCTGTGGCAGAAAGCTTTTTTGGCAGTCTTAAGCAGGAGCGGGTTCAATGGCGACACTATTTAACACGATATGCAGCGCAACAGGATGTGCTGAATTATATTTCCATGTTTTATAACTGCTATCGCTTGCATTCATATCTTGGTTATGTGAATCCAAACCAATTTGAAAGAGAGTGGGGGAAAATGAAAAAAGTTGCTTAACTAGGTGTGTGCATTTGATTGACCACGTCATCAATACATTTCCTGGCAAAAGATCGCCATGCATCCAAACAGGCGATTTATCCCAACATGGGATATTAGATAGCTTCTCCCATAAAAGAGCTAATGGTTTAGTATCTATATCATCCTCTAGAGCTTTTAAAGCTTCTTTAGTTTCGCCATCCAACTCTTTTAATGGAACACCTCGACGTGAGAAAGGACCGGCCTCAGGAAGCTTAATGCTATGTAATTCATTTAAGAAATGAGCTAAGTCTACAGCAAGCTTGTCATATTCATTTTCTTTTTCAAATTCTGGATTATGCCCATCATTCCATTTGGTAATGCTCCAAGGCCACGGATAAGCCTTATTAGGCGTACCCTTGAATACTGGTTCAGATATAGGAGTTTTTAAATGCTGAGCAAGTTGAGGAACCCAAAGATATTCTTTGTTGATGCCACTAGAAACACTTCCTGGCGACCATTCAATTCGAGGTATACGAACAACATATGTGTCACCTAGACGAAATAATGCATTATCGGTGCCGCTTGAAAGAATAGGACTAAGCTCTAGATCGGCCCATTGAGGGCATTGTTCTTTTAGAAGGGACTGAACAAGCGCTGTATTCACTTCTTGCTCGTTATCGTGCATTTTTGTCATGTTTATCTTCTACTAAGAGTAGTAATAATTAATTTGGCTATACCTGAGGCTATACCAGATGTGAAAATTTACTCTATAAATTTCTATTTAAATCCATAACCCATTGATTTAATTGGCGTCCCAGGGCGGATTCGAACCGCCGACCTGCCCCTTAGGAGGGGGCCGCGCTATCCAGCTGCGCCACTGGGACTGAATGGATTTTCTCCGCAGGCAAGTTTAACGCTTAGCTTGAGAAATGACAAATAACAAATATTACATACCAGAATAATTCGGTCCACCACCTCCCTCAGGTGCAGTCCATACTATATTGGCTTTGGGATCTTTAATGTCGCATGTTTTGCAATGAATGCAGTTTTGAGCGTTGATTTGTAAGTGTGGTTTATCATCCTGGACTAATATTTCATAGACCGCGGCAGGGCAATAGCGCGTTTCAGGTGATGCATATAATTCGTAATTAACTGAAATGGCAAGAGAGGGATCTTTAAGTCTTAAATGTGCAGGTTGATTTTCTGCATGAAATGTGTTGGATAAATATACTGAAGAAAGTCTATCAAATGTTAATTTTCCATCAGGCTTTGGGTAATGAATGGGAGTCGCGTTGTATTTATTCTCCAAAGACAAGTAATCTTCATGATGAGCAAGCGTCCATGGAGATTTGCCTCTGCTAATATAAGTCTCAAAACCAGCATTGATAAGACCGAACCATAAACCATAACGAAATCCTGGACGAACGTTTCGGTATTTGTATAACTCATGATTAATCCAGGATGAACGTATGTTTTTCTCATAACTGCTGAGCTCTTTTGGCGCATCTGTGGCTTTAGAAAATACTTCAAAACAAGCATCAGCAGCTAACATTCCTGATTGCATAGCCGTATGAATTCCTTTAATTTTTGCAACATTCAAGAATCCCGCCGCATCTCCTATCAGTACACCGCCAGGAAAAGTAAGTTTTGGGATGGACTGCCAACCGCCCTCGTTTAATACTCGAGCACCATATCCAGTTCGCTCTCCATTTTCTAAAAGCGAGCTTACTAAAGGATGTGTTTTAAAGCGCTGCATTTCATCAAAAGGATTTAACCAAGTGTTTTTATAATCAAGACCTACCACTAGTCCTACGGCAACCCGTTGCTCGGACATATGATAGATAAAAGAGCCACCATAAGTTGATTTATCAAGTGGCCAACCCACCGTATGAACCACAAGACCCTGTTGATGTTTCACTTTGGCTATTTTCCACACCTCTTTGATACCTAATCCATATGTTTGTGGCATAGCCTGGGCTCGAAGATTAAAGCGCTCCATCAGTCGTTGACTTAATTCGCCTCGGCAACCTTCAGCAAATAATGTTTGTTTTGCGAGAAGTTGCATGCCTGGATGGTAATTTTCAGTTTTAAAGCCAGTTTTATCAATCCCAACAGCTCCTGTTTGTACGCCAATGACATCACCATCGTCATTATAAAGAATGTCAGAGGCAACGAAGCCTGGATAAATCTCACACCCTAAGAGCTCAGCTTGTTGTGCTAAAAACTTACATAAATCGCCGAGGCTGATGATGTAGTTTCCATTATTTTTCATGGGAGCCGGTGTTGGTAGATGATAATATTTCTTCTCAGTTAATAACATAAACTTATCATCACTAACTTTTGTATCAAGCGGGGCATCTGCCCATGAATCAGGCAATAACTCCTTTAATGACCGTGGATCAAGAACAGCACCGGAGAGAATATGAGAACCAACAGCTGCTCCTTTTTCTATAATCAACACGCTGAGCGTAACGTTGTTTTTTTGAGCATGTTGCTTAAGCTTGATTGCAGCACTAAGGCCTGCAGGGCCCGCGCCAACTATGATAAAATCGTACGACATGACTTCAGTGTCCACATCTTTCTCCTTTTAGCTTGCATCATGTTGTTTATTTTACGTTTTAAATAGAGAAATAGAACATCTTTCTTTAGAATATCATCTTACATTTAGCAATCAGTAGAAAATCTATGGCCAAACTTCCTATTTTAAGTACGGGGGATTTTGTTGAAATTATTGCGCCAGCTTCAAGATGTAGTGAAAATGAGCTTATTAACCTGATAGCTTTATTAGAATCCTGGCAATTAAAGTGTATCGTCGATGACCACATATTTGGTAATGATCTCTTATGTGCTAATAGCGATGAACACCGATTGAAAGGGCTGGAACACGCGTTAACTAATGTTGATAGCAAAGCCATTATTTGCGTACGTGGGGGCTATGGTAGCATGCGCCTTATTCCAGGGCTTAGAAAATTACGACCGCCTCACCAATTGAAGTGGTTCGTTGGTATGAGTGATCTAACGGCTTTACACCTATTTTTTCAAAACAAATGGCATTGGCCAACGCTGCACGCAGCACTTAATCCTGTTAAATGTTCTCAAGAATCAATTCTTACCACAAAAGCAATTCTTTTTGGAGAAAAAACAAACATATCATTTCAAGGGATGGCCTTAAATGATGAGGCGTGTAATACCAATCTGCTACTCAAAGGTCGACTCATTGGCGGTAATCTTGTCCTTGTTCAAGCAAGTATTGCTACCTCATGGGAAATGGATGCTAAAGGAAAAATTATTATATTTGAAGAAGTAGGAGAAAGGGCATATAAAGTCGATAGAATGTTAGAGCATCTAAATCAAGCGAATCGTTTTCATGGCGCTTTAGCCATCATCTTTGCTGATTTTATACAAGGTGAAGAGCCTGATGGATCATCCAAAATTATGGATGTGCTCAAACGATTTGCCTGTTCTACTAAAATTCCTGTCGTTAAAATTTCAGGGGTAGGGCATGACAAGCCGAACTATCCTCTAATTTTAGGCGCAACAGCTGAACTTCAGTTAGGTCAAAAGGTCATATTTACGAATTCTTATGCTGATGTATTATAAAATAAATTCGCAGCACCTTTTGTCTACTTGCGTTAAACTATAAAGACTTTCTATATCTGATATACAAAAAATGCCTTTTTCACATCTATTACTAGCGCTATTGGTTGCCGTCATTTGGGGAATAAACTTCATTTTTGTTAAAATAAGCTTAGAGGAACTTTCACCGCTACTACTTTGTACGGCCCGTTTTATACTTGCGAGCATCCCAGCTGTTTTTTTTATTAGACCACCCCAAATTCCCTATAAAATAATTATTTGGTATGGGCTTATTATGTTTGCTTTACAATTTTCACTACTATTTGTGGGAATACATATTGGAATGACACCGGGTATGGCATCACTCATTATGCAAATGCAGGTTTTTTTCAGTATGTTATTTGCAAGCTTATATTTAAAAGAGCATCCAAACCAATGGCAGATCATCGGTGCTCTGGTATCT
>JBIIJL010000115.1:0-4499 GCA_044233795.1 Legionella sp. | reverse complement strand
CAAGAGCTGAACAAAACAAACGTCATTGAATTAAACAAAATGGCGAACTAAACAATTAACTTGATGGGCTGAATAAATGAGAATTTACAGCAAATTTAGGACTTGACCGATTGGTTTTGCTGAATTATTAACATGCTTATTTAGAAATTTGTCTACACCTGTAAAGGGTTGCTTTGATTCAAGCTCAAATAAAACCATCATTTTATATGCATGTTGATAGGCTATAGCGTTATCATCCGTATTGTTTTCTTCTACATAGTCTGCAATTAATTTGTTTGCTTTAAATAACTTGATAAAAAGATCTAGTGCATCTTTATCAACGGTAGAATACCCATACTGTTGTTCTAACACTTCGAATTGCTTTTTTATCTCGTCATCATTAGGTATTTCATACCGCATAGACCGAGAAGTTTTCTCGAGTACATCCGTATTATTACCATAAAGCAAACATTCTAAGTCGCTACTATTTTGACCACGCAACATCATGCGAAATTCTGCAGATAATGTTGTATCATTGGTGATAACAAAAAATTCAAATTTTTTTTCTTCTCTCGCCTGTGCTTCACGCTCTTTTTTTTTAGCTTGTTGCTCAGAAGATAATTTCACTCCCTCCGGAACTGAGCGAGCTTTTGCTCTATCGCCAAAAACATAATCAAAAATAGTATTTAATAGGATAGGCATCACTAGTCCTGTTTTTTAGACATTATTAGTACATTATATTATAGTTATAGAACAAATTGGTTTTTTGCGCCACGTGAGATATGAAGACCGTTCTGCCATTCCGCACCCTACCCCAAAGAATTTTTAATTAACCCAAGTGGTTAAATAAATAAATTCCAACGTCAAAATTATGTATTTTTATATATAATATAAGCATGTTACTGATTCTGCGTATTATATAAATGGGGGATTTAAGAAGTCCCTTCAGACAGAATAATTCATTGCACCATGGGCAGATTGTGCGTTTTTAATAGCCCGCAGCCCGCTGTTTTGCAATGTCTGTATAAAGAAAAGCTGCACTGCCGGGAGATGTTTTGGCTCCACCCCAATCATTTGTTAACAAAAACACCAATGTGGAATTTTGTTGATAATTAATATATCATGCAGACTAATTTATATCAGCCACACTTAGGGGATTTCTATGGCACCAATTCTTACGCTAGTCGAACAGCAGAAAAAACAATATTTTGAATTAATGTCAAGCTCCAAGGTGGGAAGTTCTTATGGAGATGATTTTGAACATTGGTTCCATGTTGCTATGCAAAACCCAAAAGATGGCATTGTTGTTTTTGATGGAACATCATTGCATGGAGGACCGCCGTATAATCAAGATCCAAGAGGCTTTCTACATAATGGAAATCTTAGTTGGTTGGCTGATTACTAAACTACCGAAAAGGGAGAGCATCTATTTGGTCAATCGATTAATGAGCTTAAAATTATCAATATGAGTTTACACGAAATTATTGTACCTAGTCCTCACGGCAATTTCAACATAATGGTAATGCCAAATGGAACAAGTTATATTGGCTATTTAATTGCTAAAAACCCTAATATTGAAAAAATAGATCTTTCGAATACCCAACTTGGCGACTTGGAAGCAAATATATTAATTACAGCATTAAAGAAAAATACCAAACTGATCGAACTTAAATTGGACGGAAACTCTATCAGTCATGATTTACTAGCTATAATAGAGGCTATATTAAAAGAAAAAATCTCGAGGCTAAACAAAAAATACATGTTACAACAGCTCACATGGCTCCTGCTGAAATTTCCGAAACATCTACGGATTATTCCTTCTATTTCAAATGCCTTGCGGGCATAGCAACGGTAGCCGGCGTTTCCCTGCTCTTAGCAGGAATTCTTGCAACACTACCTATTATCGCTGGCATAGGCATTGCCCTAGCAACAACTGGGATCATTGTTGGAGCCGGACTTGCTATCCATGGTCTCTTTTCAAAAGCACCTTCTGTTAACACCGATACAGCGTTGTTTCCTAACCTATCTCCCTAGCAGTTAGGTAATAGGACCACATTGGGGTTCTATACACAGTCCTCGCCAATGTTCCCGCCGTATAAAATTAGGGCACGCAACACCATTGTCACTTAAATTTAGCGCGAAACAATTTTTGAGGTATGACAAGCAACTGTGACTGGTTGGTTTTGGAGGAGCTTTTTAAATCTCCCCATAATGACGGTGACATAAGCCAACTTTTCGATCAAGGCAATGGCTTGTCTTTACCAAAAATCGAGTATGGCCGCGTGTGGTTGCAATAAATGCACGCTAAATAAACAATGTAAGGGAAAAAAGGATTTTATTTGAAGGCGACATTGCACCGATGGTGATTTTTTTTGAGCAATTAAATTCAATTAGGAATTGTACGCTCTAAGGTGCGGAATGGCAGATCAATTCCTGATTAAGTGTTATAGCTGCATGTAACTGAGCCTTTTTTAATCTGCCTTTTATCTCTGTAAGTAAATTTTGGTAATTCTGATCTGAATCAAATTCATAAGCTTTGACGCCCTTGCCTTCCACAATAAAAGCCCCTTATACTTATTGACTAATTTTCCAGGCGCGCCTGGAAAATTAGTAGAGTGCAAATGAATTGAAGAGCATAGCATAACCATATATTTCCGTACATCAACATTTAGTTGCAATACACTGAATTATAAGTCTTTTTCATGCATGGAGACACATGGGGAAACATTGATAAAATAAAATAATCGCCCTCATAATGCTGAGGTCGGTGGTTCGAGTCCACCCATAGCCACCATTAAAAATCAGTTCTATTCCGGAGACATAGGTTATAAATTTATACGTACTTCCCACCGCTTCACAGGGTGCATTTTTTGGCTCCAAGCCAAAATATTAAATTACGGCCTATTCTTGCTTGTCTAATTGGTATTTGCCCCGACCCTGTCATTTTATTCAACGCCTTAATGTAGAGGACACTTGAGGAACAACAATTTTTTACAACTCTCCTGCGAAAGAGCACACATTAGAGTGAGTGAGCATAAATTTACCATGTGAAATTATTGATACGACACACCCCTTAAACACAACGACTTCATCATGGGGAGGAAGCTGTTGGTTGCACCATGAAACGGCTTTAATTTATGCCTCCTATACTCAGATGTAAAATTTAAGGTGCAAAAAATTAGTATGTTTACAGGACTGGGTACACATATGGATGCACCAAATGTGATTTATTGACAGCATCATTACAAAAACATAGACTAGCCTAGTATTTAAGTCATCGGCCTTACCTCTGAATTTACTCTTTTACTTGCTCAAAAGGACTGTAGCATGAAAATAACTATCGCTTTTACCACGCTTATTCTCACATCAGCAGCATCTATTAATTATGCCGGCAACATGGGTGTCATTCAAACCAAAGATAAGTCAATATCGAATTACTTTGTTACTGCCGAGGCTTTGCATGCATGGAAATCAGTAGGAACGTTCTATCAAAATAACGTTCCCGTCCCGCCCACTACAAACGGTTGGGGTGGGCGTTTCGGTGCCGGGATCATGAAACCTTACACTAACAATCTAAGCTTCAGTGCTGAAGCGGGCTGGGGCTATTATGGAAAAATTAAGTATATTAACTCGACTGTTGGTTGGAATAAAACGTCTTATGCCTACGGATTTGATTTATTACTAGGAGCATTCTATCCCTATAAACAGTTGGATGTATTTTTAAAAGCGGGTGCAATGTTTCAAAACTATAAGTTCATCGTCAATCAAAATTTAGGCAATCAAATCCAGGGAGGTGTAGTTTCTGGGGTATACCATGCAACCTCCTCACAGGCCAATGTTGTTCCTGAAGTGAAATTCGGTGGAATTTATAATATTAACGAGTCATTGGGAGTTACATTGGCATACATGTATATCGCAGGCGCTAAAATTCAGGGCAATGTTTCTCAAATCGTTATAGCAGGCTCGTCCGCCACAAATGGCACCACAAATACTGAAATGCCTTCATTCAGCGCAGTAACATTTGGACTTAATTATAAATTCTAGAGAGTTTTAGTTTGTGTGAAATAACAAAAAAAAGCTGTCACGGTTTTCGATGAAGCAAGCGTGATGGCCGCTTTCTATTATATCACGCAATTTTAACACTTATCAAAAACGCAATATTTTTAGGTAATTCAAAAAGGATTTAAGTCAACGATATGCATGCAACCCAAAAACTCCCTGTTTTTTTGCTAAAATTTTTAGAACATGTTCGATATTAAGCCTGACGGTCATGCGTTACCTATTCCTGACTGCTCGGATGATGCCACCTTGTATCAAGCACCCCGAGATGAGCTTGAGGCCTTGGCCTGCGATGTTTGGCAAAACGTATTAGCTATAACCCGTGTTGGTATTGACGATGATTTTTTCAGCCTCGGCGGGCATTCTATCTTAGCCATAGAGGTCAGCCACCGCTTAGGTCAAGCCTTCCAGCGCACCGTTCACGTTGCGACGCTATTTGAGCACCGCACCGTGGCTAAGCT
>JBIIJL010000053.1:0-15077 GCA_044233795.1 Legionella sp. | reverse complement strand
ATCTGAATTTACAGAATAAATGTTGCTTAGCCGAAAAAATAAAGGCTGGTCAACCATTGACTGGTAAAGGAGGGCATAATCAGGTCGAGCTGGCTTGATTTTATCCAGATACGCAGCAAACAAGTGATTTCTATAGGACAGGTTCATCAAAATATCAATAATATAATCTAGGCCATACCGAAATAGACTTACTGCTGGCCTGCGATGCGTCTTGATTATAATCGGCTTTATTTCATGACACCACTCGCCTGTTTTATGTGCCCAACAAAAAGCAATCGCTAATAGAGCCAGGGAACTCTTTATACGGGAGTTACCATTAAACTTGCGCGCCGATTATATCAGCACAAGGAAGGCTTTGCTTAAGGATTCACTTAAAAATACAATGTGCATCGTTTGGTTTATGATGAAACTCACTCTGATATTTATGAAGCAATAAGCAGAGAAAACCCATCAAGAAGTGGGATAGGTAATGGAAAACAAACATGATTGAGTAAAATAAACGCCAGTGGCTTGACTCGAGCATTAGACTATTTTGATAGACGGCTGCCCACCTGAGCGGGCATGACAGACTTTTTTGTTATGTACAGATTCACTTTCTATGCTGCTTTGAGGTTAAATATCTATTTAGCCACCAACACCTAGCTTTCATCCCCCTCAAGAAAACTGCGAAGCTTCTCAGAGCGTGAGGGGTGTCTAAGTTTACGGAGTGCCTTGGCTTCAATTTGACGGATTCGCTCACGCGTTACATCGAACTGCTTGCCAACTTCTTCTAGAGTATGATCAGTGTTCATTTCTATACCAAATCTCATGCGTAGTACTTTTGCTTCTCGTGGAGTTAAGGTCTCTAGAATTTCTAAAGTAGCTTCTCTAAGTCCTTCAGCCGTTGCTCTATCAATAGGTGACTCAATGTTGTTGTCTTCAATAAAATCACCCAAGTGCGAATCATCATCGTCGCCAACGGGTGTTTCCATAGAGATGGGCTCTTTAGCTATTTTTAGAACCTTTCGTATTTTATCTTCGCTCAATTCCATTTTTTCGGCCAACTCTTCAGGCGTTGCTTCTCTACCTGTTTCTTGTAAAATTTGCCGAGAAATACGATTTAATTTGTTGATTGTTTCAATCATGTGTACTGGTATGCGAATGGTGCGCGCTTGGTCGGCAATAGATCGGGTGATAGCTTGGCGTATCCACCAAGTTGCATAGGTAGAGAATTTATATCCACGCCGATATTCAAATTTATCAACAGCTTTCATCAGACCAATGTTGCCTTCTTGGATTAAATCTAAAAACTGCAAACCTCGATTGGTGTATTTTTTAGCGATAGAAATAACCAAGCGTAAATTTGCTTCAACCATTTCTTTTTTGGCACGACGAGCTTTGGCTTCGCCTATCGACATTTGTCGGTTGATTTCTTTGATTTCGCTGATAGTAAGACCATACTCTTGTTCAAAGGATAGCAGTCTCGATTGTAGTTGTTTGATTTCCTCACTTTGCTCTGCAATACGCGACAACTCAAGTTTGTTTTCATGTTTTTTTATCAGAGTTTCAAGCCAAGTCAAATCTGTTTCCTGGCCTGGAAATGTTTCAATAAATATCTTTCGAGGTATTCGAGCTTTTTCAATACACAAACGCATAATATTACGCTCAAACTCACGAATGTGATTACGCAGCTCTCTAAAATGTTTAGTAAGTTTATCAACTTGTCTTGATGTGAGCTTTAATTTGAGGAAGGATTCTGACATGAGCGTCAATAGCTCAACGGTTTTTGATGTGGTTCGACCATACTCTTTTAGAGAGGCCATCGCAGCGGCAAAACACGTTTGCAGTTCGTCAAAATATGCTTTTGCTTGTTCAAGATTCGGTCCATCATCAACGCCTGAAATGACCCCCTCGCCATCTTCGCTATCATCTTCAGGAAGCACTGTCGTATCAGTTGGGTCATCTTGTTGTGACTCATCTAACATAGAACCAATATTCGATGGAGGAGCTTCTTCCTCTATGTCGGCAAAACCACTGATGATTTCGTTCAGGCGCATTTCTTCAACAAGCACCCGCTCATAATCTTCAAGAACAAGCTGTACTGTTTCAGGGTAGTTTGCAAGTGAACGCAAGACTTGGTATATGCCTTCTTCAATCCGCTTGGCAATACGAATTTCACCCTCGCGAGTAAGCAACTCTACTGTTCCCATCTCACGCATGTACATCCGGACTGGATCGGTCGTACGGCCAGTCTCTTTATCAACAGATGCAAGCACTGCGGCTGCTTCTTCAACGTCCTCAGGTGCCTCTTCGGTGTTACCAAGAAGTGCCAACTCATCGTCACTCGGTGGTTGTTCGAATACTTTGATGTTCATCCCTTCTAGCATGCTGATGATGACATCAAAATGTTCTGTGTCAACGATGTTTGGTAGGAGGTCATTAATTTGGGCATAGGTAAGGTAATTTTGATCTTTTCCTAAGCTGATAACTTTTGTGATGCGCTGCTGATCTTGTTCGCTCATGATGATAAATACTTATAAATTTGGGTTTAAAACCTAGAAAAATGAATTAATTATAAACCGCCTTAATTAAACATGCTAGCTTATTCTGATGCTCGGTGCCTTTCTTTCAGTATTTCCTGCAGCTGAAGACGCTCAAGGTCAGATAAACCTTCCGTGCGTGCTTTTTTCATTAGCTGAGTTGCTGCATGCTCACGATTCTGTTTGATCAAGAAAAGAACAATGTCATTGAATTCATGTCTTAACGCACTTTCAGGTACTTGATGATCCCAAGCTGCAAGTGAGGCTATTGCTTCAAAAATAGGAGACTCACGCCATGCTTCAACTAAGGCCGCAGTGTTGATAGTAGGTGTTTTGTAGATCTGTTCCATTAGTGTTTTCAACACACGTTGATGTTGAATATCGAGTAATTCCGCGCGGATTGCTTGACCACATTCTGCAAGAATTTCAGGGTGTTGTAATAGGATCGCGATAGCTATACGGATTGGCGTGCGCTCAATTGCAGGTTTTACTTCTGTTGTTGTTGCAGAAAATTTATCCATAAGCAATTGCCAAAGTCGATGTGATTCAATGTGTGTAAGCCTTGCAAGTTCGTCAACCAAAAGTTGCTTGTAAGGTCCGTCAGACATTTTTGCAAGATAAGGTTTGGCTTTATTCACTATCTGGCTTTTCTGTGCAATGCTGTTGTGCTCATCACTCTCTGTTAGACTATTGAAAAAAAACCGATGCAATGGGGTTGCGCTGTTATATCTTAAGAGGAATTTTTCGCGTCCCTCTTTGCGAATGAGGCTATCAGGATCTTGGCCTTCAGGTAAGAAAATAAAATTAATATCAAGGCCTGCGTTTAAATGTGGAAGACTGCTATCGAGTGCTTTCCAGGCTGCTTGTCTGCCCGCGGCATCGCCATCAAAGCAAAATAATAGTTTTTTGGTATGTTTGCTTAGGAGTTGAATATGATAGGTGCTCGTTGTTGTGCCTAGTGTTGCAACTGCATTGAGGATACCATGCTGGGCAAGGGCTATAACGTCTAGGTAGCCTTCTACAATAACAATGCTTGAAATGCTCTGTTGATGTTGGAGTATTTGGTGCAAGCCGTACAATTCACGACTTTTTTGAAAAATTGCCGTTTCTGGTGAGTTCAAATATTTTGGTTTTTGACTACTATCGATGGCTCGACCGCCAAATCCAATGATGCGGCCTTTCCTATCGTGGATGGGAAACATGATTCGGTGTCGGTATCGGTCATAGTGTTTGCCACTGTCCTTGGAAATGATCATGCCTGATGCAATGAGTTCATGCTGGTGCCCTTCAAATTGGTGCTCCAAGGTATGCCAGGCAGAAGACGCGTATCCTAATCCAAAAAGACGTGCCATCTCACCATTTACCCCACGATTTTTCAAATAATTGATCGCATCAAGGCCATCACGGCGCAAATTAATTTGGTAAAACCGCGCAACCTTGTTTAAAAAATGGTAAAGACTATGAGAAGGCTGTTGTTTCGCAGATTGCCCTTCACGCGGTACCTGCAAACCCAAACGTTGAGCTAAGGTTTCAACCGCTTCAGAAAAACTTAAATGTAAGTAGTTCATGGCAAAGCTAATCGCATTGCCGCTGTTCCCGCACCCAAAACAGTGATAATACTGATTTTTGGGTACAACATTAAATGAGGGGGTTTTTTCATTATGAAAAGGGCAACAAGTAACATGGCTATTGCCACTTTTTTTTAGAGGCACAAAGCTATCGATAAATTCAACGATATCTGTACGATTGAGTATTTCATCAATGAAGGAGCGCGGGATTAAACCGATCATTGTAGGTCCTGTACATGGTGTATTTGGGGTACATGAGGGTTTGATTTATACTAACTAAGTTTGCTTTTTAACATCGCGCTGACTTTACCCATGTCTGCTCGACCTTGCAACAGGGGCTTTAATTGAGCCATCACTTTACCCATATCACTAATTTTTTCAGCCACAAGGTCTTGAATTGTGTTCTCTACAATCCTTGTTAACTCTTGATCAGATATCGGTTCGGGTAGATACTGATTAATAAGTTCAAGTTCAAACTCTTCTTGTTCTACTAGGTCGATACGACCTGCAGATGTGAATTGGCTAATAGATTCTTTTCTTTGTTTGGCAAGTTTGTCCAGAATGGCCAGTAATCTTGAGTCATCAACCTCTATGCGCTCATCAACTTCAATTTGCTTAATTGCAGCTGTGATGAGCCTAAGAGCGCTTAAAGATTTCTTGTCTTGAGCACGCATTGCAGTTATGAGATCAGCATTTAACTGCTTTTTGATCGTCATGACTATTTGCGTCTGTGCTTTACAGGGCGACGTGCTGATGTGTCACGAGATATTTTCTTTAAATGTCGTTTAACGGCTGCTGCTTGTTTACGCTTGCGTTCAGCGGTGGGCTTTTCATAAAACTCTCTGCGACGCAATTCAGTGAGTATCCCTGCTTTTTCGCAAGAGCGTTTAAAACGACGCAATGCGTATTCTGGATTTTCGCCTTCTTTCACGCGAACGGTGGGCATTAAACAGTCCTCTGGTTTATTCATCAATCACAACAAGGTCGCAATTTTAGTGCGAGTAAGCCTTGGCGTCAAGTCTAATCACACATTTTCTTCGATTTTCTCCTTGATGAGTTATCTCTTCTAAGCAATATCAATTATCGTTAGAATAACTCCCTTCATTTATATTTTAGGCTAATAATGTTTGAAAGTTATACTAGCGATTTGCATTGTCATTTGAATGGTAGTTTTAGCCTTGAATTTTTAAAGCGGATGGCAATTAAGCATCAATGTGAGGCAATTTATGAAGAGCTCGTTTTCTTGAGAGATAATTATCTTAAGCAAACAGCAATGCAACCTGCATTTGGATATGGGGCCGAATTAATAGAGATGGTTTGGAAGCAGTTTGGTTTGATTCATCAGATAATTCAAGATCTATCAGATATTACTGAGGGTACAATTGATGTTATCACTCATTCGGCTGCAAGCTATTTAGAAATTAGAACGACACCCAAAGCAATTGGAGCAGGGCCGCGCGACCAGTATATCGATGCGTTTGAGGCGGGATTACTTGCAGCAAATCAAAATCAGGGACTAAATAAGTGTTCTGTTGGATTGTTGAGTCTTGATAGAACATTGCACGGGTTAGATGATGCAGTGTATTTTATAGATCGTATAAAAAGTTCGCCGAGTTCTGTCTTAGTGGGGTTGGATATTTCTGGAAATCCTGCTTGCAAAAGGACGCTAACCGGTGTTGTTTTAGGGAAAGTGATTAATCTCGCTTTACAAAGCGGTGTTGGTATTGCCATTCATTTGGCTGAGTCAGATAGCGAGCTTGAGAGGCAGGATACTGATGTCGTGTTGGACACTGTAGAAGCTTGGTTTAAAAGCCATAAATTATCATTACAGGGACGCATGCGCCTTGGGCATTGTATATTTTTAACTGAAATGCAACAAGCAAGGATCCGCGATCTTAATCTTCCAATCGAGGTATGTCCCACTTGTCATAGTAAATTAAATTGGCATCTTGAACGAGAACCACATCCTGTGTCTCGTGTATATGGCGATCTAAGTGAGCCTCTGGTCGGTGGTACTGATGATGAGATGATTTTTGGCGCTTCAGCTGACATGGAGTTTGCTCATTTACTTCGCTTTTTTACAAATGCCAAAAACCTTGATTCACAAGCTATCAAGAGGCATCAGGCAACGTTTCGTTTTCGTGCGCCTAAATAGGTATAATATATTCAGATCCACATGTTCAAGTTTGTTGGCCTAGAGTTGGCCATAATCGATTGAATCATGAAAATATAATGAGTAGGTGAATGATGCGAGTCTTAGGTATCGAGTCCTCCTGTGATGAAACAGGGATTGCGATTTATGATGATAAAGAAGGGTTGTTAGCAGATAGTTTATTTTCGCAAGTTAAAACACACCAAGCATATGGTGGTGTGGTGCCTGAGTTAGCATCACGTGATCATGTACAACATATCGTTCCATTGCTTGATGAGGCTTTAAGTGCAGCCTCCCTCAAGGTGACTGATCTTGATGCAATTGCCTACACAGCAGGCCCGGGGCTCGTTGGTGCGCTGCTTACAGGGGCAACATTTGCCAAAAGCCTAGCTTTTTCAATAGGCGTTCCAGCACTCGCAATTCATCATCTTGAAGCACATGTTTTGGTGTCTATGCTTAACGCCACTTCGCTAAAATTCCCATTTATTGCATTACTCGTTTCTGGTGGTCATACTCAGCTCATCTTAGCTCATGGTTTGGGTCAATACGAGCTCATGGGTGATACTTTAGATGACGCAGTGGGTGAAGCTTTTGATAAATGCGCAAAATTAATGGGATTTCCTTACCCAGGAGGTGCAAAATTGGCCAATTGTGCTGATGAATTTAATGTGCTGAATAAAGCTTTGCTGCATTTTCCTCGGCCAATGACCGACAGACCAGGTCTTGATTTTAGTTTTAGTGGCCTTAAAACACATTTGTTAAATACCTGGCAAGCGAGCAACCAGGACCATGATGCAAGGGGGCTAATTGCAGCATCATTTCAAGATGCCGTAATTGATACTTTGTTGATCAAATGTCAACGAGCGATCGAGCAGACTGGTATTCA
The DNA here is from genome assembly GCA_044233795.1 of Legionella sp. GTDB lineage: Bacteria > Pseudomonadota > Gammaproteobacteria > Legionellales > Legionellaceae > JBIIJL01. The sequence goes on along the minus strand of JBIIJL010000053.1, from coordinate 7,952 downwards.
TAATTTAGTCGTGGCCGGAGGTGTTGGTGCGAACCGTGCGTTACGAACTAGGCTTGTGGCTTTGCTCGAAGAAATAAAAGGGGCTGTGTTTTTCCCCAAACCTGAGTATTGTACAGATAATGGAGCGATGGTTGCTTATACTGGTTGCTTGCATTTATTACAAGGTGAGAAAGATGAGTCATTGGGCATTGATGTTCGCCCTCGCTGGCCGTTGAATGTCGTCGAGTAAGTAATCAGGCCTTAGCGTTAAGACTTAAGCCCGGATGAATATTTTTAAGTCGTTGTTTTCTTAGCGATTGTTTTAGTATTCACTGATTTTTTTTTAGTGGCCGGTTTTTCAGTTTTGATTTTCGTTGTAGCTTTGGGTAAAGATTCCTTGGGCTTTTTCGTAGTTTGAGTTGTCGTCTTCTTTGTGGCTGTCGTTTTCTTGCTCAATGGCTTGGTTGCTGTCTTCTTTGCTTTGGGTATTGCTTCTGGCAGATTGTCATTTAAAACGATAGTTTGGAAGTTGATTTTGGGTTCGATACCATCTACAAGACGAGCAAAATTTTCCCGATGTTTATAAATGACGGCAATTGCAATGAATGATAGGGGGAGAAAAGCATCAACATTTCCGACAGCAAATAATGAATAAAAAGGAGCGAGCATCATGGAGAGAATCGAAGCTAGGGAAGAGTAACGGGTGAAATTTGCGATGATGAGCCAGGTTGCAACCACCATCACCCCCAACATAAAATGGAAACCTAGCAAAGCACCCATTGCTGTGGCAACACCCTTGCCTCCTTTAAATTCGAAAAACAAAGGATACATGTGGCCAATAACGGCTGCAAGGCATGTAAAGCCAACGAAAATTGGCCCCGCACCTAAGAGTTTTGCAAGCACGACCGGTAAAAATCCTTTAAGCACGTCAGATAACAAGACAATAATGGCGTAGTGTTTACCTGAAAGTCTTAAAACATTAGTTGCACCAGGATTTTTGGATCCTTCACTACGAGGGTCGGGGAGATCGAAGATTCGGCAAACGATGACTGCAGAACACACGGAGCCTATCAAATAAGCTACTGTTATAAGAAATAAAAATAACAATACTGCAAACATAATGCCTCCTAGACGATATTGCTTTTGCAAATTGATATTGGTCCTGGGCATCGTGACAGGTGCGTCCAACTTGCACTCTCACATCACCTGTAGAGTTGCCCAAAAAACGTTTTTCAAAACAGCGTCGGCCAATCAAATCATTATTCGTTGACTAAGTCTAACATTATCAACGAATGTTTCGCGCTTGTGAAGTCTATTTATTCGGTTTTATCACGGTAAGAAAAGAGCTTGGAGATTATTGGTATACCTTCGACCAAATGGTGTGATTTGCCAGTGAGTGTTGATACATTTTAAAAAGCCTTTTGTTTCAGCGAGCTTGAGCAAGGGTTTTATAACTTCAAAGTCAAGGCCTGTTCGTTGGGAAAAAAGTTGATAAGGTATCGGCTCCTCTAAACGCGTCGTGTTGAGCATAAATTCAAATATAAGAGATGCTTTATCAACTTTGGTTTTTTCAGCTAGAAATAAACGAGATGGATTTAGATAATCGGTAGGTTGACGGTGTTTACGTGTTCTATAGATAGATGACTGATTGTTATAGGTAAGTTTGCCATGTGCGCCCGCGCCGATGCCAAGATAATCACCGAAGCGCCAATAATTCAGATTGTGTATTGATGGGTGATTACCTCTGGTGAATGCAGAAATTTCATAGCGGTGAAATCCATGGGCTTTTAATTGTTCTAAGCCTCGTTGTTCTAGTGTATAAGTCAGATCTTCTTCAGGTAAGGTCGGTTTGGTTTTATAGAAGATGGTGTTGGGTTCAATGGTTAACTGATACCATGACAGATGCTCTGGTTGATGAGCAATCGCTTTTTCCAAATCTTGAAGTCCTTCGTTAAGGGTTTGGTTCGGTAAGCCATGCATTATATCAAGGTTGAGGTTATCGAAACCAGCCTTTCTAGCACGTTCTATGGCATAGTGAGCTTCTTTGTCATTGTGAATGCGTCCAAGCGATTTCAAGTGTGTTGGATTAAAACTTTGGATACCAAGTGAGAGTCGGTTGATGCCCAACGCCCGGTATTCAGAAAATCGGACTTGATCAACTGTTCCAGGATTTGCTTCTAAGGTGATTTCAATATTTTCATCAAACCTTAGAAGCTTTTTTAGTGCTGCAAATAGCTGTGTGTATGCATTTGCCGAAAAAAGACTCGGTGTTCCACCACCGATAAAAATGGATATAACGGTTCCTGCAGTAAATTCCATTAAATCAGTTTCAAGATCAGCTATGAGTGCATTTACATAACCCATTTCAGGTAAAATCTCGGGACTTTTATGTGAGTTAAAATCACAGTATGGGCATTTTTGTATGCACCAAGGGATATGAATGTATAGTGAGAGTGGAAGCATCTGTTAGTTAATTCAGGCTGGTTTGTTTTACTTCACAATAGTATCATGATAACACAATAAACGGGCTGACAAATAGGAAAAATTATGAACAGAGTTGTTAGAGTTGCAGTAACTGGCGCGGCGGGTCAAATCGGATATGCGTTGTTGTTTCGTATTGCCTCCGGCCAAATGTTTGGACCAAATGTGGATGTAGAACTTAACTTACTGGAGCTAGAGCAAGCGCTACCATCTCTTGAGGGCGTGGTCATGGAATTGGATGATTGTGCCTTTCCAAGGCTTAAGCGAATTGTGGCGACATCTGATTTAAAAACTGCAATGGATGGGGTCAATTGGGCATTATTAGTCGGTTCAGTCCCTCGCAAACAGGGTATGGAACGTTCTGATCTCTTGCAAATAAATGGTGGAATTTTCACTAATCAGGGCAAAGCTATCAACGATTATGCGAGCAATGATGTTCACGTCCTAGTGGTGGGGAATCCCTGCAATACTAATTGCTTAATTGCTAAACATCATGCAAAAGATATTCCTGACGATAGATTCTATGCGATGACCATGCTCGATGAACTACGTGCACGTTCCCAACTTGCGCAAAAAGCAAATGTTGATATTACTCAAGTTAGCCAAATGACGATTTGGGGCAATCATTCTTCAACTCAATTCCCTGATTTTTATTATGCAAAAATCAATGGAATATCAGCAGCCCAAGTCATTGATGATGAGGCTTGGTTAAAAGACGTGTTTGTACCTAACGTTCAACAGCGAGGTGCTGCTATTCTTAAAGCGCGAGGGGCTTCTTCTGCAGCATCAGCTGCCAATGGCGTTATTCAAACCGTATCGCATTTAGTAAATGATACACCGGCAGGTGAGTCGTTTTCAGTTTGTAGAAGTTCTCAAGGTGAGTATGGCGTAGATGAGGGCTTAATCTTCTCATTCCCTTGTCGCCGGGACCATGGTGTTGTTCGTCGCGTGGGGCAAGAGCCTGGGGCTATTCATGTGGTAGAAGGTGTGATATTCAACGAGTATGCACAACAAAAGTTTAATGCTACCTTGGATGAGTTACGTCAAGAGCGTGATACAGTTAAATCGCTGGGCCTCTTGGACTAAATGCTCTGGTCGCTCCTGCGAAACATCACCAATGCCCATTCGTCATTGGTGATGGTAGATAGGTGCTCAAAATGATTGCGGTAGTGGGCTATCAAGTCTTCGACTTGGTTAGACAGGATCCCGGAAGTCACCAAAATGCCATCATGTTTTAATAATTGCTGGAATCGTTCTCTTAGACTCATCAATGGTTTGAGTAAAATATTGGCTATCAGTATATCAGCAGGGGCCTCTAACTTTTCTGGAAAATCTGTGGTGAGCTGAGATGAATCAATTGCATTGTTTTCAGCATTGTTTTTTGTCGCAATCAGCGCTTGTTTGTCTATATCGACGGCATTGGCATGGCGTGCCCCAAGCTTCAAAGCTGCGATCGCCAAGATTCCAGAACCGCAGCCAAAATCAATGATATCTTTTCCGATCAACGAGGCTTCATCTAACCAACAAAGACACAATGCGGTTGTTGGATGAGACCCTGTGCCAAATGCAAGTCCAGGATCTAATGTGATGTTGATAGCATCACTATCGGGCTCTGCAAGCCAAGAAGGGCAAATCCACAGGCGTTTGCCAAATTGTTGCGGTTTGATATTATCAAGGCAAACACGTTCCCAGTCTTGTTCTAGAACGGGGTGAAGTGAGTAAGTCAAATGCGGATAGCAGGCAGACAAAATATCTAAAGCATGATCGGCCTCATGACGTTCGGCATATAAAACATGAATGACTACATTAGGCCATAGTGGAGTGGTACCCAGTTCTGGTTCTAAAATAGGATCATCTTGTTTGTCATAGAAGGTAATGGAAATGGCAGCGGTGGTTTCCAATGTATCATTTAATGCTTCCACCTCATCTCGATGGCATTCTTCAATCTGTAATTGCAGCACGGTTTAGTCCTTCAGCAAGTTTTCAAGGTAGTGGATATTGGTACCACCTTTAATGAATCCTTGGTCATTTAAAATTCGGTGATGGAGTTCAATATTGGTTTTGATACCCTCGATGATGATCTCATCAAGGGCATTACGCATTCTTGCAAAAGCAACTTCTCGGGTTTCACCAAAGCTAATTAGCTTACCTATCATCGAATCATAATATGGAGGAACGGTATAGCTACTATAAATATGTGAGTCAAAACGGATTCCAGGTCCTGCGGGTTGATGCAATAATCGAATGGTGCCTGGGCAGGGCATAAATGTTTTAGCATCTTCGGCATTAATACGGCATTCAACGGCGTGACCCTTAAATTGGATGTCCTTTTGGGTGAGCAGCAATGGTAGATCACTTGCAATTTTTATCTGTTCTTTGATGAGATCAATACCTGTGATCATTTCAGTAACCGGATGTTCTACTTGAATGCGCGTGTTCATTTCAATGAAATAAAAACAACCATCCTGATATAAAAATTCAAATGTGCCTGCCCCACGATAACGTAGGTTACGGCAGGCATTGACCACGCACTCGCCCATTTCTTCACGTAATACTTGAGAAATGCCTGGGGCAGGTGCCTCTTCAACCACTTTTTGATGTCGACGCTGCATCGAGCAATCACGCTCACCTAGGTGTATAGCATGACCTAATCCATCACCTAGCACCTGAAACTCAATGTGGCGGGGATTTTCAAGAAACTTTTCCATATAAACAACAGGGTTATTGAAGGCAGCTTTCGCTTCACTTTGGGTGAGGGCGATTGCGTTTAGTAAGTTTGCTTCACTATGCACGACACGCATACCGCGGCCACCACCTCCTCCGGCAGCTTTTATGATGACAGGATAGCCAATTTGATGTGCTAAAGATAAATTACGCCCATCATCGTTTGTCAACGGACCATCAGAACCAGGTACACAGGGAACACCTGCTTGCTTCATTGCTGAAATGGCTGATACTTTATCACCCATGAGGCGGATGGTTTCAGCGCGCGGGCCAATAAAACGAAAACCACTTTTTTCAACAATTTCTGCAAAATCGGCATTTTCCGCGAGAAATCCATAGCCTGGGTGGATGGCTACAGCATCGGTAATTTCAGCGGCTGAAATGATAGCAGGAATATTTAAATAACTTTTTTGGGAGTTAGCAGGGCCGATACATACAGTTTCATCAGCTAGTCTGACATGCAGCAAGTCTTTATCGACATCTGAATGCACCGCGACAGTTTTAATCCCAAGTTCTTTGCAAGCGCGCAAAATTCTGAGCGCTATCTCACCGCGGTTTGCAATGACAATTTTACTTAACATAGACCTTTCCCCTTATTCTATGGTAAACAAGGGCTGGTCATATTCCACTGGATCGCCATTGGCAACGAGAATTGCAGTAATGGTGCCGGCACGGTCAGCTTCTATTTCGTTGAACATTTTCATGGCTTCAACGATGCACAGAGTTTCACCAATATTTACCGATTTACCAATACTAACAAAAGGCGCTGCATCAGGTGATGATGATAGATACATTGTACCGACCATGGGTGAACGTACCTTATGAGCTCCTGAGTTATGATCATGGATTTTACTGTCTTTTGCTAGAGTATTGGTGTTGGTTGGTGCTTGTGGTGGAGCACTTTGCGGGATGGAAATATACCTTGATTGGGAGGGTTCAGGACTATAGCGGCTAAGACGCAATGACTCCTCTCCCTCTTTGATTTCTATTTCAGAAAGACCTGTTTCTTCCAGAAGTTCTATTAGTTTTCTTATTTTACGAATATCCATGAATAAGCTCTCTTTTACTAGATTTTTTTAATAATGGTTTGAAGTGCCAATACATATCCATCTGTGCCTAGACCTGTTATAACACCTGAAGCAATATCTGAGAAATATGAATGATGCCTATAGTTTTCACGGGCATAGATGTTGCTGATGTGCACTTCAATGAAAGGAATTTGAACTGCCAATAGCGCATCGCGTAGTGCGATACTGGTATGTGTAAACCCAGCAGGATTAATGATAATATAATCGACCTTTTCGGCATGTGCTTGATAAATCGCATCAATCAATGCACTTTCGCTGTTACTTTGTAATGTAGTGAGTTGATGGGCTGATGCTTCTTGCTGAAGGTCTTGATTTAGCATTTCTAAGGTAACATCGCCATATACTAAAGGTTCTCGTAAACCTAGGAAATTGAGGTTGGGGCCATGCATGACCAGAATTTTTTTCATCAAGCTGCCATTTAATAATTGTTGTGGCAATTTTGCCTTAGTTTTGTTTAATTGTCCAGATGCCCGATGTTATCAGCAATATCCCTGTAAGTTTTCAGTTTTTAGGGTAATTGAGTGTCAATAGATTTCATAATGAAATGAAAAGCAACTTATACCTCTTGAATAATGCACAGTATTGCGGCATTATTCGCACGTTGTGTGGGTTCATGCAAAATGAAACCACACATAATGGACTTGAATGGAATCAAAAAACAGCAAACCCCAACCATACTTCGGAGTACTATCATGCGTAGAATATTTGCTTCATCTTGGCTGATGCTTTTTATCGTGTTATCAACGGCTAATGCCGCAGAGCCCATTGTTTTAAATGGTGTTCCTCCTAAAGAGCTGATACGGAAGTTTCAACTTCTCCTGCCAGGAGTTAAGTCAGTTGTGCCCGCAACTGTAAACAGTTTAGATGTTATTCAACAACATACCGATAGGAATAAAATATCCCACACTCGTATGCAGCAGAAATACAAAGGGTTTCTGGTGTTTGGAGGTTATGCCATTCTTCATAGTAAGCAGAAATTAGGATTGATGGGATCTGCCAATCGTGATGTGAAAATGACAGGGTTGGTTTTTGGCGGCCTTACCACAGAACTAGGTCAACCTGATCCTTCGTTTGCTGAGCGAGCAAAAACCGCTTTAGCTAGTTTCAAGTCACAGTTTCCAAAGGTTTTAATTAGTGAAGAACAGGTTGTACCTATGGTGTATGTTGATGGCACTCATCAAGCGCATTGGGCTTATAAGGTGAGTGTTCTCTACTTAGCTAGCAATAAAATCCCTGAACGCCCAACGGCTATCATTGAAGCGACTACTTTCAAGCCTTTTGTTCAGTGGAATGACATTAAAACAAACAGCTCAGATGTGAAGGGATTTGGGTACGGTGGGAATCCTCGCACTGGTTTATACCAGTATGGGAAGGATTTACCGCTACTTAAAATTCAGCGAGATAATGATAGAAAACTCTGTTTCATGCAAAACAACGACAGCAAAGTGATTGATATGGAGCATAGGGAGCGATCATTCAATAAAGTGATGCAATTTGAATGTGATGATGAAACGTTAGTGTCAGATAGTATCTATTGGACGGGGTATAATCACAACGGTTACGATAAACAGAATGGCGCCTATTCTGCTACCAATGATGCGCTTTATTTTGCACAAATGATTCGAGATATGTACAAAGAATGGTATGACTTGGATGCATTAATTTATCGTGGAAAGCCTA
>JBIIJL010000005.1:0-43881 GCA_044233795.1 Legionella sp. | reverse complement strand
GTTAGTGATGCGCGTACATTATGGTAATGGTTATGAGAATGCTTTTTGGGACGGTCGACAAATGACATTTGGGGATGGAGAAAAGTATTTCTATCCCTTGGTTTCTTTGGGTATTGGTGCTCACGAAATTAGCCATGGTTTTACTGAGCAAAATTCAGATCTGGCTTATTTTGGGCAGTCAGGTGGAATGAATGAGTCTTTTTCCGACATGGCATCTCAAGCAGCAGAGTTTTACGCTAGAGGCAAGAACAGCTGGTTGATTGGTGCTGATATTCTAAAGGAATCGAGTGGTATTGAGTCGATACGTTATATGGAAAAGCCCAGTCTTGATGGCCGCTCAATTGACAGCGCTGATCAATATGATGAAGGTATGGATGTGCATTACACAAGTGGTGTATATAACCGTTTATTCTATTTGTTGTCGACAACATCTGGTTGGGATGTTAAGAAAGCATTTCACGTGATGCTCAAAGCAAATATGGATTATTGGACACCTTATTCTAAGTTTGATACTGCTGCTTGTGGAGTGATGAGTGCTGCAAAAGATCTTGGGCATCCCGTAGATGATGTGAAAAAGGCGCTTAAAGATGTAGGAGTTAGTGTAGAGGGCTGTGGGGATATTAGGTAAGGTCCCTAAAGCTTTTTTAGGGCCTGTCGACAATTGATAGAGGATCTTTCATAACGTTCTAAATGGATGGTTAGCACAGGGTGCTCAATCAATTGTCAATTGAACATATACACCGCGTTTTTTAAAACGCCATTATTTTAAAGATGAAATGGTTGACCAATTGTATTTATCCGATCGTATTTTGCAACATCTGCCTTTCCCATCTCCACTAGCCGGTTTATCCGCGGCATCCAGAAGGTACTTATGTTAAGAACATATTTCTTCGTATAAATCACGCCATGCTGGATTAAACTCTTCGATTAAATTGAGATTTCATTTTCTACGCCAATTTTTGAAACATGCTTCGCGTCTGGCCGCAAATAAGATAAGTGCATAAGCTATTCTGTTTCGCTATGAGCTTTCGCGGGATGAAAGTTTATAATGTAAAGAGCTTGCAGTAAAAGCCCTGGCCGATGTTATCTGGTAATGTTCCTCTATTTGTTAAATTTAGCCTCGTTTAGAGAGCCAGGATCGATTCATCTTTTAAAATTGAGCCGCACATTTGTTAGTAACCCCTCTCATATCATAGTGATTTGAGGCTGAAGTTTTCAATTGATTCCAAGGCGTTGATTCTATCTGAGTGAGCTCATCTAACAAAAATGAGGAAAAAGAATGGCGATGATAGCGGGTTTTGCTATCAGTGAGAAATTTATTAATAGAGTCCATCATTGCTTGTGCCTCGGTACAATCTTTAATTTGTTTCGTGAGTGTTAGTGCCCTGGCTTGACCATAACTCCCATGACGAGCCCATGAAAAAAAGCCATTTGCTCCCCGGTATTGTTGTTCGTGATTATACCACTTAGCGTATTTCTGCTGAGCTTGTTCCAGAGCGGTTATGATTTTCTGATTGAGCTTTGTGGAAGACTCTATTTTTACTGCTTCATCTGGATTCCTGACTGTTGATGGAGTGAGAGCTATGCTCGACTCTTTTGCACTAGCTGGTTCATGCATAAGTTGCTGGTTTGCTTTTAATACATCCAAGAATAATTGAAGTTTTTGGTGGCATATAGTTTCGTGAAGCTCAGTTTCTTGCAAAGGGTTGAGTACGTAATCAGCCATAGTATTTTCATTTTGTGATAAGGCTACGATTCTCTGGTGCACAGGATGTTCTGAAGATTCAACAATATTTTGTGATACATCTTGGTAGGTTGTTTCTGTGACTTGATATTGCAGGTCTGAGCTATCCAAGATCCTTTCGAGAGAAGCTAGTAATTCTTTTTTTTGTTCTAAACTAAATAGTGAGTTGATTTGTTGGTGTATATAATTGAAGCGGATAACTTTAGCTCTGGAGTGGAGAGGGTTTGAGGTTTTCAAAGCAGAGACTTCTTCAGTCCCGAACGGCTTCTCGGTGGCTATAGCTTCTTTACTTGGGGGAGGCTCGTTGATATGTAATAGAGTACAGATATGGTTGTACAATGCTGTAATTACATTGAAGAGAAAAGTTTCTTTTTTCTTTGCTAATTGAGTAATTGTGCTTCCAATGAGCGAGTCATAATCTATTGTTTTTGCGGCTTGAAATTTGATTGCGAGACGAATAGAACTCGTTTCATTATTTAAGATGTTCCATAAGGTGTCCAAGTAAATTAAAGCGGTTGTTGAGCGTTGCAAACCCAAATGTACATCTAGAGAGTCTATTAACTCTTCTCGCTGTTCGGGATTAAACTCACTTTCAACAGTACTTGCAATATCCTTTAAATATAAATTTTGATTGATACCATCCCACGCAAGAAGCAACTCTTCTGGTGTCATCGGCAGGGGGAGGATAGGACATGTTTTGCTCAAAGTGGGGACTGTTTCAAAGAGCTGTGTTCTAGTGGCAACGGTCCAGTTGGCTTGGTCATCCTGGCCAATTGTGAACTTGGATATCATTGGTTTACCAGTGAGTTTACTGATACCGTCACATCGATAGATTGTACAATCCTTCAAAGCGAAATAGCTGTGAGCATCAGGGCTGCCTGCTTCGAACTTTGTATCAAAAATATGCCATTGGGCTGGAGAAGCCTCCTGCCATGGATTTGTAAGTGTAGGATACTGAATATTCCTCGCCGCCATTTGCGCTTCGGCTTCACCTTTTTCATTGACATTAAATCGTAACCAGGCGTTTTCTTCAACACACCAAAAAGGACCAAGCATCATGAGGGCAGCCTATTAAGTATAATTGCGCACATTGTATTATATATTTACTTCAATATCAAGATTTTTTTGGCCAAAATATGTCAAAAGCTCTAGGGATCTCCAGATATTGGAGATCTCCTGTCGTAAGAGCCGTTTGAAAAAAGCTAACATTAACTAAGATTGGAATTCACCAAAGCAGGCGAGGCTATTTAATTTTGCACAATTTAATAGTGCTGTTTGGGCTTTTTCTATATGGGCGGACTTCCCACCCCAAGCTTTTAGGCAGTCTTCTTGGAGGGCCCTACCATAGGAAAAGCTTAGCACCCAAGGTTGGTAGCCCTGGCTATTAATAGCATTTAAATTCGCTATGGCCTCTTCAGGGCTTTGTCCGCCAGAGAGAAAGTTGATTGTGGGTACAGCTGCAGGTACTGTATTGCGGAATACACTCAGTGTGTAATCAGCGACGTCCTCAGGGGTACTAAAAGGTTTAGTTTCTCTGCCACAGGTGACCATGCTGGGTTTGAGGATGATATTTTCAAGCTCCACTTGATGAATGAATAAAGCACGAAACAGTTCGTGCAAGACCATTTCACAGGCCTCGGCGCATTGGTCGATTGAATGCGCGCCATCGATTAACACTTCTGGTTCAACAATAGGTACAATACCCACGGATTGGCAGGTAGCTGCATATCGAGCTAGATTTTCTGCGCCAGCCTTCATGGCAGTTAAACTGGGCGTGAAATCAGAGATTTTGTAAACATTACGCCACTTAGCGAATTTTGCACCCTGCTCCTTGTAATTGAGAAGGCGCTCAGTTAGCCCATCCAAACCTTGCGTTACCTGTTCTGCATCAGTATTGGCTAGATCGATAAGTCCCTTGTCAACTTTGATTCCAGGAAGGATGCCTTTTTTACTAAATATTTCAGCAATGGGGGTGCCATGCTCATCTCTATTTGCAAAAGTTTCCTCGAATAGAATAACCCCATAGATGTATTGTTCTAGGCCAGGAGTGTTTGCTAACAGAAGTCGATAATCACGCCGGTTGGCTTCAGTGTTTTCAACGCCAATCGCAGCGAAGCGTTTACCAATTGTACCATTGCTTTCATCAGCAGCCAAAAGCCCCTTGCCATCTTGGAGTAAGTGCTCCATCGTGGTGGATAATTCATCGTAGTACATGGTGTGTCTGTCTCCCTATTTTGAAGAAATATATTTTTCACGGATAATGTTGTGTGGGGTGAATCCTAGTTCTTTCAGATATGCAAAAGCATCGTCGATCATACCTGGATTTCCACATAAATAAACCATATCTTGCAAAGGATCTAAGGCTAATTCCCTAAAAGCGCTTTGTACATAGCCGTTGTATTCATGCTCATCTTTAATCACTGCAGCTTCACGACTTAAATGAGCACGAAAGATTGTGCGCGGGTTCTGCCTTATGAAATCAAAAAATTCATCTCTATAAAGTAGGTCTTCTCGTTGTTGAACACCTTCTAATATGACAATATTGAGCTGGGGATTGGCATCTAGCCTTCTTTTTAACTCTTTTAACATCGAGCGATAGGGTGTGATCCCGGTACTTGTCGCAACAAAGATATAACGGCCTGGTACTTCGTCTTTAAGAACCAAGCGCCCAAAAGGCCCGCTAATGTGAATGGTATCGCCAGGCTTTAAATTGAAGAGATATTCAGTGCCTGGGCCATGCTCAACGTAGCCTGCAGCAAATTCAATTCGGTTGTCTGCAGCTGGAACATTCGCAATACTGTAACTTCGTCGTAGTATTTTATCGTTATGCAAAAAATGTAAGGTAATGAATTGTCCTGGTAGATAGTTGAAAGTTGGAGTGAGGTGGCTTCTAATAATGAAGTGCTTTACATTAGGGGTAATCATGTAAGCCTCTTCTAAAATGACAGGGAAGGTGTTGGGTAACATAGTCATCTGCTAAGATTGGAAAGAATCTTAATATAGGGGAAAAATTGCACATTGCAAGAGCTACCATAGTTTTTTTCATGTTTCAGGAAGGATGGCAGCTCCTTTGGACTTAGCAATTGTGTATATAATTAGTCTATGAATAGTCCCGATTTAATCGCTATGATCGGCAATTTGAGCCGATCGCTTATGCCAGTACAAACCTTGATATCAGGTTTTGGGTATCTTATTGGCCTTGTTTTTGTGATATCGGCTCTTTTTCAGTTGAAGAAAGTTGGTGAGTCACGAGGGGGTGAGTCCGTATTTAAGCCTGTCATGCTTTTTTTTATTGGCGCATTGCTCATCTACTTACCTTCCACCTTAAAAGCACTATCTAATACAGTGTTTGGTAGTGACAATTTATTGGCGTATATCGCTTATAAACCCTATAATATTTTTAATTCGATGGGAATTGTTGTTCAAACCGCGGGGCTACTTTGGTTTGTGCGTGGATGTGTATTGTTAACCCAGGGAAGTCGCCCGAATGCGAAAGAAGGACCTAAAGGGTTAACATTTATTGCCGCAGGTATTTTAGCAATGAATTTTAAAGGAACCTTTGCTTTTGTGAATTATTGTATAACGCATTTGATGAGTATTTCGAATGTTGGGTCTGGTGGTGCATAATGCGAAAATACTATGGTTCTTCACCACAAATTTTAAGGTTGTTTTCACGCGCAAAATCCAAAATGCTTTGATAAACCTCAGGGCTTGATTCTTTTAGTTTAGGATCAAGCAATACGCATTTATAGCCTTCATGATTGACGCTAGGTTGTAGTAGGGGTGAATATAGAATGCGGCTATTTTTAAAGCTTGCCATTTTGCCACTCATCCGCTCAGCCCAATCACTTGGGCGAAACGTTTTGCCCTGTTTGGTGACCCCTTCGATGATAATCTTTTTGCTTTCAGGCTCGGCCATATTCCCACAATATTACAAAATCAAGTTGTTTAGTATAGCATCATCAGACGCCTGAAGGGTATACGCCTCTGGACTGAAACAAAGTCTGATTTGGTACACACCCCTTCATTATGATAAAATGTATTCTTTTCACAGACAAAAGAGGCTTCAATTGTGAGGCAAAAAGAACAAATAACAGGCATTTATCTCTTGCCAAATCTACTAACTACAGCCAGCTTGTTTGCCGCGTTCTATTCTATTGTTGCCTCCTTAAAAGGACAATATGAGACCGCAGTGATTGCCATTTTTGTGGGTATGGTGGCTGATGGTCTGGATGGGCGAATTGCACGTTTAACCAATACTGAGACAGCTTTTGGTGGCGAGTACGATAGTTTGTCAGATATGGTTACTTTTGGTGTGGCTCCGGCGCTTCTAATTTATAGCTGGAGTTTGCAACAATTAGGTAAAATAGGTTGGTTAGTTGCTTTTATTTATACCGCTGCTGTGGCGCTTCGTCTAGCTCGTTTTAATACGCAAGTTGAGACTGCAGATAAAGCCTATTTTCAGGGCTTGGCCTGTCCGCCTGCTGCAGCGATTGTTGCTTCATTCACCTGGGTTTGCTATCAAAATGGACTAACCTATTTTTCAGTTGCATTTTTAACAGCCCTCATTGCTGTGGCCTGCGCTGGATTAATGGTGAGCAATATTCGCTATTATAGTTTCAAGGATCTTGATTTTAAAGGAAAGATTCCTTTTATCCAGGTGTTGCTGGTTGTTATTATGTTTGTTGCTATTGCCTCAAATCCTTCTGTAATGTTAATGATTGCATCGATGGCTTATGGGTGTTCTGGTCCATTGCAAACATTATTAGCGCTGCAACGTGTGCGTAAGCTTCGTAAGAAAAACTCACGCGCTAAACGGGGGTTGTCCTGAGGCGGTTTCTATTCCGGTTCATGGAAGCGGTTGTTGATTAAATCAAGTAATGCCTGTTCCATTTCCTGTTCATCTGGGCCATCGATTTGTAGGGTGAGCTCTGAACCTTTGCTTGCAGCAAGCATCATCACGCCCATGATGCTCTTGCCGTTGATGGTCTGCGTCTCTTTGGTGACATCAATGTGGCTTTGAAATCTGGCTGCTGTTGAAACAAATTTGGCTGAAGCCCGTGCATGTAATCCCAGTTTATTGATGATTGTTATTTTTACTTTAATCATAATGCGCGAAAATTCCCATGATTTGCTCGTTCGAAATTAAAAAAGCTCACCTGGGTGGGTGAGCCTCTGCAACGCTTTAGTCACCGCGATGATTGCGCATTTTTTCTTTATGCTTGATGAGTTGTCTATCAAGCTTATCAACGAGGATATCAATAGCAGTGTACATATCCTCTGACTCTGAGCTTGCGTGCAACTCATTTTTTGCAATTAAAATGGTAGCCTCAGCGATTTGTCTTAATTTTTCAACGTCAAACACCACATTGATTGCAGTTATTTTATCGAAATGACGCTCTAGCTTGAAGAATTTCTCTTCAGTAAAAGACCTTAATGCTGGGGTCACCTCGATTCGATGGCCAGTAAAATTTATTTGCATAATGTTCTCCTTGCTACATAGTAAAACGTTTAAATCTCGATTGACCTGCGAGACGCGGCGGGAAAAATACCCATCGTTTCTCTGTATTTAGCGACGGTTCGCCTGGCAATCTTGACGCCTTGTGTGTGATTGATCAAGTCCGTGAGTTTGCTGTCGGTTAATGGATGCTGATGGTTTTCAGCGGCAATCATTTTTTTGATCAGCGCGCGAATAGAGGTGGACGAGCACTCTTTTCCATAGATTGTTGTCAAGTGGCTTGAAAAAAAATATTTTAATTCAAACAGTCCTCTTGGTGTGTGAATGTATTTTTGGGTAGTAATACGTGAAATAGTAGACTGATGCATGCCTAAAGCATCCGCAACGTCATTGAGTACCAGCGGCTTCATTGCTTCGACTCCATACTCTAGGAAAGGGGTTTGATAATTCGTGATAAATCTTGCTACCTTAAGTAATGTGTTTTGTCGACTTTGAAGGCTCTTTAAAAACCAACGTGCTTCTTGCAGAGTATTTTTCAGATAATTGGAGTCGCGAGAATTTTTACTATGTTTGATAAGTGAGGCATAGTGCTCATTGATACCAACACGCGGGAGTAAATTTGGGTTAAGCACAACCTGCCACGCTTGTCCGACTTTCTTCACAGCTAGATCTGGCACCATTTCTAGAGCATTTTCAGAACTCATTAAATTGCCGGGCTTAGGATTTAAACTACGTACGCGATTTATAATACAGTCGAGTATCTCATTATCAATGTTATAAATTTTCATCAATTGTTGATAGTTATGCTTCCCAAGTAACGCAATGTTTTCATGAATAATTTGTTTTGTGAGCAACAAATGGGGTGTATTTGCAGGAAGTTGTTCTAATTGCAAAAGCAGGGCTTCCTCCAAGTGATATGAGCCGCAACCAACGGGATCAAAGCGTTGAATGCGGTGTCTGACGGCTTCAATTTCTGCAATATCCAATGGAAGGGTCTGGCTATCAAGACTTAAATGAAGGTCAGACAGAGAAAGTGTTAGGAAGCCATCATCATTGATGGCATCAATGATGATGCTGGCGATGGCTTGATCAATATCAGACATGTGTGCTAACTGAAGTTGCCAATTTAAACTGTCTTGGAGAGAGCAAGAGCTACCGCAAAGCTCCTCGTAATTTGCAACATCATCACTAAATTTTTTGATGCGGCCATGGTCTGAGTATAATATCGACCATTTAAATTCGTTCAATTGGTCTTGAAAACCATATTCAGCTTGAATATCCCTGTCCTCATCTGTAGCGCAGGACTCCTCGAGCATAGGATTTGACTCAATTTGTCGATGAATTTCTTGTTGCAAGTCGATTGTTGAAAGTTGTAATAACTTTAGCGCTGACCTAAGATGAGGTGCTAACATGTGGTTCTGTTTAGCACTGAGGCGCAAAGACTGCTTCATGCAGAACCTCGTTTTAGTTTGACTACCTATAAGTCTAAGTTTAATGGATCTTCAGAGATAATCCAGCAATTTGATAGATAAATTTATATCAAATTGTTTGAATTTAGTAAGATACTACACGAATTATAGGTACTATCTTACTAAATATTAAATATAGACATTCGCACGTCGTGATTGTTTAACGCGTTGAGGATGGATTACTTTACCTTTTTCTCAACAAATTTAACATGTTTGCGAATAATGGGGTCGTACATCATCAATTCCATTTTTTCAGGATGTTCACGTGGATTTTTAGTCGTTGTTTTGAAATAACCCGTCCCTGCTGTTGATTCCATTTTTATTTTAACGGTAATAGCTGCCATAGTGGCTCCCCTTCAATTATATTTTTTCGCCCTTGGCTCGGAGTGTATCAAGAACTGCTTTAATTCCTAATTTATCAATGATACGCATCCCTTTTGTGCTAAGTTTAAGAGATACGAATCGATTTTCTTCCTCAACCCAAAAACGATGATGTTGGATATTGGGTAGAAAACGTCTTCTGGTTTTATTATTGGCATGCGACACATTATTGCCAGTGATTGGTCGCTTGCCAGTGACCTGACATACTCTTGACATGATGATACTCCAAAGTGTCTGAATTCTTGCATTTGTCTTAATACAGGAGGCGTTTTATATCAAAAAATGGAAATTGATGCAATGAAAAGCTTTTTTTTTTTACTAAAATAGTTCGTTTCGAGTCAGTTGACGCGTATAATTCGCACTTTTTTTATGAGTGTCAAAGCAATGCATCGATCCATCAGGAGTTTTGTGTTAAGGGCCGGGCGGATTAGTCCTAGGCAACAATTTGCTTTGGACCATCATCTTGATGCGATACAATTACCTCCCCCAACCGACAAGCCATGGTGTTTGGAAGAGATCTTTGGAAGATCATCCAAGGTTATTGTCGAAATTGGTTTTGGGATGGGTGCTTCGCTGCTAAGGATGGCGCAAAATCAACCAGAGATTGATTTTATTGGTATTGAAGTACATCGTGCAGGAATTGGTAGTTTGGCTGCGGATCTTTTTGACTGCGGGATGAGAAATATTCGTATTGCGCCCTTTGATGCGGCAGAGGTTTTTTCCTGTTGTTTTGAAGACCAATCACTTGATGGGATACAGATTTTTTTCCCCGATCCCTGGCCTAAAAAACGCCATCATAAACGTCGGTTGGTGCAGCAACCATTTATTCATCTTATCTCTCGCAAGATAAAACCGGGTGGTTTTATTCATTGTGCGACAGATTGGGAAGAGTATGCTTGGATTATGTTGGACATACTGGGGGCTGAGCCAAGTCTTACCAACATAGCCTCAACAGGGGGATTTATCGAGCGCCCAATGACCCGTCCTTTAACTAAATTTGAGCAACGAGGGCAGCGATTGGGCCACGGCGTTTGGGATCTGATGTTTACGAAGCTTGATTATCAGTTTCCTAAGTCTGGACTTGCTTAAACGCTACTTACCCCATAGAATTCTACTTTTGTATTAAATGCCAGGAGTTATGGATGGGTTGGAATGAGCCTGATAAAGGCAAGGATCCTTGGAGTGGAAAAAATCAGCCCCCAGATCTTGATGAGGCGTTAAAACGGCTACATTCAAAGCTAAAAAGCGCCTTTGGAAACCGAACAGAAAAATCCAGTGGTAATCCTTTTCAGAGCGGTCAGGTTGATGGTGGCGGGAGAGTCTTGTCCTTAGTTGTTGTTGTTGGCTTTTTGCTTTGGTCGTTGTCGGGTATTTTTATCGTTGATCCAGCTGAACAGGCCGCAATACTACGTTTTGGCAAGTACGTAGAAACTGTAGGTCCAGGTCCTCATTGGATTCCGCGCTTTATCTCTTCAAAAATTGTTATGAACGTAGATAGAATATCCGATTATTCTTATTCTGCTCAAATGCTGACCAAGGATGAGAATCTGGTTTCCGTCGGTGTCGCTGTACGCTACCGTATAGGCGATCTTAGCGAGTACTTATTCAATGTCGCAGATCCACAAGAGAGTTTGCAACAAGCTACTTCTAGTGCCTTGCGCCAGGTGGTGGGCACTACAAAATTAGATCAAGTCATCACTGAAGGGCGTGATGCTTGGGGTACTAACGTCGAAGATACACTGATTAAGATTCTAAAACTATACAAGACAGGAATTGTCGTGGTCAGTGTTTCTCCGCAACAAGCACGTGCGCCAGAGAATGTACAGGATGCATTTGATGATGCTATTAAAGCCCAAGAGGATGAGAAGCGATATGAGGGGCAAGCTAAAGCATATGAAGCAAGAGTAGTGCCCATAGCAGAAGGTAATGCAAAGCGTATTTTGTCAGAAGCAAACGCATATGCAGCACAAGTGGTTCTGCGAGCAACTGGTGAAACCTCAGAATTTTTAGCGTTGTTGCCTGAGTATATGCGTACCCCATTGGTAACAGGTGAAAGAATGTATCTTGAAACAATGCAACATGTATTGAGTCGGAGCAGTAAAGTTGTTGTCGATGGTAAGTCTGGGAATGTGTTGTATTTACCTTTAGATAAATTTGCAACATCTTCTAAGCCGAATGGTCCAGTAGTTGAAGATCTCGGGATGCCAAAACTTGCGGATGCTAATCGGAGCATGGGGAGTGGTGCTCTATTTGATGGACGCGAGACGTCAAGGTCTACGCTTCGGCCTGGGAGAGATGATTGATGAAAGTAGCTAAAATCATGTGGGGTGTATTGACTTTGTTAGTGTTGCTGCTGCTGCTGACCAGCATGTTTACCATCACTGAAGGACGACATGCAATCATTCTTCGCTTAGGGCGTTTGGTTGAGGATCCAATAAAGCATCAGGCTAAGGTTTTTTCACCAGGACTGCATTTTAAAGCGCCTTTTATTGAAAGTGTGCGTTTCTTTGACACACGTATCCAAACGTTAGACATCAAATCTTCGCGAATTGTCACTAAAGAAAAGAAAGATGTTATCGTTGATTATTACGTAAAATGGCATATTGATAATCTAGCGCGTTATTTTAAGACGACAGGTGGTAGTCAGTTGAAAGCCGAGACCTTGCTTGAGCAGCAACTCAACACTTATCTTCGAGCACAATTTGGTAAGCGCACTATCTCTGATGTGGTATCAGGCGGGCGGGATGATCTTACTGAGGCGATGAGCAGTAGAGCTGAAAAGCAAGCAGGTGTTTTAGGTATTGGTGTTGTTGATGTCCGCATTAAAGGGATCGAATTGCCTGCAAATACAAGTAATACAGTGTATCAACGCATGAGAGCTAATATGCAAGAAATCGCTAACCGTCACCGAGCAGATGGGCATGCAGTTGCTGAAACAATCCAGGCTGCAGCAGATGCAAAAGTGACAATATTGCTTGCTAAAGCTCGCAGCGATGGCCAACAAGTTCGTGCTCAAGGTTTGGCAAAGGCTTCTGCAATTTATGCCGAAGCCTTTGCTAGAAATAAAGACTTTTATGCATTGTATCGTAGCTTGAAGGCTTATGAAGCGAGTTTCAACAGCAAAAAGGATATTCTTGTTCTTGACCAAAATAGCACATTTTTCAATTATTTTAAGTATGGAGCACCGAAAGGGAGTAGTGTTGTTGTGAAGAATTAACTATACTCTTTTTTCTCAAACGTACCTGTCCGCGGGTGGGTGCTCAGATTCAATAAAAAAGGGTTAAGGACGCTTAACCCTTTTTTATTGGACGTTTTAAGATTGAGACGTTATTAGATTATCAGTTGGGTGTGATTGAATATGAGTAGAAATGTCGTTGTTGTCGGTACACAATGGGGTGATGAAGGGAAGGGCAAAGTGGTTGATTTGCTCATGGAGCATGCCGTGGTGGTTGCGCGTTATCAGGGCGGCCATAATGCTGGACACACCCTTAAGATCAATGGGGAAAAAACTGTTTTGCGCTTGATCCCCTCTGGTATGTTACGTCCTCATGTACAATGCTACATCGGTAATGGTGTAGTTGTGTCGCCCGAAGCATTGCTGACTGAAATAACAGAGCTTGAGGCAAAAGGAATCAAAGTACGTCATCGTTTGCACATCAGTCAAGCATGTCCTCTGATCCTGCCTTCTCATGTTGCTCTTGATAAAGCTCGGGAGTCCTTCAAAGGAAAAAGTGCAATCGGTACTACAGGTAGGGGAATTGGCCCAGCATACGAAGATAAGATTGCGCGACGGGCCGTAAAAATGAGTGACCTGTTTCATCGAAACAGGTTTGTGAGCAAGGTGACAGAGCTTTTGCAGTATCATAATTTCATGCTGACCGAGTATTATAGTCAACCTGCAGTGCCCCTTGAGCCCTTGTTGGAAGAGGCTCTACTTTGGGCCGAAGCTTTAAAGCCACTGGTCACAGATGTTACAACGGCCCTTCATGAGCATCGTAAGAAAGGTGAGCCTATTCTATTTGAGGGGGCACAGGGTGTTTATTTGGATATTGATCACGGAACCTACCCTTTTGTAACTTCTTCAAACACGTGTGTGGGTAGTGTTACCAATGGGGCGGGATTTGGACCATTGTATCTAGATTATATTTTAGGTATTACCAAAGCCTATACAACTCGGGTGGGCGGCGGTCCTTTTCCCACTGAATTACATGATGAACTTGGTCAGCGACTTGCAACGAGGGGGAATGAATTTGGCGCTGTCACTGGTCGCGCAAGGCGGTGTGGTTGGTTTGATGCAGTCTTGCTGCGACGATCGATAGAGCTTAATAGTGTAACGGGACTTTGTGTTACAAAGTTGGACGTTCTGGATGGTTTTGAGTCTGTTAATATCGCTGTAGCTTATCGTGATATAGAGGGCCGCCTTTTGTCGCGACCACCGCAAGCGGCAGAGGATTTTGAAGGTTTAGAGCCAATCTACGAAACGATGCCGGGTTGGCAGGAGTCAACAGAAGATATTACTGAGCTCTCGCAACTTCCTGCAAATGCTGTGGCTTATATTAAGCGTTTGGAAGCATTGCTTGAAGTCCCAGTAGACATGCTATCAACGGGCCCAGAGCGCGATTCAACGATTATCTTGCGTGACCCATTTGTAGCCTAGGTTCATGAAATTGTTCTATCCATTAGGGTAAAGTAAGCGCTTGTCATTTCTGGGGTTGGTTTTAATGACAGGTGAGCCAGGTGGTTATAATCTATGTTTGGTGATAAGAGAGTTTTCGCATGGAATTGAAAATTGATAACACCCCTTTTAAAGCATTGTTTAAACCTTTGGACTTAAAGTTTACTACGCTTAAAAATCGTCTATTGATGGGCTCAATGCACACGGGGCTTGAAGAGGACAAAAAAGGACTGCAACGTTTGGCGGCTTTCTATCGCGAACGTGCTCAAGGGGGGGTTGGGTTGATTGTAACAGGTGGATTTGCACCAGATAGGGCAGGACGACTTGCGCCCTTTTCGGCAAAACTTACCTCAACCAAGGAACAGCACCGTCATGAACTCGTGACTCATGTGGTGCATGAGTCAGGCGGAAAAATTGCATTACAAATGCTTCATGCAGGTCGATATGGCTATCATCCTTTCATTGTTGCGCCGAGCGGATTGAAGTCACCGATTAGTCCTTTTAGGCCATGGGTGATGACTAAGAGGCGAGTGTTAAAAACCATACAGCATTTTGCACGTTGTGCTCGGCTTGCCAAGGCTGCAGGCTATGATGGTGTTGAGGTTATGGGTAGTGAGGGTTATCTCATTAATCAGTTTATTGTCTCTCATACAAACCACCGTCAAGATGAATGGGGTGGGGCTTTTGCACAGAGAATGCGCTTTCCTGTTGAAGTAGTGAAAGCAGTGCGTGAGGCTGTAGGTGATGATTTCATCATCATATATCGCTTGTCCATGCTTGATTTAATTGCTGAGGGCAGTAGTTGGGATGAGGTTGTGATACTAGCAAAGGCAATTGAGGCTGCTGGTGCTACAATGATCAATACGGGAATTGGTTGGCATGAAGCAAGGATCCCTACCATAGCAACAATGGTGCCACCAGCTGCATTTAGTCAAATTACCAAAAAACTCAAGCCAGAAATTTCTATTCCTGTAATAACTTCTAATCGGATTAATACACCAGAATTAGCCAATTTAATTTTAGAAGAAGGTTGTGCTGATATGGTGTCTATGGCCAGGCCTTTTTTAGCTGATCCAGATTTTGCTGAAAAAGCGCGTGTTGGAGAAAGCCGAGCCATTAATGTGTGTATTGCGTGCAATCAAGCATGTCTTGATAGAGTGTTTGAGAATAAGGCAGCGTCTTGTCTGGTGAATCCTCGTGCCTGCAATGAAACGGAACTTGTTTATTTAACAACCGAGCGTCCAAAACGAATCGCGATTGTTGGCGCAGGACCAGCTGGGATGGCATTTGCTACAGTTGCGGCTTTGCGGGGCCATAAGGTAACACTGTTTGAAAAAAATCAGGAACTTGGCGGACAGTTTCTCTTAGCCCGTGAAATCCCAGGAAAAGAGGAGTTTCAACATACGCTTCAGTATTTCAAGTATCAGTTAGAAAAATATCAAATTGATATACGACTTAATACACAAGCAGTGCTTCAGGATTTGCAGGGATTTGATGAGGTGGTTTTAGCCACCGGGGTGAAGCCACGAATTCCTCATATTGATGGTATTAATCATCCAAAGGTCATGACCTATGTTGATGTCTTGCTTAAAAATAAAGTGCCAGGACAGCGTGTAGCAATACTGGGCGCGGGCGGAATAGGTTTTGATGTGGCGGAATGGCTCATTCACAATGGGCAGGAGTCAGTGGCGACTAATTTTTATGATGAGTGGGGGATTGATCTATCCTGCAAGGGACGGGGTGGTTTAAAAAAACCTACTTACAGTCAAAGCGCTCATCAATTGTATCTTCTACAACGAAAAAGACAAAAAATAGGACAACGGCTTGGTAAAACCACAGGTTGGATTCATCGTTTGAATCTAAAGCATAAGAAAGTAGAAATGTTATCTGGTGTGACCTATGTGCGCATTGATGATGAAGGATTGCATCTGCTGATTGATGATAAGCCAAAACTATTAGCTGTAGATTCCATAGTCATTTGCACAGGGCAAACCGAGTTACGTGAGCTGTTTGAACCGCTAAAAGCACAAGACATTCCCGTGCATTTGATAGGAGGGGCTCTAAAAGCGCTCGAGTTAGATGCTCGTCGCGCGATTGAAAATGCTTGTCATTTAGCAGCTTGGATATAAATTTACACGGTATTGATGTTCGATCACACGTAAAGTAATTGCATATTCTCATTTATGACTGTAATGTATCTCGGATGTTATAGAGCCTAATGAGTGTATTTTATATATTCTGAAATTTGCGCCACACACGGTGGCCCAATTGCCTTGGGGACGTATTTCTCTTCTGATCCTTAATGTAACTCTCCGGTTGTAGATAACTTACTGATTAATCAAGCCAAAAAAAATCGGATAAAATAGGTGCATTGAAGCGCAAATTTTGATATTATAGTGAGCAATTTTTACATAGATTAATCTAATTTAGGATTATTTTTTTTCCAGGACCCCCATGACTGCAGAACTATTTAGCTTTAAAGATCTTAACTTGTCCGATGCCTTACTTAAGGCGCTTGATGATTTAAAATTTGAAACACCTTCGCCTGTTCAACAACAAACTATTCCCCATATGCTACAGAAAAGGGACCTGATAGGGCAAGCCCAAACTGGCACAGGAAAGACAGCAGCTTTTGCTCTTCCGATTTTGGAGCAGCTAAAGCCTGAACTCAAGACCACGCAAGCTTTGGTTTTGGCGCCAACTCGAGAACTTGCCATTCAAGTTGCAGAGCATTTCGAGAAGTTAAGTGTGCATCAACGTGGCACACAAGTTACGGTATTGTGTGGTGGGCAAGACTATCGTCCGCAACTTAAAAAGTTGCGTGATGGTGCGCAAATTGTTGTGGGAACGCCTGGCCGAATTCTTGACCATATTGACCGTGGTACTTTAGATCTCAGCCAACTAAGCACGTTTGTATTGGATGAAGCTGATGAGATGTTACGGATGGGCTTTATCGAAGATGTTGAGACTATTTTGTCTAAACTGCCAGATAAAAAGCAAATTGCGTTGTTTTCTGCAACAATGCCACCTCGTATAAGGCAAATTGCACATCGCTATTTGACGGATCCTGTCTCAATTGAAATTCGAATGGCAACTGCAACGGTACAAAGCATTGAGCAGCGATTTTTGTTTGCTTCTCAAGGTCAGAAGCCAGAAGCACTGTTACGTCTTTTATCCATAGAAGATGCGCAAGGGGTTATTGTGTTTGTGCGCACCAAAAGTAGCACTGAGGATGTAGCCAGTTTGTTACAGCAGCATGGACATCGAGCTGTGGCCATTCATGGCGATATTACTCAAAACTTGCGTGAAAAAATCATTCATGATTTTAAGCGTGGTTCTATCAATATTCTTGTTGCAACGGATGTTGCCGCTAGAGGATTGGATGTTGATAGGGTGACACATGTGATTAATTATGACATGGCTCATGATTGTGAGACGTATGTTCATCGTATTGGTAGAACAGGGCGTGCAGGACGAAGCGGTATGACGACGCTCTTTGCGACGCCGAAGGAGTCACGTATGTTAGGTGTCATTGAGCGTCATACACGCCAACGGATTGAAAAAATCGTTGTGCCGAATGATTACACCATCCAAACCCAAAGACAACTTCGTTTTATGGCCAACATCAGCGAGCGTTTACAGAGTGAACATTTGCCTTCTTACCGCAATTTGATAGAAGCTTACCTTAAAGAGCATGGTGGTGACTTGCTTGATGTCGCAGCAGTTTTAGCATTAATGTTTCATCAAGACAAGCCGTTTAAACAAGAATTGTCTTTTAAAGGAACCTTGTCCACTAAAAGGGAAGAAAATCCAAAGGGTCGAGGAGATGCTATGAAGTCGTCACGTTCACCCAGAAAGGAATTGAGTGACCTTTCGCCTAAACGCTCTCAAGATGATTATCCGCAGGAATTGTTTAGGCTCGATGTTGGCCGAGTGCATGGTGTAAAACCTGGCAATATTGTAGGTGCAATTGCCAATGAAGCAGGCATACAAAGCCGCTATATCACAGGGCTTAAAATTCATGATGATCACTCGACGGTTCGCTTACCCAAAGGCATGGCCAGAGAAGTTGTTCGCGACTTGACCAAAGCATGGGTTTGTGGTCGACAGCTTAATTTAACGTCTCTTGGTGCACTATAAGCAAGCTCTCTGAGCTTACTTATAGCCCTAAAATCTGTTCTATAAAGAACCAGATGGTATTGAAAAATTGATTTAGCTTAGCCACCGAGACTATAATTCTAATTTTTGTTAGGATAATCTCTTGATGAAGGTCACGTATGAAATTTCTTAGCATTGTTTGTGCCCTTTTAGTAACTGTAATGGCTCATGGAGCAACACTGAATCGTTTCGTTGTTTTCGGTGATAGTTTGTCAGATAACGGTAATCTTTATGAATATATGAAGCATCACTTGCCGTTATCTCCTCCATATTACAAAGGACGTTTTACCAACGGCCCCGTTTGGGTTGAACTATTGGTAGAGCACTATTTTCCTTTGAATCCTAAGGAGCACTTGCTCGATTATGCATTTGGTGGGGCAGGGGTGCTGGAAGATGATGAAGGTGATGATGACGGTCTTTTTACGTTGCATCGAGAGATTGACAGCTATTTTCTATCTCACCCGGGCCTTGCTGATGAAAGGAGTATGTTTGTAGTATGGATAGGATCTAACAATTATTTAGCAGTGCCAGAAGATCCAGAAAAGTCCCTCAATGAAGTGCTGACAGGTTTACAACGCGGTCTTCGAAGATTAGTTGATCAAGGTGCGAAACATATTTTGGTGTTGAGTGTGCCAGATTTGGGTAGAACTCCTGTTGCACGCGATTTTGATGCGGTGGCCCTACTGACTTATTTGTCTAAGATGCATAATGTCGCTCTTGTAGACATGCTTTCTTCATTGCAAAGGGAACATCCAAATGTGCAATTGATATATCAAGATATAAATATTCCTTTGAATGAAATTTTTCAAAACCCGTTGAAATTTGGTTTTACGAACACAGCTGATACGTGTTATGAAGAGGCAACTATTGGATCTTCCGCATCGGTACGACGACTTAGTATTTTAAAAATGGTGGCGACAGTCAAGCCACAAGCTATAGATGCCTGTAAGGGGTTCTTGTTTTTTGATCCAGTGCATCCTACAGGGGATTTGCATCGGATTCTTGCGGATAAAACCATATCAATCTTTGATGCGCTTGGTCTTGATTTTCAATAGTAGGGTTTGTTGACAATTTGTTTTGGGAAATGTTCTAAAGTGCCCATGGTTCGTGGGCGTTGTAGCGCAGTGCTACCAACCCTTATAGTCGCAAATCTCTTCATATGCCTTCACGATTTTCTGCGTTTTCTCATTGGCTCTTTTGATTTGGGCCTCAGGTAATCCTTGAGCAATGAGTTTGTCTGGATGATGGAGGCTTAATAATTTCCGATAAGCGCGCTTTACTTCTTGTTTATTAGCCTCAGGCGTCACTGCTAAAATTCCATAGGCATGATCAAGGGTGTGATGAGGTGCACCATGGTTTTGTCTGGAGGAGTAATGTTGGCGGTGCTTTTGATAGCTAAAGTCTTCATAGAAATGGAATTGTTCCTTAAGTGGTGCAAATCCAAGATAGTTAAGGATTATATCTAGTGATTGTTGTTTTTTTACGGTAAGCCCATTCACCTTGGCTGCTCGATAGGTTATATCAATAAATATCGTTATGAGAGGTGGGTTATGAGCGCATGCTTTTCTAAAAGCCAGTATATTGTTTTGTAAATCATAATCCGGTTTTTTGCCTTCGCTAAAATAGACTTCTGCCGATTCTTTTTGTTGCTGTGAAAGGCCCAGTTCTTGCATAATGAGTTTTGCAAAAGTAATCTCTTGAGGTGTTACTCGACCATCTATTTTGGCAAGATGCCCCATCACAGCAAAGATGGTTTTATAAAAAAGTGTCCGCAGTGATTTGCTTTTTTCGCTGTGATAAGCCCAGTGTGGTTTGGAAAAGTGTTCGCTAAGACCACGGTCAAAGAAATTTCCAACAAGAATACCAAAAAAAGCTCCGGCAGGACCTGCCATTATATAACCCAAAAAGGCTCCGATGAGTTTTCCCCACCAGGTACTGCCTTTAAAGAATTGCCGGGCATCCACGTCTAAACTCCTCAACATCAATATTCTGCAGTGGAGCTATTTTGTGACTCAGATCCACTGACTTATCCTGTTAGAGCTGGGTAATGTAACATAGTAATTGAATCTGCAAAACCGCGCGGGGTGTTAGTCAGAGTTTAAGGTAATTGTTGAGGAATAAGAGCGCATTTACTATCAGGGTTCAAGTGAGCGTATTCCACTTAACCAAAGATCGAATTTAAGAGTGCATCTCAACCTATTTTGCTAAAAATAATGGTTATGCCACTTGCAAGACCTGGCATGGTCCATATACGTTTCTTAATTACAAATGAGTAAAATAACCAGCATCTATCGCTACGACCTTTCTAAAATTGCAATCTCGCCTCAACTAGCGTACCAATCATCTTATCTATTTCAGGTTTGATTTTGATGAGCTGCATATTTCCATCAGCAAGATCTTGTTTGATATAGAACCCATCTTTTTCGATAAAAAGACGATTGAACAGTATCTCGTCATTTTGGGCTAGTTTTAAGAGGATAAAATCCCTATCTTGCAGGCTTTTCTCAGGATCGAAGATCAAAATTGAATTCAACGGGAAAATGGGCGTTAATGTTGTTTTTTGATTAACGAGTGCAAAAGCGTTAACCCCTATTTCTTTATCGATGATGATCTGTCGATACAGATGAGCTGCTTGATCTGTTCTAGGCCAGGTATTAAGCAAATCCCATTCAATTAATGGAATACTTGCGATGTTTAAACTTTTTTTAATGGACTCTGGTAAGGTTTGGCGTAGTGGTTTTAGGCCAGTAAGTTCCGGAATAGAAATTTCAAAAAAATTCGCTAATCCTTCTAAAACGCCTTTTCGAGGATTTTTAGTTGAGCCATCAAGCAAATGATGCAGAGTTGGTTGCGGAATTTTGGTTGCTCTTGCCAAGTCGCTAAGGGATAAGTTGTCATGCATTTTCAGCAAGCAACGGAGATTATCACTGATAGTTGTCTTTGCGTTCATTGTCGCCCCATAATTAGAATAAAATATTCATAAACAGCTTGACTAATCATTTATATTGTAATTAAATGAATAATTATGAATACATGAGAGCAATTATAGCATGATAAAACGTAAATTATGAAGTTATTTATTCACTTCATAAGGCTTGTGATTGTTTGATGATACGTTCTGTGTATGAGAAACCAGCATTTAGGAAGAATGCTAAGAAACCTACTTGACACCAAAATGGATATGTAGTGTTGAGTATACAACCCGCAAGGAGATAAACATGGAAAATAGAAATGATCGAGTGATGGCCTATCGATTGGCAAAAGTAATTTCTCAAGAAGAAATTGAGTCCGTATCAGGTGGTGCAGGAGCGGGTATGACCCAGAAAAGTACCATAAAACCCACGGGAAATAGTAGCAACTGGGATACCTATCTAGACTATGTTGCTGATTTTTAAAACTGGGCGTTGTTTGCTTGTGAGCCGCGTTGCTTAGCTCATATAAAGTCCTGTACTTTGAATGGTTATGGCTCGCCTCACAAGCAATTTTGTTGAACTAACATGGCTTGTCTTAGTGAGAATAATAATGAAATATCTAATACCGACAGAACCTGATGATACACATGCAATCCTTGCAAAGATTGCTTTGGAGAATATGGGCCATCAGGTCCGATTTGTTTTTACTGCCGATTTACCTACTAAACAAAAAAATTCAGTATTAATTGATAATGATACTTATCAGTGGAGAAGTTCTGATAGGTATTCTTCGATAGTTGATAATGATTATGATGTTGTATGGTGGCGTCGTGCAAGAAAACCGTACCTACCTAAAGCACTCGCCCATCCTGAAGATTATAAATTTGTGGTGAGAGAGAATTGGCTTTTTTTTGAGTCACTTACGAATAATCTAGCGCCAAAAGCATGGTGGATTAACCCCAAGCATGCAGCTAACCAAGCCAATGCAAAATTACTACAACTAAAAATTGCAGTTGATTGTGGATTGAAAATACCGACCACGCTATGTTCAAACGACCCCCAAGATATTCGGTATTTTGTCTTAAGACATGAAGCCGATGGGGTTATATACAAACCTTTATGTTCGAATTTTTGGTTTGAGGAAGATCATATGAAAATAGTGTATACCTCAAAACTGTCTTTTCTAGAATTGCCAGCGAATCAATCTTTACAGTTGACACCAGGTATTTTCCAAAAAGAAATCAAAAAAAAATATGAACTACGTGTTACCTGTTTTGGAGATTACTTAGTTTCAGCAAAAATCAACTCGCAATCTCATAGCCAAGGTAAAATTGATTGGCGTGCGATTCCTGAAGCTGAGCTCGGAATAGAACCTTATGTTCTGCCAGAGAGTTTAGAGCGACAAATTATATCTTTCATGAAAAAAATGGGTCTGGTGTTTGGTTCCCTAGACTTTATTGTTAGTGAAGAACATGATTACATTTTTCTTGAAGTTAACGAACAAGGTCAGTTTCTCTGGATAGAGGATGCGAATCAAGAAATAAAGATGCTCGATATTTTTGTTCAATTTCTCTTGAAAAAAAATCAAGAATTCAAATGGGACTCTAGGAGGCAGCAGCACACAATTGAACTTTATAGAAATGAAATGGTGAGTATGTTGAAGCAAAATATGCAAAGACATGTCGACTTAAATAACGCCAAAACTTACAACGCTTGAGGATAAGGATCATGATAAAAGAAATAGGATTTTTAGCAGGTGTTCTGGTCTCTACAACCATCAATGCTAAAGCGACCATTGATGTTTATGGTGTGAGCCCAAAAGAGGCTCAGGCCATTATCCATCAGCATGGCAAAGAGCTCGCGAAGATTTACAACTTAGTCGCTAAGTATAGTCAAGGGGAGAAAAATCATTCATCAGAGGATGAGCTCAATAAACTGCGAGTGAGACGAGACAACATCCGTGAGGCAATTAAGAAACAATATGGATATTTGTTTGTAGATTTTCAAATGGTTGTATATCCTGACACGCATACCTTTGCTACAACGATAGAAGTTGTTGATAAAGATCACCCTGAACGGATGCGTTTTGTCCAAGCACTGCCGAGTATTAAACAGGATCCGCCTCGTAAAATTACTAAAAAAGACGTGATTGATGATATGGAGGAGTATCAAAAAAAGTCGGTACAAATGGTGCTGAATAACCAGATATCAGGAGAAACTACGTCCTGTCCTGTATACCACTGCCAGGTCAATTTTGATCATCCATCACTCAAACCCTACTTAAAAGAGTTTAATGAAGCAGCCATTGATAAAAAAGCATTAATTTTGAATACGCTGTATCATGACAAATCAGCCGATCGGCGCGCGGCAGCGGCATATCTGACTGCACATTTTAAAGATCCACAAGAGATTGTCGTCTCATTGGTTCATGCCGCTAAGGATAGGGATGATGGGGTGAGGAATAATGCAATGAGAGTGCTCAGTGCAACCTTGGCTAAATGGAACGCGCCTAATCTTGATTTAAAGCCATTTATTGAGCTGCTTGATTCTCCCTATACTTCAGATAGGAATAAGGCCCTAATTGTATTATTGAACGCTGCGACATCCAAAAAAGTGCAAGAAGAGATTACTCAAAGTGCAGGTGAAAAATTGCTTGTCATATTGCGTCTCAAACAGCCCGATAACTATCTTGCGGCTCATAACTTGTTGAAGAAATTGAGTGGCAAAGAATATGGTGCAAGGAATTACCGAGCTTGGTCACGTTGGGTTCGGATGGAAAATCAACAAGCTCCTAAAACCGTTATATAAAATCAATTGCTATTCCCCAAATCATATATCAGGCCCTCCGTTTTCTATATGCGGGGGCTGCCTATGGAGCGCTGTTTTATGTTGAAGTGGAAATAAAATGAACGAGAAGGGACTGTTTAGGCAAGAAGCGATCGATAACAGAAAGAATAGAAACTTTGTCGAAGTTTTTATCAATACGCCCGTTAAATACCATTTATTCACAGGAGGCGTGCTGTTGATTATCTTTCTGATGATACTATTTTTTATCTTTGGAGAGTTTTCTGAAAAATTTATTGTGACAGGTTTTGTGGAATCCACTAAAGGTGTTGCAAGTATTTATACCAATAAAAATGGTGTGATTGTGCGAGCTTATGCGCAACAAGGGGGGGCCATCAAAAAAGGGGATAAATTATTTTTAATTCATCCATCGTATGATGGTTTACCAAAGGAAAAACAGCACAACGCACTCTGGCAGCTTGAGCAGAAGAAACGAGCGATTGAAAAGGATATTCAATATAAAGAGAAGCAATTGGAGCGATTAATACCATTGTTGGAGAAAAAATACATTCCGTCATCCTTGTATCAAACCAAGCGCGATGAGCTTGGTTTGCTAAAAAATAACGAGAGGACAGTAGCGCTTGAGCTTATAGCTTACAAGCACGAGCATTCAGTGATGATTCGATCCCCTGTTGATGGTGTTATTTCTAGTGTCATTTATCAACAAGGTCAATATGCCAATTTAACAAAACCCCTTATGAAAATATTACCTAGCGGTGCGTCGTTAATGGCGGTGCTTTATATTCCTGTGAAGTATGTCGGCTATCTTGGCAAAAATAGTAGGGTTATCCTTCGATATGATGCTTACCCTTATACCCGTTTTGGCGCATCGAAAGCCAAAATTCAATACCTCAGTCAAAGTATATTAACTGATGATGAGGAAGAAAAACCGATTCGAATAGGTCAGCCTTACTATAAGGCTACAGCAATACTTGAAAAACCATTTGTGAGCATCTACGGGAAGTTTAAGAAAATACAACAAGGGATGACTTTTACAGCTGTGGTGGTGGGTTCAAAAAGAAAAATTTGGCAGTGGGTGTTAGATCCTATCTATAGCGTGTATGGGGGTATTGTGGCATGAATCTTGATTTTACCTGGCATTGGTTTAAAAACCCCGCCAAACTTCCACTTGTCTTACAGAATGAACGAGCTGAATGTGGGCATGCTTGTGTGGCCATGATTAGCAAGTATTGGGGGCATCAAATTGATTTACATGCGATACGGCAGTTAAGTAACACGTCTTCTAGAGGTGTGACGTTGCTTCAATTGACGCAACTTTTTGAATGCTTGGGTTTTATGACAAGGCCTTTACAGGTTCCTATTGAGGAACTTGATTTGGTAAAATGTCCGGCAATTTTACACTGGAATATGAATCATTTTGTAGTGCTAAAGGAAGTGAAAAAAGGTCATCTGGTGATACACGATCCAGCTTCGGGCATTGTGACATGCTCCTTACAAGAAGCTCAGAGCGCATTTACCGGTATTGTATTAGAGGTTGAAAAATCAGCGGATTTTGAAACCCTGACAAGTGCACATCCACTGAAATTGTTTGATCTTGTTAGGGTGTTTCAAGGTTGGAACCAGTCAATTATTGTATTGTTGCTATTGTCGTTATCGATTGAACTGTTAAGTCTTATGAATCCTTTGTTTATGCAATATGTGACAGATAATGTGATAGGTTATAGTGAGAAAAGTAATTTATTTGTGCTTGCATCAGGTTTTCTAGGCGTGATGTTGATTCAGGTTTTGACAGAGTATTTACGTGGCAATATGGTGGTGTATTACACTAATCAAATGGCTGCGCAGTTTTCTTCAAATGTTGTTTCGCATATATTGAAATTGCCACTAGAGTTCTTTGAAAAAAGACATATTGGTGATTTGCAATCTAAGGTCCAGTCCATTGATCTGATACAAAAGAAAATTAGTACAGATTTTGTTAATACAGTCTTGGATGGCATGATGATTCTCATCAATTTTTCTGTGATGCTTATTTATAGCCGCATATTATCGTTGCTAGTATTGTTTGCTTTGTTTCTATGCTTTGGAGTGCGCTATCTTTCTTATCAGCATTTGCAATCATTAACTGGGCGCTCTGTACGGCAACATGCGAAGGCCTTGACTACTTTTATCGAAACAATTCAATGCATTCTACCTATCAAATCGTTTTTAAAAGAACGAGTTAGGTTGAGTCTTTGGAAAAACAATTATATTGATTCATTGAATGCTGATATAAAGGTTTCGAAGATGAATGTCGCTTACCAAGCCGTTAATCAATTGCTCTTTCATGTTGAACAACTCGTTGTGGTGAGTATTGGCGCAGTGCTGGTATTATCAAATCAATTTTCAGTAGGTATGCTGATTGCCTTCCTGTCATATCGATTATTATTGGTCAATAAGGCAACATCATTTATTCAAAGCATTTTTGAATATCGCTTAATTTCAATACAACTCGATCGTTTAGGTGATATTTTTTTCCAGCAACCAGAAGTGGTTAATATTGGGAGGGGCGCTGAGCACGAAGGGCCAGGATCACTGATGCTAAAAAATATATCTTTCAAATATGAGGTCAATGGACCCGAAGTGTTCTCAGATTTATCTTTGCGCATTCATCCAGGTGAAAAAGTTGTAGTGATTGGGGCATCTGGTTGTGGGAAAACGACTCTTTTAAAGGTAATGATGGGCTTGTTACCGACTACTGAAGGCGAGATTTATATTAATGATATTCCGCTTACTCAGTTTGGTTTAAAAAATTACCGAGAGTATATTGCATCGGTGATGCAAGATGATGTGTTATTGATGGGTTCTATTATTAATAATATTGTATTTTTTGATGAAGAAATAGATATGAAGCGGGCGATTGAGGTGGCTCAGTTGGCTTTTATTCATGAGACCATCATGACACTTCCTATGGGTTATGAAACGCTCCTCGGTGATACTGGGTTGAATTTCTCTGGTGGGCAGAAGCAGCGCTTATTGCTGGCCAGAGCATTATATAAAAAGCCTAAAATATTGTTTTTAGACGAATCGAGCAGTCATTTGGATATAGAAAATGAAAAGAATATAAATCGTTCATTAAAATCGTTAGCAATTACTCAAATTGTAATAGCACATCGCCAAGAAACCATTCAGATGGCGGATCGGGTGATTGATCTACAACGTCTACGTGATGCGGCTTGTCTACGCCATCCAGGAGATTTCTGAATACCGTACATAAACTACGTTACGTAGGCACTTTAGAAAATTTCCCAAAACTAATGGTCAATAGCACCTAACATAGTGACATTATTATAATTTGCATGTAAACTATTGAGACAATTAATAGATATAATATCCAACATTAACAAAATTGATGTGGGGAGGGTGTTTGACGGATAAGGTAGCAATTATTGGTGCAGGTTGGTATGGCTGCCACATCGCTCGTGCTTTGAAGCAGGCAGGGTATAGCGTTACTATATTTGAGAAAAATACAGATATTTTTCGACAAATCTCTGGTAATTTTGGTATTCGACTTCATGCAGGACCTCATTACCCCCGCTCTCAAGCGACCAGGGCATCTTGCCGCACTGGATTTACCCTGTTTCAAAAAGAGTATAAAGAGTTGCTTATTCCACACCAATACTCAATTTATGCTCTAGGTAAGCGCGATGCTGACGATGCTCCATCGCGTGTAACCGTTGAAGAATTTAAAAAAGTCTGTGAAGAATCGGCGTCATTTCGTGAAATCAAGCCAGCTGAATGGGGATATACGGATAATGTCCTCGCGGCCTTCGATATTGATGAGCCCAGTATTGCCGTTGGCGCTCGTTTGCGCGAGGCTTTTAGGCAATATTTAGATGATGAGCAGATACCTGTCATTTGCAAATATAATGTAAAAAAAATACTCAAAGTTGGTGGGAAGTTTCGTATCACTAATGGTGAGAGCCACGAAGACTTTGACCACGTTATCAATGCGACCAGTTATCAGAGTTTTATCCCAAAAATCTCTGGTTTTTCCCTTGATATGGAAGTGGTGTATCAGCCTTGCCTTGCCTTAATATATCTTGATCAAAAGCCTGAGGCACTACCTGTTTCATTTATTGTCATGGATGGATTTTTCCCTTGTTTGATGCCCTATCAAGATACTCGCCATGATGATGGTAAACTTGATAATACTTATATTTTGACTCACGGCAAATGGACTATTCTTGGATCGTATGCTCAACCAGAACAAGCGCAACAGGCCCTCAAAAGTTTGCCAGAGATGTTGGTGAAAAATACTATCCGTTTATGCTCAGAAAAAGCGATGATGCAATTTTGGCCAGAATTTTGTGATCGATTCAAATTTGTTGGTTGGAAAGGTACTGTGCTTGCTAAAATGAGGACTGGACCTGGCTTTAGAGGTAGTGTGACTTTTGCAAATAAAGGCATCATCCATGTTTTTCCTGGAAAAATCAATAATGTTTATGATGCAGAGCGAGAAGTATTGCAGCTTCTCCAAAATGAAGATGTACTCCAAAAGGATGACTATCAATATGTTCGAGGTGGTGTATTAGATTTGTCTTTGCACGAGATTGTTGAAAAACCTCGTCCTGGTGACCAAGATACATGTTCACTCCAAACTCTTGCTGACTTGACACATGGTGCGATGATTTCTGGTTGCAGTTCTCGATTATTTGCTTCCAAATTCCCCGGTGGATATGAACCTAGCAGCAGTGAAAGTCCGTCACTCGTGAATATATAAGGAGATCTGATAGTCGTGCCGAGGCAATTAACTAGTTGATTGCGTAACTCTAGAGCATTTATAGACTATAATGCCCCACTGATTCGATGCGGCATAAAAAGATCTGATGCATTATATAACGGAAAACCTGGTTGGTAGCATTGTGAAAAAAGAAGACCATTTCAATGTTTGTTTGTTGGGGATAGATAACCCAGCTCTTTTGCTATCGATGACAGGTGAGATTGTGCACTGTAACCAATCCCTGCTTGATATTTACCAGCTGCACGAGATGGATTGTTTTAGAAAAAATTACTTTGAAGTTTGTCAATTTCATCAAATCCAGCCCGCTTTTCCATCCTTAGAAGCTCTTAAAGAAACAAAAATCAATAGAGGACGCTCTCGTCATTCAGAGGCATTTGCCCCTATCATAATTCAATGGACAAAATCTAAAATTAAACAGGCGCACCTTAGTTTTTTTTTATTGATGGGCGTTGATGTCAGCGATTTAGTTAATGATTCAACGACTGAAAAAAAGATTCAACTTTCGATTATAGATTGCATTCCGAATTACTATATTTTTTGGAAGAATATTCATTCTGTCTATCTAGGATGTAATGAGGCTTTGGCAAAATCACTGCAATTACCCTCAAGTAGCGCTATTGTTGGAAAAACGGATTACGATTTACCTACTACAAAGGAACAAAGTGATGCCTACCGTGCTGACGATAAAGATGTAATGAGCACTAGACAGGCCAAGTTTAATATTGAGGAGCGACAAACATTACCAGATGGATCTGAAAGAGTCTTGTTGACCAGTAAGGTTCCACTTTTTGATGGGCAAGGCAATGTCTATGGTATTGTGGGAATTTACTCAGATATTACTGAAAGCAAAAACATGCAGATAGCGTTAGAGCAGGCTAAAAATCAAGCCGAAGCAGCCAACCGCGCGAAAACTGCTTTTATTGCGAATATGAGTCATGATATTCGTACTCCCTTAACAGGTATTGTTGGTATCTCTGAATTATTGGAACAAGATGTTGAGGGGGCTGAGCGGAGGCGTTATGCTCAATGGATTAATCAGAGTGGACATCAGTTATTAAATCTCCTAAATAGTATTCTTGAGGTGGTTTCATCTGAAAACATAAGTGAAACCGCAGTTTATGAAGAGCCCTTTGATCTGCGTCAAGGGATTCGTGATATTGTTCAGTTGCAGTTACCTACAGTCAAACTAAAAAATCTATCAATTGAGTCTGAAGTTGATAATGCTATACCTAACCTCATTGTTAGTGATCGAACAAAATTGCATCGGATTTTGCTAAACCTTGTCAGCAACGCAATTAAATTTACCCACCAAGGTTCTATTATCATCAATGCACATAGTCTTTGGGAAACCAAGGAAAGTGTGAAGCTTAGAGTAACTGTTGCTGATACAGGGATTGGGATCCCTGACGCGCTTCAGGACAGGGTGTTCGATAGATTTTTTCGAGCAACGCCTTCTTACAAAGGAACTTTTACTGGGCATGGGGTAGGGTTAAATATCGTTCAATCTTATGTGAGGCTATTAGGTGGTGACATTTCATTTATCAGTAAGGAGGGGGTTGGTACAACGTTTATGGTTGAACTTGAGTTAAAAAAAATGATGGCTAAATCGAAGTCAACTAAGATGAAAAGTGAATCTAGTGTTTATATTCAAAAACCGTTGATTGTTTCAGCGTTTCAGGTTGATTCTTCGAAAACACAGCAACTAGATGCGTCGTTACCTCGGGTGCTTCTCATTGAAGATAATCCAATTGCGATGCAGATTGCAAAAATTGCTATCCATGCTGTGGGTTGTAACCTTAAAGTGGTGGATAATGGGGAGCAGGCACTTATTTTGGCGCAATCAGAGCCGTTTGATCTTATTATTTCTGATATTGGTTTACCAGGCATGTCTGGCTATGAATTTACTCGTCGATTTCGACACTGGGAGTTAACCCACCAAAAAGTGCCAATTATGATTGTGGGGCTGACAGCGCACGCGAAAGAAACTGCATTGAAGGAAGGTATTGATGCGGGAATGGATGATCTATTTACTAAACCGATGACGCCTCAGGTGATAAGCTTCTTGAAACAGAAAATCAGTTCACTTAAGACTGAGGCTCAACTTTGTTGAGGAAGTTGGTTGCTGAGGTGAAATAGGAAGTATTGATAGGTGGTGTCGACAATTGCTAGGGAATGAGCCTCCTGGCTAGTGACCCAGTTGTATATTGAGTAAATCACATCAGTCTAGAACATCTTCTTTTGGACTATACTATACTCTACTCTAAATCATCGATTAATTTTTGAGCTAGATAAAGACTACAAAAGGAATTGTTATGGAAATTAAGCCGTCGTTTCGGGGGGCAACAAAATCTCATGCTGAAGAACTATCCCAACTTGCTCAACAATTCCGAGATAAGGGGCGTTCTGTTATTGCTTTAAGTGTTGGGCAACCCAGCACTGGAGCTCCAAAAGAGGCTATTCGTGCAGTAAAAAAAGCCGAGGTACTTTATCATGGTTATACACCGGCTGTAGGAATTATGGCTTTGCGCGAGCGGGTTGCGCTTTTTTATAAGCAAAGATACAACCTGAAAATAAATCCCAATCGTATTTTAATTACCAATGGAGCATCCGGCGCTTTCTCATTAGCCTTTACTGGCTGTTTTGATGAGGGTCAAACGATTGGTGTGCCATTGCCGTGTTATTACTCGTATCTTAATACTTTAGATATCTTAGGCCTAAACAAAGCAGAGTTCCACCCAACCATGGCTCACAAATTTCAGCCCACAGTGGATGATTTAAATACTTTACCTAAAAAAATTGAGGGTCTTCTGATTACTTCTCCTTCTAATCCCACGGGTACTGCTATTGAAAGAGAGCAATTAAAATTGTTGGTTCAATATTGTGAAAAGAACAATATCCTTTTGATCTCCGATGAGATTTATCACGGAATTGTTTATGACAAAACAATTAAAGAAGTTAGTGCCTTAAACTATGGTAATAATATGGTGGTGATTAACAGTTTTTCAAAGTATTTTTCAATGCCAGGTTGGCGCTTAGGTTGGATGGTTGTGCCTGAAGTTCTGATTGAACCCTTAGAAAAATTAGCCAGAAATTTATATATCTGCCCACCCAACCCCTCGCAATATGCAGCACTTGCCTGTTTTGAGTGTGAAAAAACTCTAGATTCACATATCAAGCGCTATGCGAGGAACCGGGAGGTTCTTTTGAAAGAAATGCCAAAGGCAGGATTTGATAGCTTTCCTCCGATGGATGGCGCATTTTATTTGTATGCGCATGTGGCTCATTTGACTAAAGATAGTGTTAATTTTTGCAAAGCAATGTTAAAAGAAACAGGCGTTATAGCGACACCGGGAACCGATTTTGACCCTATTCACGGACATCACTATGTACGTTTTTCCTATGCAGGATCAACTGCAGATATTAAAGAAGCAACCATGCGCTTAAAGAAATGGCGTGTTAGGGCAAATTGATTGATGAAGCTTACTGAGAAACAGTTTTGGGTTTATATTCTTGAATGTGAAAACGGTAGTTATTATGTGGGTTATACGACAGATCTTCTACGTCGCTATCAAGAGCATCTTATGGGTACTAAAGCTTGTAAATATACCCGCAGTTTTAAGCCACGTAGTATTGTGCAATATTGGTTCATCAATGGCGATAAAGCCCAGGCGATGCGTGTAGAGCGCTATGTAAAACGCCTGACAAAATCAGCAAAACAACGATTGATAGCATCACCAGGGTTACTAATACCAATTTTTGGCGAGAGTATCAAAACGAATGAGGCTTTAAGGCTCATAGACACTACAGCAGCTCAGAAGGAAATTGTTCAATGATGGTTAAAACGGTTTTTTATTTACTGCATATCTATGCAGAGAGCAAGAGGACTTGATTGTTCAAATATAGGCGTTTCAGGTGCGGTGCTTCTAATTCTTGTAAGAAACAAAGGATGACGTAGCTGGAGGAAAAAGTATAAACTCACGCTTTTGAGTTTAAAATTTATGCGCAAAATATACACTATTTTACTATATTTTATTATACCATTTATTCTGCTGCGTCTTTATTGGAAAGGACGGCGCTTGCCAGCCTATCGTCGGCGTATTAAGGAGCGATTTGCGCAGGCCAAGCTAAAAGGGCCGGTGGATATCTGGCTGCACGCGGTTTCATTAGGGGAAGTTGTTGCAGCAGCTCCCCTGATTGATGCCTTGTTGGCTAAAAATTATAAAATCATAGTAACGACCATGACTCCAACTGGCAGTCAAGAGGTCTTGAGAAGGTTTGTCCACCAAGTTCAGCATCAATACGTGCCTTATGATTTACCTTGGGTGTTAAAAAGGTTTTTTAAAAAGGTTAATCCACGTCTTTGTATAATGATGGAAACGGAGCTTTGGCCTAATACGATTGCCTATACGCATCAGTTGAATATACCCTGTTTTATTATCAACGCTCGAATCTCATCGTCAGCTTTTCAACGCTATCAAAAAGTGCGTTTTTTGTTTAAACCGATCATCAGTCAACTCACGGCTATTTTTGCACAAAGTGAGGATGATGCAGAGCGTTTTAAAGCATTAGGGGCTTTAGAATCGCGTGTTGAGGTATTGGGTAACTTAAAATTTGATATTAATATTCAATCAACTACTAATACTGAATGCAAAGCATTGAAGGTATTATGGGGGGAGGCTCGACCAGTTTTCATCGCGGCAAGCACACATGAAAATGAGGAGGAGCAGTTGCTTTCACAATTGAAAGCGTTGCAACGAGAGATTCCTGATGTGTTGATGTTAGTTGTTCCGCGTCATCCCGAACGGTTTCAGGCGGTATATTTGCTTTGTAATGAATATCGATTTATTACGGCTCTTAGAAGTCAACCTCAAACAATTCAACCAATTTGTGAGATTGTTGTTATCGACTCTATTGGAGAATTGCTTCATTTTTATCAACTGAGTGATTATGCTTTTGTCGGTGGAAGCTTAGTACCCATTGGTGGTCACAATGTATTAGAACCCATCGCGGTTAATGTGCCCGTTTTGTGTGGTCCTTTTATGAATAACTCCAAGGCTATCTGTTTAGAGTTAGCTCAAAAAGGGGCGCTCAAGATGGCTAAAGATAGTAATGAGTTGATAAAAATGGTTAGTGATTTACATCATGATCCCAAGACACGCCAACAACAAATGATTAGCGCAACAGCAGTTTTGCACGCCCATAAGGGAGCGGTTGCTAAATATTTGGAGAGAATAGAGTTGCAATTAGCCAAGGATTCTTAAGATATCTTGTGATATGGTGAACTTTGCAGTCAATAGAGTTAGTTGCTACGATAACTCAAATTCACTAGTAATAGCTTAAGGAATGAATTATGTCTAGGGAAGCGAAGTGTCCGTTATCAAGTGGCGCCCATCAACATGATAAACCAATGATCAATTGGTGGCCCAATCAACTTAATCTTAAAATTTTGAAGAAAAACTCAACACATCCCATGGGTGCTTCATTTAATTATAGAGAAGCATTTGAAAGTTTGGACTTGAATGCAGTGATTCAAGATCTCCATACGTTGATGACGGACTCACAGGCCTGGTGGCCTGCTGATTATGGTCACTATGGACCATTCTTTATTCGGATGGCCTGGCATAGCGCGGGTACTTATCGTATCGGTGATGGTCGTGGCGGTGCAGGCGCTGCAGCACAACGCTTTGCTCCTCTTAATAGTTGGCCTGATAATGTCAATCTCGACAAAGCGCGACGTTTATTATGGCCTATAAAGCGAAAATATGGCTATAAGCTCTCCTGGGCTGATCTCATGATGCTTACGGGTACGATAGCCCTTGAATCAATGGGATTGAAAATCTTTGGTTTTGCTGGTGGGCGTCTGGACACTTGGGAACCTGAAGAAGACGTCTACTGGGGATCTGAAGCCGAATGGCTGGGAGATAAGCGCTATAGTATAGACCACAAGCTTGAGAATCCATTGGCTGCGGTTCAAATGGGACTTATCTACGTCAATCCAGAAGGACCCAGTGGCAAGCCTGATCCAGTTGCTGCAGCAATAGATATTCGAGAAACATTTGCTCGGATGGCGATGGATGATGAGGAAACAGTCGCTCTGATTGCTGGAGGACATGCATTTGGTAAAGCTCATGGAGCGGCTTCTGCAATTGAACATCTGGGGCCTGAACCAGAAGCCTGCGGTGTCGAAGAGCAGGGGTTAGGTTGGAAAAACACTTTTGGTAACGGGAATGGGGTTTATACAATCACCAGTGGTTTGGAAGGGGCATGGACATCCAACCCTATTCAGTGGGATAACAATTATCTTGAAAATTTATTTGGCTACGAATGGGAACTTACGAAGAGTCCTGCCGGGGGTAATCAATGGACACCTAAGGAAGTCTCAGCTGCCAATACGGTACCAGATGCGCACGATCGTTCAAAAAAACACCCGCCCATGATGTTTACAACTGATCTTGCTCTTATTATGGATCCTGTTTACCATAAGATTTCAAAACACTTCCTTCACCATCCTCAAGAGCTAACAGAGGCATTTGCCAAGGCTTGGTTTAAACTGACTCATCGGGATATGGGGCCAAGAACGCGTTATCTTGGACCGCTCGTACCAGCAGAAGAGATGCTGTGGCAAGATCCGATTCCTGAAGTTTGTCATGAAATAATCAAAGAGAAAGAAATTATTTCGCTTAAAAATCAAATCTTAACGTCAGGACTTTCCATTTCAGAGTTGGTCAAAACAGCTTGGGCGTCGG
Source organism: Legionella sp. (assembly GCA_044233795.1). Taxonomy (GTDB): domain Bacteria; phylum Pseudomonadota; class Gammaproteobacteria; order Legionellales; family Legionellaceae; genus JBIIJL01. The sequence continues at coordinate 8,753 of JBIIJL010000005.1, read as the reverse complement.
CAGCAACATTTCGCAACAGTGACAAACGTGGCGGAGCGAATGGTGCGCGTATTCGTTTGGCACCACAAAAGGACTGGGAAGTAAATGAGCCTCATGAACTCGCTAAAGTTCTTAAAAAGCTTGAAGTTATCCAAGCAAAGTTTAATAGCGCGCAGTCAGGAAAGAAAAAAGTATCGCTCGCTGATCTTATTGTTCTGGGTGGAACGGTCGCTATTGAGGAAGCGGCAAAGAAGGCGGGTTTTGTTCTTAATGTTGACTTTTCACCGGGGAGAATGGATGCATTACAGGAGCAGACCGATGTTCAATCGGTTGATGCACTAAAGCCCAAAGCTGATGGATTTCGTAATTTTATCCAAAAGGGGCTAGAGGCGTCTATGGTAGAGCTTTTGGTCGATAGGGCGAGCCTTTTAACTTTGAGTGTAGCTGAAATGACGGTCCTTGTCGGTGGCCTGCGAGTTCTTTATGCAAATTTTAAGGATTCAAAACATGGTGTATTCACAGAGCGGCCTGGCATCTTAACCAATGACTTTTTTGTAAATCTTCTTGATATGAATACAAAATGGGAGAAATCCACAACTTCTGAAGGCGTGTACGACGGGCACGATAGTGAGTCTCAAAAGCTCAAGTGGACGGGAACGGCAGTTGATCTTATTTTCGGTTCAAATGCTGAACTTAGGGCACTTGCAGAACTTTATGCATATGAGGATGGGCAAGAGACTTTCGTGCGTGACTTTGGGGCTGCATGGAGCAAGGTCATGAACCTTGATCGCTTCGATTTGATATGAGCATGAAGCTTCTGAAAATGGGGTTGTCGAGATAGATATGCCCTGGCAATAAAAATGAAGCATGAGGGTGCATGAATATATAAATTGAAGTTCCTAGCAACATCAGATTTGAACCCTGGGGTTCAGGTGGGGAGCAAGCATTACAGATCAGGCTTTCCACTCTTGAAGTGGCTTAAGCTCAACACTATAAAGGAGCGCTCTCCATAACAAAGCTTATCGGTTCAAAAATCATTGTTGCTAGGAAAGCAAATTATATCATCATGAGCATACACACTCTCTGCACTATCAACGATTTTATTTTTAGTTTGCGTAGGGTGTGTTGACATTTGATCCTCCCGTCGCCGACGTGCCGCGGTTTATCCGGCGTTGTTGCATATATCAAGAGCTACGCCAGCCCCCCAGGGGGCGGTTTAAAAAACATCCACACTATCGGGTAGTCCCAGTTTATTCATCTTATTAATAATCCTGCATCGTATAGCTAGGTCTGTATATTGGTTTTCAGGCGTACGGGCACTCATTTCATCGCCAAAAATGGAATTCAATCGCCCGATATTGGTTTCTACTAAAGAACGTCGATGATAATTATTTTCTTGTTTCCAAAGGCGTAGTTCTTCTTCTTTATCAGGTGCCGATTTAAGTCGTGTGATGAGTTCAACCACCCAGGACTTGAGCTCCCGTTGAGTCAATTAAAATATGCCGAGGTACACCTCTAGGTTTAATACCTAAATCTACTTTTAAAGTCTTACTTCTTTGGAAAAGAGTAGTATAGTGTGGTGTCGATATGTTTAACTGATTGAGCTTTATTAATGAATCCAAAAAACCTTCTGCTGCCCTGTAGGGTAAATTAAATAACTGCCTAATGGTGAAAGCACAAAGAATCAGTCAATCTGAATAGGCCTGATTCCCATGGGAGCCTTGAGCACTCATTATTTGATTTTTATTAAACCAAATAAAAAGACTTCCACGAGAAACTAATCCTTTGTTATACTCAGACCAGTTACGAATTCTATAGGCTTTTTTAGTCATTGGTAAGCTCCTGTTCTCAGAAAACCGAAGTTATACCGTTTAGGTTCGTAACGCCATATTTCTTATCTCTTTTTTTTTAAATCCGGCTTCTAAAAGAACAGTTTTTGAAATCTGCAACAACGCCGGATAAACCGCGGCACGTCGGGGACCGGAGGATCAAATGTCAACAGCCCCTAGTGTACTAAGAGCTGGAACTCAGTAAATCCTGATTAATTTCCTTGATTTTGCCGTTCTTTAATCTCAGATAATGTCTTACAGTCAATGCAGAGTGTTGCGGTGGGGCGTGCTTCTAATCTTCTTAAACCAATTTCAACACCACAGGCCTCGCAATAGCCAAAGTCATCATCACGGAGGCGTTCAAGAGCGTCTTCAATTTTTTTGATGAGCTTGCGCTCTCTATCTCTTGTGCGAAGCTCAATACTAAATTCTTCTTCTTGGCTTGCTCTATCTGAAGGATCAGGAAAGTTTGCCGCTTCATCTTTCATGTGGGACACAGTGCGGTCAACTTCTTCCATTAATGATTGACGCCAGGCTAGCAGGATTTTCTCAATGTGTGCCAGCTGCTGTTCATTCATGTATTCTTCGCCCTTCGTTTCCTGATAAGGTGCGATCCCCATACTGCCAACGGTGTCATTTTTCACGTTGTTTCTACTCTCTTTGATTAAACTGACCAATTATTAGTGCTCTAATGCTGCGAGCGCTTGTGTATCTTTTTACTCTTCAACCCGATGCTGCATTCAGCCTAAATGGGTTAGGTATATCAAAAAATAGTCCATTCATCAACTATAGCCTATATTCTGCAACTTATGGCTTATCATTGATTGTTTTTATGAGGCAGTCTGCCCGCCACTCACACGATCAAGTCCTTGTAGATCCTGCCAGCAGTGGATATTCTGATAGCCTCTCTTTAAAAAAAACGCCTCAACAGCTGTTCTTTGCTGGTATCCATGCTCCACTAACAACCAACCGCCTGGCAAGATGTGATCATAACTAGAGTTGATAAGAAAGGCTAGTGCATCTAAACCTTCTTTGCCACTGATCAGGGCTAAAGGAGGCTCAAACCTGACATCTCCTTGATGTAAATGAGGATCGCTCATAGCGATATAGGGCGGGTTAGAGACAATAGCATTGAATTTAAGTTTAGGTACGTTAGTGAACCAATCTGAGCAAAAAAAATCAAGATTGGTGAGCTTCAATTGTTGGGCGTTAAATTTTGCAAGCTTAAGTGCCAGAGGGCTTTGATCAGCGGCAAAAAGTTGCCACTCGGGTCGCTCTGAAGCGATGGCTAAAGCTATCGCACCACTACCAGTACCTAAATCTAGGATGTGAGCCTTGTTGATATTCTGGCAATGTTCAAGCGTAAGCTCAACCAGTAACTCGGTTTCTGATCTTGGTATGAGTGTGTCTGAGGATACTAATAATTTTAAGGACCAAAACTCTTTATACCCAACAAGGTAAGCAATAGGGGTGCCATTTACCCGCTTTTCAACGATTGCTTCATATTGTATTTGTTCGTGTTCCGCTAATTGTTGTTCGGGGTGGGTATATAAGACAGTTCGAGAGGTATCAAGCACGTGACCTAGCAGTATTTCTGCATCAATTTGTGGGCTAAGGGAGGTATTGCTTAATAGTTCGACAGCTTTTATCAGGGCCTGTTTAATATCAGTCATGGCGACCTAGTTCAGCAAGTAATTCAGCATGGTATTCGCGTTTTAATGCATCAATAACCATGGATAAATCACCTTCAATTACATCACTGAGCTGATAGAGGGTTAGATTGATGCGATGATCGGTTAATCGGCCTTGCGGAAAATTATAGGTGCGAATACGTTCGGAGCGGTCACCGCTACCGACTAGCGATTTTCGAGTTTCAGCTTGCTCTTGGCGTTGTTTTGTTTGCTCGGCATTTAAGAGTCTGGTTTTCAATAAGGCCATGGCCTTGGCGCGGTTTTTGTGTTGGGAGCGTTCATCTTGACATTCAACCACCACACCTGTTGGTAGATGGGTAATTCGGATAGCTGAGTCTGTTTTATTGACGTGCTGTCCACCGGCGCCTGATGAGCGGTAGGTATCAACACGAAGGTCGTCGGGGTTGATGTCGATGTGGTCAATTTCTTCGACTTCGGGCAATATAGCGACAGTGCACGCTGAAGTATGAACGCGACCTTGAGACTCTGTTTCAGGTACCCGCTGAACGCGATGTGTGCCTGATTCAAATTTGAGCTCCGCATAGACACCATGCCCACTCACACGTGCAATAACTTCTTTAAAACCACCATGCTCTCCATGGTGGGCACTGATAACTTCAATTTGCCAACCGCGGGATTCAGCATAACGGCAATACATTCGAAAAAGATCACCTGCGAAAATGGCTGCTTCATCACCACCTGTGCCCGCCCGGACTTCCAGATAGATATTGCGCTCATCATCTGGATCTTTCGGAATTAAATGCCATTGCAGTTCTTCGTCGAGTTGATTGCTCTTGGCTTGGGCTACCTGTATTTCTTCATCGGCCATTGCGGCAAGTTCTTTGTCATCGCCGTCTTTAAGTTCCTGCAATGATTGCAGATTATCTATGGCTTCTAGGTATTGATTGAAGCAACTGGCTACTGGTTCTAGTTGAGCATATTCTTTTGACAAAGCTTTGAATTTTGGTTGATCTGCGATGACCGTACTTTCAGACAGCAGGTAACTGATTTCTTCAAAGCGTTCTTGCATTTGTTGAAGCTTTAATTCAAGTGATTTTTTCATATAGGTAGTGTGTCAAAGAGGTATTGAGCCAAGTCGATTACTTCTGGGCGATTATCCCAGGCTGCGTTGCGTAAACCGATTGTAGGGTTGTGGGCAATTTTATTGACGAGACGGGCAGTTAACTCCTCCAAAACCATTTCTGGGGAGTTGCCGTTGTTTAGTCGAAGCTTTGCACGAGAAAGTTCTAAATTTGCTAAATTTTGCATTTTGTTTCGATAGTTGCAAATAATATTTTTAGCATTTAAAGAGCGATGCCAGCGGATATAGCTATCTAATTCTGATTCGATCAAGCGTTCAGCTTCAATAGCTGCGTGTTGTCTTTGCGAAATTCCTTGGCTTATGATGTGCTGAAGATCATCAACATTGTAAAGTGTTACGCCTTCAATATCTTTTACATTAGCTTCAATGTCTCGAGGTACGGCTAAATCTAGGAAAAATATTGGCAGGTTTTGGCGATTTTCTTGGGCATGCTGAACCAAGCTTTGATTAATAAAGGGTAAGGGGCAAGAGGTCGCAGAAATAATCACATCTGCCATAGATAAATGATGAGGAATATCGCCGATGCCAACAGTTTTGCCCATAAGAGTGTTGGATAGTGCTTTGGCATTCTCTTCTGTACGGCTTGCAATTGTAAAATCGCTTACCCCAGCTTTGTTTAGATATTTTGCAACCAATGAGGCTGTTTCACCTGAGCCAATAATAAAGACGCGTAGAGGTTTGTAGTCAGTAAAAGATTGGCCAATCAGTTGGACTGCGGCATATGCTATCGATACAGGGCTATTCCCTATCCCGCTATGGTTGCGGATACGTTTGCTCGCATTAAAAACATATTGAAAGACTTGACGCAAGTTGGTTTTTATCGTTCCAGCCCGAACGGCTTGTAGGTAGGCTTGCTTCATTTGGCCAAGAATTTGTGGTTCTCCGACCATCATCGAATCAAGTCCGCTTGCTACTCGTAATGTGTGACGTACCCCTTCATGACCTTGATGAATATAAAGATAAGGCGAAAGATCTTTTGGATTAAGTTGATGCTCCTCAGCAAGCCAGGAAGAAAGGGGCGCCGTATCTTCTGTGTCACAATAGATTTCTGTACGATTACATGTTGATAAAATAACTGCTTCATTGACCGCGGGAAGACCTGCCAGACTTGCGAGCAGTTTGTCTTGCTCAGCAACAGGCAATGCAACTTTTTCACGCATATGTATTGGGGTCGTTTTATGATTTAGCCCGCAAGCGACAAATACCATAGATTTATGATGTTCCTAGATAATAGTCGAATTGTAATCTATTAGGGAGGATATTTGTAGGCCTATTTTTTCTCAAGCTCTCTCAAATGCAGCCGTTAACTAGAATAGCCGTTGATAGAACATAGCAGTTTATCCTGCTAGGGAGTGCTTGATGGAAATTATTTTTGAAGGCCGACTTGATAGTTTTGAAGCAGAAGAAAGTTTAATCAGTGTGTTGCGTCTTTTTAAAGACCGTTACCGAATTGGTCGATTTCGTGAAATGCATTTGTCAGTCACTTTGGTTGATGAAGAAGGTGAAGATGTGGAGCTTGTAGATAATGAAACCAATGAAACATATCGAATTTTTGAAGTACATCGTAGTGGTCACGAAAAACCCAAAACGGTGGGGCGGCCTACATTAAAATTGGTCATTGATAACACCCGTTAATAGGTTGCATAGATGAGAGTACTCTTGGGATTGATTGCACTTTTTATGTGTTTGTTTCTGGTGGTGGGCTTACATGAGATAGGTCATGCGCTGTCCGCACGTTTTTTTCATATCAAAATTCAAATTATTTCACTAGGATTTGGAAAACCACTGCTCCGTTGGTATGGGAAAACCGGCACTGAATGGCGTATTTCTTCATGGCTTATTGGCGGGTATGTGAAGCTTTTAAATACTCGTATAGAGCCTGTGTTAGCTCATGAAGAACAATACGCATTTGATAAACAACCTATTTTTGTGCGCTGTATTGTGCTGATCTCAGGGGTTGCTATTAACTTTTTGGTTGGATGGCTCGCTTTGGTGTTCATGTTGATGCTAGGGTTTCAACAAATCAGACCTGTAATTAAATCGGTAAACTCAGAGAGTGTTGCAGCGATTGCTGGATTGCATGCATCAGATAAGATTATCAGCATTAGTGGAAGAAAAGTTTCTTCTTGGCGAGATTCAGGTATGGAGCTTATCAAGGGATTTGAAAAAGGCAAGGTGGATATTGTCATTGAAACTAAAGAAGGTGTGATACGTGATTTGGAACTTAATTTATCAAAGGATATTTTTGCAAAAACCCACAAATCATTATTGCTAGGACTTGGTATTGAACCTGATGTTTCAAAAGAAATGGTACAAACAGTCGCTGGGTTGTCTTTCATTGAAGCATGCATGATGGCGTTTTGGCAAATGGGATATCTATTGAGTTTTTATCTTATGTTGTTAAAAGAGCTGTTAACTGGGGTAATCCCGCTCGGGGTATTACTTGGTCCTATTAGTGTATTTTCAAGTTTAGTCAACTCATTTTTTCAGGGATTGGCAATTTTTGGATATTTTGTTGCCAACTTGAGCTTTACAGTTGCTTTGGTCAATCTATTTCCAATCCCAGGACTTGATGGAGGGTTGATTTTATATGCATTGATAGAAAAAATTCGTGGAAAGCCAATTTCTGTAAGACTTGAAGTGTTATTACATCGTTTGATATTTATCGCATTTTCTTTAGTGTTGTTACAGTTGTTATTGAATGATGCGATGAGATTTTTTGTATAATTGGATCAATTGCCCGAGCACAACACCATACATCCACTTGTTTTACCCCTTGTTTTTTTATTTGTTTAGCGAGTTCGCCAACGGTACTGCCTGTGGTGAGTAAATCATCGATGAGAGTTACGTGTTGGTGGGAGATGGGCGTGACTTGAAATGCATGACGAAGATTGTTAAGGCGCTGAGGTGCGGGTAATCTTGCTTGTGGCGCTGTGTTGATAATTTTCTGACACGAATTGAGTGAATAGGGGATGGATAGCAGACGACTCAATTGCTTTGTTAAAAGAGCTGCATGGTTAAACCCTCGCAGGCGAAGTCTTTTAGGATGCATAGGAATAGGGATGAGCAATTCAGTTTGAGTGGCTTTTAGAGGCAATGTGCTTGCCATTAAGGAGGCTAGAAACGAACAAAGATAAAGCCCCTCCCTGTATTTAAATTCATGTAGCAATGAGCGTAGTGGTTCTTCAAAACGATGTGCCACATAAACGTAGTCGAAGTAGGGTTTATTCTTACAACAATGGCCACAGACAAAATATGAGGGATCGGACAAAGGTGTTGCGCAATATTGACAGGATGGTCCAAGTGGGGTGAGGAGATTTTGGCATTCGCAACATACTGCATGCTTTCCACGATGGGTTTGGTCACAAAGAACGCAGCTTGATGACAGACGAAACCACTGTGTTATACTGTTTGGTTCGTAGCGCATAGACCACACATCCATGGGTCGGGAACTTGATGAGTATCATGAAGCTGAATGTTAATGTTTGCAATTCTTTTAATAAGAGTGCGGAGGGTTATCATCAATCTGCAGTCGTGCAGCGTGAGATCGGCGAGCGTTTATTTGAGCGTTTGATATATTTGAAAATAAAACCACAATTTGTATTAGATCTCGGTTGTGGTCCGGGTTACTTTTCAAAAGAGCTCAAAAAATACTATAAAAATGCCACGATTGTAAGCTTTGATTGCGCGCATCGTATGTTGAAAGAAACAAAAAAGTTGCAGGGCTTTATACAGAAATGGCCTTTGGTTTGTGGTGATATGTCGGCTCTTCCTTTTGCTACTGGTGTATTTGACTTAATCTTTTCAAATCAGGTGATTCATTGGGCAGACGCTTGGCCCCCTGTGGTCCGCGAGCTTAATCGGGTGATGAAACCAGATGGGTGTTTGATTTTTTCAACATTGGGGCCGGATACGTTTGTTGAGTTACGTAAAGCGTGGTCAGGGATTGATGATTATGGACATGCTAATGAGTTTAGCGATTTGCACAACATTGGTGATACATTGCTGGCTGAGTCATTCATGGATCCAGTGTTGGATATGGAGTATTTAACAGCGCATTTCTCATCAGTGAACCAGTTATTGAGAGCATTGAAAACCCAAGGGGTAAAGAACATTAATGCTAGTCGTAACAGGGGGTTAACTGGCAAGGGT
>JBIIJL010000113.1:0-4575 GCA_044233795.1 Legionella sp. | reverse complement strand
ATGGTCTTGCCATGATAACTAAATGTTGGTTTCAATAACGGTGGCAACCGTTCTGGCCACTTGACTACTACTCGATCTAAGGTTCTAGACCTTGCCAGTTCAATCAACGCCAAAACATCATCATCCGCCCCAATCAATTGTTGTAATGCTTGTAAGTCTTTCTTTACCAACGCTGATTTTTGTCGGACCGGATGCATCGGGTCAATGTAGATCACATCAGGATATTCTTCAATTTCCAAAGTACTAAGATAGATTTTTGCATCCTGACTGAGAAGTGTTAAATCCATTGTACTATGATGAAGACGCAATAAACCATCTTGAAGTAAGACTGCCATAACAGGATCACGTTCAAGCATCATTACTCGAGCACCAAAACTCGCTAAAATTGCAGCATCTCGTCCCCAGCCAGCAGTTGCATCAAGAATACGTACAGAGGGTTTGATCATACAAGCCCGAACCAAGCCTTGTTGTTTGCCAACAGCATGACGCCTTGAGAGTGAAGTACTCGTAAAATCAACAAAAAGCGGCTTAAAACCTTTTAAAAGCAACATAATTTTATCCACGGTCACTTCAAGACGTGGAAATTCATCGAGCCCAAGTGGGATTTTGAACATTTTTGCTAACAGATAGGCTTTTTCTTGGCACTCCGGCACAGTAAATCCTACTGCCTTGAGCCTTTTTCTCACTTCAATGCCAACAGGTCATCAACACAATGCGCGAGCGAAGAAAAAACTGGTACTAAAGGATAGGCTGCTAAACCCACCCTATCTGTCATAGAAGAAAGCACCAACATTGGCTTAGCACCAGCTGCTTGTGCCGCCTCAATATCAGACACCCTATCACCGATAAAAGGGACTTGTTCTAATGAGCATTGGTAATGATTAGCGATAGATAACAACATACCAGGGCGCGGTTTTCGGCAAGAGCATCCTAAAAATGGCATATGCGGACAATACACAACATGATCAATATATCCACCAACTCGTGCTACTGAGGCTTTCATTTTATCATGAATTCGCGCGAGCTCCTGTTCATCATAAAGACCACGCGAAATCCCAGACTGGTTTGTGGCCACAGCCACGGTAAAACCTGATTGATTTAAGCGCGCAATAGCTTCAGAGCTTCCTGGTAACAAAATATACTCATCAGGTGATTTGATGTAGTGAAGGGAATCTTGATTGATAACCCCATCTCTATCTAAAATGATGAGTCTAGTCATCATACCCTCTGCAATAAAGAAATATCAGCAACCCCTTGTAAAAGCACCTGCAATCTTGACAGCAACGACAATCGATTGCTCTTTAAAGACTCATCAGCCACCATCACCATCACATGCTCAAAAAAAGCATCAACCGGTTCGCGAAGACTCGCGAGCTGCTGTAATACAGCTATATAATCGCCAGTGCTATAAAATGGTGATACAAGCTCTTCCACTTTTAAAATACGCTCATACAGCCCTTTTTCCTGGCCTTCAGCAAGTAATGCAATTTGCACAACTTGCCCATGATTGAGCGATGCAGTCTGGTTGAGCAATTTATCAACTCTCTTGCATGCTTGAGACAAGCTTATTGCTTCAGGACGCTTAGTAAACGCCAACAACGCTTGGATCCTCATATTAGTATCATAAAACCAATCATCCTGTCGCACGAGGACTGCTTGTAAAAGCTCAGGGGCAATGCCTTGTGCTTGGTAAAATGACTGCATACGCTCAAGTATAAAGGGCTTTAAATCAGCAAAACCGGAAGGCGCCTCAGGTAATAACCCACCAAAAGTTTCTAGCGACAACTTAAGTAACGTACTCAAATTTAATGGCGCTTTAATTGATACCAATAAGCGCACAACGGCCAAGGCATGGCGCCGAAGCTTGAACGGATCTTTCACCCCGCTTGGTTTTTGCCCTAATGCAAAAGCCCCGACCAAAGTATCAAGCCTATCAACAAGTGATAAAGCACACCCTAGCGGTGAGCTTGGCAAGCAATCTTTAGCAAAACGTGGCATATACTGCTCATGTAAAGCCGTCGCCACAATATCCGCTTCAGCGTCATTTTGCGCATAATAATAACCCATTACCCCTTGCAACTCAGGAAACTCTTGTACCATCCCAGTCATCAGATCACATTTACTGAGTGATGCAGCTCTCAACGCTTGGGCGCGATCAAGACCTAGCGGTTGCACTAAGTCTTCTACCAAGCATTCAAGGCGCTTCGTTTTATCTGCAAGCGACCCTAATTTTTCTTGGTAAACAACATTGGCTGTGTGGGTTTTGTAATCTTCTAGCGTTTGACGTTTATCTTGTCGAAAGAAAAAATCGGCATCACTTAATCGTGCACGCATGACTTTTTCGTTACCTAGTACAACGGCTCGTCTGTCACGACTTTCAATATTAGCTACCGTAATAAAATGTGGTAACAATTGCCCCTTGCAATCTTGAAGTGCAAAGCATTTTTGATGCGATTGCATAGCAGCAACCAACGCTTCCGCAGGGACTTCCAAAAACTGCTTATCAAAATCAACCCAAAGTGCCTGTGGCCACTCAACAATAGACGTCACTTCTTCAATCAATGAGGCAGGCATCAGAGCCATGGCTTGGTGCTGTTCTGCAAGCGCTTTCACTTGAGTCACAATCGTGTTTTGACGCTCTTCAAAATCGGCGATAACAAAAGCTTCTCTCAATAGGTGTTGATACGCTTGTGGCTCTGGAATACAAATCGCTAAATTATGATGAAACCGATGTCCATAAGTTTGAGCTGACGTTTCCACACCCATAATCTTACAAGGCACAACCACCTCACCCAGCATCAACACAGCCCAGTGCACTGGGCGTGCAAATAGCTCATCACAACTGCCCCAACGCATGGGCTTAGCTATTGCAAGCTTTGCAATAGCCTCGTTAATGAGAGCCGGTAACAATGCTGTTGTCTTTAACCCTGGCTGAACCGCTTCATAAACCCACCATTCACCTTTATCAGTCAACGTTTTTGACAATGCATCAATACTGACACCGCATGATTTAGCAAACCCAGTCAAAGCAGGCAGAGGATGGCCTTCTGCATCAATTGAGTTAGCACATGCAGGACCTCGACGCGAAATAACCTGGCTCGGCTGTTCATCTTCAACATCCTTTATCAACACGGCCAACCGTCTTGGTGTGCCAAATTTTTTCACCTCACCATACTGAACTGAGACTTTTTGAAGACCCTGGGCTATCAACTCCGCTAATTGATTCGCCAAAGACAATACAGCGCCTGAGGGCAATTCCTCTGTTCCAAGCTCAAATAATAAATCATTCATCATCACACACCTTTGACGTCACAAGCGGAAAACCAAGCGCTTCCCTGGCATGATAATAGGCTTCTGCAATCGCCCTTGATAATTGCCGCACCCTTAAAATAAATCGCTGCCGCTCCGTGACAGAAATTGCGTGTCGCGAATCCAGTAGATTAAATGCGTGAGATGCTTTAATCACCATCTCATATGCTGGCAGTGGCAAGCGAAGCGCTACCAATTTTTGTGCCTCAGCTTCAAAATAATCAAACTGACTGAAAAGCTTCGATACATTTGCATGTTCGAAATTATATGCTGACATTTCCACTTCATTTTGATGGAAAACATCGCCATAGGTCACAACCCCTTGAGGCGTATTAGCCCATGGCAACAAAAATAAGTTATCAACATTAAGTAGCGACATGGCCAACCGCTCAAGGCCATAAGTAAGTTCGCCTGTGACAGGCTTACATGGCAACCCCCCCACTTGCTGAAAATAAGTGAATTGCGAAATCTCCATCCCGTTTTGCCAAACCTCCCAACCCAAACCCCAAGCTCCTAGGGTCGGCGACTCCCAATTGTCTTCAACAAATCGAATGTCATCAACCAGGGGGTCTAAACCTAAGGCCACCAAAGAATCTAAATATTGTTGCTGGATATCTAAAGGAGACGGTTTGAGAACCACCTGAAACTGGTAAAAATGTTGCACACGATTCGGATTATCGCCATAGCGACCATCAGTAGGACGTCTTGATGGTTGAACATACGCTGCTGACCAAGGTTCTGGACCAATCGCACGTAAAAAAGTCGCGGGGTGAAATGTGCCGGCGCCAACTTCCATGTCTAAAGGTTGCAAGAGCACACACCCCCTGTCTGCCCAAAATTGTTGCAACGTTAAGATAATTTCTTGAAAGCTGGTTGGTTTATTCATGTGTGTCTCTACATCTTTTGACATCAAACAAAACATCTCCCACCGTGAACCATCAACGGAGGGAGACAGAGTGGCAAATTTTAATACAAAACACTAATTGGCAGAAGCCACTTTAATCATCCCTTGAAGAGCATCTTCTGTCGACGCGCCTGGAACAAATGAAGGGGCAACTTTCGGATTAAAGACGCCTTTAGGTGTAGATGCGATAACAAACGCTGGCGTACCCATCAAATGCATTTTTTCGGCAAGCTTACGATTAGCATCAAGAATGCCGGTGACTTTAGGGCCTGCCATATCTTTTTTAAGCTTTTCCATATCAAGACCAAGCGATTTTGCGGCATCCATCACCAGTTGATCATCTAAACGTTGTTCAATATTGA
>JBIIJL010000112.1:0-4638 GCA_044233795.1 Legionella sp. | reverse complement strand
CTCTGGTATCTTTTGTAGGAGTTGGGGTTGTTGCTTTTCATTTTGACAGTAATATTTCTGTGGGAGGATTTCTATGTATTCTCGCTGCTGCTGCAACTTGGGGTGTGGGAAATTTAATCACTACAAAAGTTCATGATATTAATATGATGTCTCTTGTGGTCTGGGGATGCTTGATAGCTTCAATTCCAATGTTTATCCTCTCATTAACGTTTGAAGGAGCGGCTAGTATCAACCAGAGTCTTCATCATTTATCGTGGTTGGGTATAGCCTCAATTAGCTATATCGTCTATGTGTCAACTTGGTTAGGCTATGGAGTTTGGAATTGGTTGCTAAATCGTTACCCAGTTGGGACCATTGCACCATTTACTATGCTCGTACCTGTTGTGGGAATGATAAGTGCAATTATCTTTATTGGCGAACCTTTCGAAAGTTGGAAGCTAGCTGCAGGCCTTCTTGTCCTATGCGGGCTTTATCTGAGCTTGAAAAGTTCTCGGTTGAGTAAGAAAAATGCCATTAGACTCAAAACACAGATCTTAGCAACCTTGGAGTAAATCATTAATAAACTCTGCACATCTATTTTGTTATTTTTTGGCATGCCCATTGCAGCGCAAGCTGTGTCTTTCGATCTACTTAAAAATTACGACGCTTGTTTTATTCTTTATGATATTAATCAAAATAAAATTATCCAAGAATATAATCCTAATAACCGATGTAATGAACGCATTTCTCCTGATTCTACGTTCAAAATCCCGTTATCCTTAATGGCTTTCAATCAAAAATTGATTACTGAAAATACAGCTTTTAAATGGCGCGGCGAAAAGGGTGTATTACCAGAACATGAAAGGGATCAAACCCCAAATACATGGATTAAATATTCTGTCGTTTGGGTTTCACAGCGCATTACCCAAGCATTGGGATTAGCCACCATTAAAAAGTATTTAAAGGATTTTCACTATGGTAATCAAGATTTTAGTGGCGATCCTGGCGAACATAACGGAATTACCCACGCATGGTTAAGTGGGAGCTTAAAAATTTCTGCTATCGAACAACTTCATTTCTTAACAGCGCTAGTTAATCATCAATTACCATTAACAAAACAAGCTGAGATAAATACTGAAAAAAATCTATATTTGGGGCAGCTTGATAATGGTGCAAATTACTATGGCAAGACGGGATCAGGGCTACACAGCGAGCAAGTAGCCCCAAAGCATCGTGATCAAAGACGAGACGGCTGGTTTGTAGGTTATATCAAGCAGAGGGCTCAGCAATATGTTTTTGTAAGCAATTTAACAGATAAAAGAATTCCAAGATTAGACGATACCGCTTTTGGAAGCCAGATTCTAAAACCGATTACACTACGTATTTTAAACGACTGTTTATATGCGTCAAATAATGACTGAGGTAAAGAATGGTGCGCAATGATGAAAAAGTGCTGATAAGAAGAGTTAATACAGCTCAGGGCCTTCAACAGTGCATGGCAATTCGGTATAAAGTATTTGTCGAAGGTCAGCAGGTTCCTTTGAATGAAGAAGTTGATGGGAAAGATACTGAAAGTGAGCATTATCTGTTAAGCATCAATGACGACCCAATAGGTGTTGCGCGTGTAAGATATGTCGATGATTTTGCTAAAATCGAACGGGTTGCGGTGTTGGCCAACTACCAAGGGAAAGGTCTTGGGCACTCAATCATGAGTTTTATTTTAACTGATCTACGTCAAAGCACTACATATAAGAAAGTTAAACTAAGCTCACAAATTTATGCTATCCCATTTTATGAAAAATTTGGTTTTGTAGTATGCAGTGGTGAGTATCTAGACGCTGGGATACCACATAAAGATATGTTACTAACAATAGACAAATGCATCATCAATTGATATGCACATTTTTTCATAATTTAATACATGATGAACCTTGAAACTCTGGATGCTTGGTATCAATTGAATAAGACAAGGGGCGCGAAATACCTCTATGCTGTAATGGATTGATTGAAATAATTGGTTGCACCTATCGATTGAATCCGCCCTATAACATAAGCCCACTAGGTCTGATTATCAAAATAATCAGACCTAGTGGGCTTATTGTGACAACGAGGGCACTCTGTGACGACTCTTTCATCGTAATCCTCTATGAAAAATAATTGGCCCGGGTCATAAAATCGCAAAAGATGAAGACCAAGATCATATTGAGTATTTATTGAAGGCTTCAACAGAAAACCGTGCTGCACAATGGTTTGACGAACACTCTCTGGATAGGCCCACCTTAGACATAACGCGCAGGTAACGTCACCGACACTGTCGTCGTAGACGCCTTCTAAAACTTCTTTTGGTTTTTTTTTCTTTTTGGGCCTTGAAATTTTGCTCAGCCATGTCACTATTATCTTTAAAAACATAAGGATGTGTTATGTGGCATTATGCTCGCAGTACTCTAGGTCCCCTTCTACTCATTCTGCTGTGCCCCCCTTTTGTAATGCTGATGTGGTACACCAATGTTCACCTAAGTGGCTCGCTATCGAGCCTCTGGGAACTTATCTTCCAACAAGGTATTGTATCAACTGTCTATCAGATATGGCAGCCGCATTGTTTTGGATCTAAACTTGCATGGGAATGCATATCTATTTTTGCTGTTTTCGAAATTTGTTTGATGGGTTTGTTACCTGGAAAAATCGTTTATGGTCCCATCACCCCACAAGGCAACACCCCTGAATATAAATCCAATGGAATTTTGGCGTTCGCAACTACGATCGCAGGCTTTCTCTTAGCTTCATCAGGGTTACATCTATTTTCAGCCTCGATGCTATATGACAATTTAGGAGATATTTTAGGTGCGCTGAATCTTTCAAGCTTAATTGTTTGCGTTCTACTCTACCTTAAGGGGAGATACATTCCCTCCTCGACTGATGCCGGTATTACTAGTAACCCCTTATTCGATTATTATTGGGGTACTGAGCTTTATCCAACTGTATTGGGTTTTTCAGTCAAAAAGTTCATCACCTGTCGTTTTGGGATGATGAGCTGGGGAGTATTAATTACCTCCTACATGGCCAAACAGCTTGAACTAGGTACATTGTCTAACTCAATGATAGTGTCTGTTGCATTACAACTTATCTATATTGCTAAATTTTTTGTGTGGGAAGATGGATATTTGCGCTCGCTGGATATCATGCATGATAGAGCTGGTTTTTACATTTGTTGGGGCTGCATGGTCTGGGTGCCTTGTATTTATACTTCTCCTAGCATGTATTTGGTTTTGCATCCGATAGAATTACCTATATGGGCAGCGTTTGCAATTTTTAGTTTAGGAGCTCTTGGCATAGGTGTTAATTATTTTGCTGACAAACAACGTTTGCTCACAAGAGCAACGAATGGTAGTTGCCAAATCTGGGGCAAAAAACCTGTCACTCTAGTTGCTCATTACAAAACAGCAGATGGCAAGAAGGAACAATCTATCTTACTGGCATCGGGCTGGTGGGGTGTTGCCCGTCATTTTCATTATGTTCCAGAAATTGTCGCTTCATTTTGTTGGTCTGTCCCAGCCCTTTTTGAGAATTTTTCACCCTATTTTTATGTCTGCTTCCTTGGTATTCTTCTTCTGGATAGAGCTTTCCGTGATGATAAGCGCTGTTTTATAAAATATGGGCAGGACTGGCTTACATATTGCGAATTAGTTCCCTATAAAATAGTGCCCTTCTTTATATAAACATAACCAAGAATCTGTCATACCGGCGCAGGTGGGTAAACATTTATGGTTTGGCACGGTAACACGGTGAGAGAACTCTCTGACATACATTGAAAATCATATCATCTCAAACGCCAAGTGGAACACTCAATGGAAAATGAACCTGATTGAGCAAAATAATCGTCCGTTGCTTCACTTAAGCATTGGATTATTTTGATAGATGGTTGCCGCGCATGACAGAAAAATGCTACTGAGTGGGACATTGGGAAGAACTTTCTCTTGCATCCTCTCTAGCAACAGGTAATTTAATGCCTGTGAACGCTGCAAAGATCCCACTGGACTCTCTCCCTGGTACACGCGGAGTAGTATGGGAAGCTTGCCCTGCGGGGGTTGCAGGGGGCCTCTGATGTCTAGCGTATTCAAAAGCAGCTCTTATCTCATCGATTGAGACTATTTCGCTACCTATACGACGTGCTTTTGTTTTGTCAGAAAATTGAGTGGTTCCTGGGGGCCAAAACAAATAGTCTCCAACGCCACCATACTGACCATTAAATACAGGCGTTACAACCATTCCTTCAGATTGCATTTCACTAAATAGCAATTGAATCTCTTGATCCTTGCCTAATATATCGAGGTAAAAATAAGTTTGATATTTCGACTCGATTGGATTATATAGGCTCCATTTAACAGAATACCGATGATTAGAGCCAGGGAAAGTATTATGAAATAGTATTTTGCACATACCAATTCCTCAATCATATTGATCATTCAGTCCAGTATTGTACATTTAAATAAGCCATATTAAAAGCAAAGTGATACAATTAATAGCGTTCTGTGATCTTAGCCTCGTATCCCTGGTATTCTGCCCTTGGATCGATCGCTACGTGATGATAGGCGCTGTTTTATAAAATATGGGTAGTACTTGCTTACATATAGCGATAAAATAGTGCCCTTCTTTATACAA
>JBIIJL010000044.1:0-17954 GCA_044233795.1 Legionella sp. | reverse complement strand
AAGCGCACACCCTAGAGCAACTCGAGACACTCCTTCCCTACAACATTGACACTCAACGTCTCGACAATATGAGAAGCTTACCTAACTTGATCTTGCCCGCATAGGTGGGGTTAATTCACCGCTTACAAAGCTACCGGGCTGCTTACTCTAAGCAGAAAAATAATAACTTGATATCAGGAGGGAAAAGTAACTAATTTTTTTTATGGGTGACCGGCAAAGATAATTGTCGTCAACCGGCAAAGATAATTGACGCGCGACAGAAATCATTAGATCATGAATTGCGCTGCGCATCTAGCTTTTGCTTTCGTTTTCTAATTTTTGTGACGATACATCAGGCTCAGGATGACGCGGGGCGTTACAATAAATTTCTATCTAAATACAGTTGGCTACAGCTTTGGTTTTCAAATGGGACAAGAATTCATGAAGATGTGGCCTATCCTGTGCCTCTTCAAGATATATGCACAATTGAACTAGACGTTGCTGGTATTGGGCTTCATTGATGTTTCCTCTCATTAGCTCAAACCGTAAATATACACAATAGGTGTTTAATACGTCTGTTTCACAGTAGTCTCGAATTCCTTTAAGATTGCCCGCGAGATACTCTTCCCATACTCTATTACCACTCATCCCCATTTTTCCAGGAAATCCAAGCATTGATGCGATGTCGTCAAGCGGTGCAAAGGCTTTGTTTTGGTAAGCGGATAAAATATCCATTAAATCAGTGTGGCGGTAGTGGAAACGATTTAAATAGTTATTCCAACGGTAGGCTTGTTGGTTATCACCACTTTCCCAGTAGGTAGGCGCTGAGACTTTGTGTAACAGCGCTCGATAATGGAGTACAGGTAAGTCAAATCCGCTGCCATTCCAACTAACCAATGTTGGTGTATGTTTATCAATGCCTTTAAAAAAACGTTCGATAAGTTCTTTTTCAGATGACTGCTCATCTCCCAGCGACCATACCTTTATGCTAGATGCATTACTCATCACAAGAGAAATAGCAACAATTTTTTGGAAATGATGGGGTAAAAACTCATGGCCTACTTTAGCTTTTCGGATTGCAAACATCGCATTAGCAGTATCTTCATCTGACAATCCTTCGAGGTTGTGTAAATTTCGACCAGACGATACATCTGGGACAGTTTCAATGTCAAAGACTAATGTGCTCATGAATGCCTCAGGCTTAGTAAAATAGCAAAAATATCATGATAAAAAATATTAAGCTAGAACGATCATTGAAGTGACAGCTCGCCTAACTTTGATTCTGGAAATACAATATCAACAAGACGTCCAACGACATTCAGGTTGTATGGGTCACCTGCTGCAAAGAATGAGGATATTGATGGACCAACAGCAGCCTCATTGATTGCTGTCCGAGAAGGATGCGGTGGTTGACTAATATCAGTGGATAAAATATCCAATCCAAAAAATGGCATTTTGGGAAATATATCCCATATGTTATAGAATAACTCCCAGTATAAAGGATGAGCCTCCTGGCTTTGCATAACGTCGAACTCTCCTCCTTTGCTCATATCAGTTCCATAGTGTAGTTCGATAGTTACATTAGAAGGTATAACTGTTTTGAGGGTAAAGCCTTGTCCCGATATACATCGAATAATTTCTGCATCACTCAGTGGAATCGGTGAAAAATACGGTTTGTTATTTTTTCTATCAGTATTCAACATATCAACGAGTTCTTGAATATTGGATTCCCCGTTGCCTGTGACCTGTGGTTTAAAACGACGTAAGATTGCGCGGGTCCCATCTCCAAATCCAATCATTTGATGAGCTGTGGCGTTTGGCAAGAATTTTTCAACAATAACTTCATTGTCTGTTAATGACTCGTAATGTTCACTCCAGAGAGCACTCATTTCTGCCAAACTTTGGATGTTACAAAATACTTTTAACATCGTCATACCAACTTTAGGTTTAGTAATCACAGGAAATCCAAGTGTTTGCTCTGCAAAAGCCAGCGCCTCTATTTTATCTGTGGGTGAAAAAATCTTACTTTCCAGCAAGTAGGGGATGTGAAGATATCTAAGCAGGGCTTTAAAATTGCGTTTATTATTGATAAGTTTTGGATAAAATTGAGGAATAATCGGTAATGTATGTTGTGAAAATATATGCTTGGTTGCGCCATATTGTGCTTCTATCAAGGTGGTTCTTGGGATTTGCCGACAGTCAATGCCCCTGCGCATCATTTCTTCAACAATTTCTGCGAACGGTTTAGATAATTCATTTAAGCAGATATTCATTTAAGCAATCTCCGGAAAAATCATGCGGGCCAAGTCAGGATAGAGGTTGACCCCTTCGCCTCGACCTGGTGCGATAAACATACCAAATCCAGGTGTAATATGAGATTCACCGACCACCATGTTTTCTTTTAGAGCAGGTTTTGTTATATCATAAGTAAGAATATCAAGATTAAGCATTGGCAGCGATGGGAACAGATCCCAAACCTTTTGAAAAATGTGCCAATAAGTCTCATGTACGGTTTCTGCTGAAATCATTTCTGACATGCCACCACACGATAAATTCGTACTAAATCGCAAAAAAATAGTTTCATTGTTGTTGAGAATGTCTTCAAAGGTGAGTTTTTGAGTTTTTAAACATCTTTTTATTTCAATATCGTTTAAGTCTATTTGGCAAAGTGAGTTCCGATTTTTTCCTGAGCGCCCCTTATTTTCTTTTAATATGAGTGCCTTGATGGAATTTATTCCGTCACCGGTTATGGTAGGAGGGGTTCTTTTGACAATATAGGGTACCTGCCCAGGGATAATGACAAATCTATAGTCTGGACAATACGACCAGCAGGGCTCAATTAAAAAAGGACCATAAGGTGAGTTCTCTATAAATTGGTGCCAAATTTCTCGTAATTCTGTTTCATTATCAATAGCACAAAAAACGAGATCGCCACAATCCATTGCTGTGGGCTTTAAAACAATTGGCCAATCAACTTCGGTTTTAACGTACGATACTGCTTTATCCACTTCATGACAGAGAAAATACTCTCCTTGATGAACGGGAATATCTTTGTCAATTAACAAACGCTTGAAGAAGAATTTATCTTGAAAGATATTTTTGTAGCCTAACGGAATATATGGGAGCTCGTAGTCGACTAAATATTCTACGTGATCTTGATATCGAACTACGACAATATCACTTTCGGGAATATTCTCACACGTAGCACCATTTTGTTGCAAGTATGAAATGATTTGTTTGAAGTCAAAATTAACAATTTCTTCAACATTTAAGATTGTTTTTCCCATAGATATACTCGTTCAAAAAGGGTGGGCAATTTTGTGAGAGGGATACGTCTAAAGCCTTCCTCACAGAGCATGTCACTAAATGTATCGCACAAAGAAAATCTAAGCGCGGGCCAATCCAACATACCATATTTTTTTTCATAATAAGAATGATAGTCAGAGAAAATTAACCTGCCACCAATAGACAAGAGCTTAGAAAACTGCTTTGCTAATGTTTGTAAATAATCTTTTCCTTGCTGCTCGAAGAAGTTATGCGCTTGATTGACCATCGATATATAATTTCTTTTGTTTTTATAAGCATGCTCATTGGTATCATGAATTTCTTCAATATAATGCTGCAGCAAAAGGTCATCAAAAATATGATTACCAGTGATAAGAGTAAATGGTTCTGGAGGAGCTAATGTTTGTAATCGACTATTCAGGAAAAAAGCACTCTCAAGTTGGTCGAATTTGCAAATGATTTCTTTGCAAGTTAAAAGAGCTGAATGGCTTGAATCGATATACCCTACATGTGTTGCGCATTTTAGCTTACTGATAGCAATTCCAATCTTTGGTGTCTGTCCGCAGCAGAGCTCTATGGCATATTCGCAATAGGGCTGTTTTGAGTTTACTAATACCTCTTTCCACGCTTGATGAAAGGGCGGCAAACGTCTCATCAACTTAGATATAGAGCTTGGCCTGGCCTTGGTCAGGCTTGTACCAGAATCAATTTTATTAACCATCATCTCACGCTCAAAAAAAAGGTACGGCACTTTACGTGACCGTACCTTAAGCATAACAAATTGATCACAAAAAGAACAGACTATGTTGCATTTTTATGAGGCAACTTCTCTAGCCGCTTTTGTGACAAGAGGTTGAAGAACCACTACCAGACTGATACATTTGCGATCCAGAATAAGAGGATGCACTGCTCAAGTGACTGCCTGCAAATGATCCAGCTGTATGAAGCGCACTATCTGCACGTGAACCGCTACTTGTATAAGTACTGTAGCTAGAAGAACTCGAGCTACCAACACCCCAACCCACCAGAAATACTTTATTTAAGTGCCATTCCATGGCTACGCGAAATGTGTCTGGAGTTTTTGCTATATCTCCTTGTTGAGGGTTAAATACCCAAGGATGTCTCCATTCAGCCACATGACTAAGATTTAGAACTACACCATTGGAGAGGCAGGCAGTAAGTGCTAATGCAAGCGCATCAAATTTGATTTGATAGCGATTAAACAGTTGTGTATCACGTACATGATATTTAGCAAGATCAGCTTCTTTTACGCCAAATCTTAATAAAATTTCAGCAATTGCTTCTTCACTCGTAGCAGGATTCTCCAACAGCAAAACTAAAGTACCGGCCATTTGCTTGATAAAATAATAAGGTGAATGCTTAGCATAAAAGTCCCTAAGCTCATCAAGACGATTATAAAGATCGGTTCTGCCTAAACGTTCAAGTTCGGCACATCGTCTCGCCGTTGCAGCGTCACTTAAAGGAGAGGTAAATAAATCAGAGGCATCCTTTTGAGCCAGATGAACGAAGTACTCAGCAATAGAAGGTCTTCCTGCAAGTTGTGAATGGCGTCTAGCAAATTCAGGGTTGTAACCTACAAGCGCAGTTGTGGATGAAGTCGGAGTCCTTCTCACAACATCAACCTCTCGAGCTACAGCACTTCTAAAATCGCTACCATCCGTAAGTGCAAGTGCGCGAGCACCACCGCCTGATTGAGTTTTGAGGACATTTTCTACAGAACGAACACCTGTTGCCAATTCACTCCCTGCATTTAGGATCAACTTATAAGCTTCAGGCCCAGGAATAAGTAATTTATTGACCATTGTCTCAAAAGCTCTCTCGTATTCCACTTCATTCCATCTACCAGAAGCAATACTTGATGCTCCTCTGCTAGCAAACATTCCTACTATAGAAGATGAGGCGATACTTACGGCTGTTGAAGGCCTACTAACTGATTCATATGTAAGATATGAAACAAGTGATGCTGACGAAGCGTTTCTGTATCTATATACGCTCAACATCTTTTCTTGTGCGTCGAGCGTGATAGAGCGGATTTGTTCCTGAGCCTCTCTAACAGCTGCTTCGTTATTTAAGGATGCACATCTTACGTTAATACGCTTTGCCAACATTTCTAAACGTTGGAAATATGGCCATAAATGCTGCGCCTGGCCAAGTGATATGTTGGAATAATCAGTTTTTTGACCGAGTTCATTAAGAATAAATTGCTTTGGTTGTCCATCAGCACCGATTAATTGAGCCTCTCTATAGTAAAACTCGAGTTGATCACGCAAGCTGCCGCGAGCCTCAACTTGGACAGTGGTTGGGAATATACATCTGGTGTCCGTAAAAGTTGCAATTTTTTCAGCTACGGCAAGTGAGATTCCACACTGGCCACGACAAGCTATATCATCGCGAGTTTCAAAAGGTCTCACATTGACCCACAACTCCATTTCACAGCTTTTACTACCTGTGGAAACTATGAAGCCTTGGCTTTCTAACCACATTTTGGTGAAATCAAT
This sequence comes from Legionella sp., assembly GCA_044233795.1. Classification (GTDB taxonomy): domain Bacteria; phylum Pseudomonadota; class Gammaproteobacteria; order Legionellales; family Legionellaceae; genus JBIIJL01. Next base: position 12,171 of record JBIIJL010000044.1, on the reverse strand, counting down.
TGCTTGCTGTTGTGTTTTTGCTTTCTTAATTTTTTGGCCATCTATAACAAATACACTCTCAGTGGTTTCAGGGTTCACTATCACTGGAAGTGGTTTTTCGCTTGGAGCCATATTCATGAGAAAAGAGCGTGCAGCATAATGAAGCGGCAAAGGGCCTTTCACAGTCACTGTGACGTTCGAACCAATTTCATGAATTGTGAAACGCTCATTTTCAGCCGAAGTAACAAGCTTAGTAAGCATTTTGTTAAGCCATTTTATAGTGTCAGGTGCATCATGTACTGGTCCTGGCTCTGAACACGCACCTTCTCTAAGCCTGACAACCGCTCCTGAAGCATCAGCATCAACAAGAGTTTTATGAGCACTAGCAGCAGACATACTGCAACCAAAGGATTTTCTCAGAGCAGTAAGAAGCTCATGATCGCTCAGATCGGGGCTTGAGAAAAAATCTTTTGCAACGTTTAATGCATCAGAAGCTGAGCCTTGTGCGAGTCCTCTTGCAAATTTAGCTAAAGGGATGCGTGCATTATCATAATGTGTTCCCTCGCCAATCTGGAAAGTAAGTCCTAGAAGGGCCCTTCTACCATGGGCTATATTATCAATCATTGCTTTGAGATCTTTAGCTAAATCATCATATGATTTGGTGGCTGTCCCTGTTAGTGCCGATGAGTAAATGTTGCCCAGATGTTTTTTAAATGTCTCTATTTCAGCTGTATTCATTGTTTTATAAACCCCTTGGTTGATTATTAACAACATACTATATTCCGCGATGAGGATTAAATCAACAGATTGTTGATTAAGCAGCACAGAATTGAGGGTTTCAATTTACAAGAAATTTTGCTACTAATAGCGAATAAATTTATATCATAGAGAGCTCGGTTTTGAATTTATTTCGTCTTCTTTTTTTTGTTTATTCTGCCCTGATACTAACCAGCTGTGCAACCCCTCCACCGCGAAATCTGGACAATATTTGTCATATTTTTCGGCAATACCCACAATGGTATACAGATGCACTGGATGTTCAACGACGTTGGCGAGTTCCTATTTCTGTACAGATGGCCATTATTCACCAAGAATCTAAATTTAACGCACGAGCCATGCCTGAACGCACTAAATTATTAGGATTTATTCCATGGACCAGGCCTTCTAGTGCCTATGGTTATACCCAGGCATTGCGAGGCACATGGGCACTTTATAAACGAGCTCATGGAGGAGTGCTCTCTAGCCGAGCTAGTTTTAGTGATGGGGTGGATTTTATCGGTTGGTATGCAAATCATGCATACCGTCGCGCGAAAATTCAACGAACCGATGCTTTCTCGCTCTACCTCGCTTATCACGAAGGGGTGGGCGGCTACTTACAGAGAACCTATTTAAAAAAGCATTGGCTCATACCAGTTGCGCATAAGGTGAGTGCTCGTGCTGCAATTTATCAAGCACAACTTAATGCTTGTCAAAGGTCACTAACTACGCAATCCTGGTATACCCTTTGGTAACACATTTGTATTTCATAGTCCTATGCGTCTCTCTAGGTGACAACCGAGCATTTGAGCGTTAGGATACTATCTTCGAATTGATGGGAGTTGTGCATGAAGTTGATGCGTATTATTTTGTTAGGGGGCCCAGGAGCTGGGAAAGGTACTCAAGCAGAGCAATTGGTTAAATGCTTTAATATTCCACAAATCTCCACCGGCGACATGTTACGCGCTGCCATTAATGCAGGTAGTCCGGTCGGTCTTTCTGCAAAAAGCATCATGGATAAAGGTCAGTTAGTATCAGATGAGATCATGATAGCCCTTGTAAAAGAGCGTTTAAAACAGGCAGATTGTCAACATGGATTTTTATTTGATGGATTTCCACGGACCATTCCACAAGCTGACGCGCTAAAGGGTGCAGAAATAGAGATTGATGAAGTCATTGAAATTGCTATTGATGATGAGACAATTGTTCAGCGGATGAGTGGCAGAAGAATACATTTGCCATCGGGTCGTACTTATCATATCGACTCTCACCCTCCTAAAATTCCTGGGAGAGACGATGTGACTGGTGAGCCATTAGTTTTGCGAGATGATGATAGAGAAGATATCGTTCGTAAGCGCCTCGAAGTGTATCATCAACAGACTGAGCCGTTAGTTTCGTATTATAAGCAATGGGCTACCCTTAAAACAGGAGATGCTCCGAATTATCACCGAGTATCAGGTTATGGCACTGCTGGTGATGTATTTCAAAGAATACTTGCGGCTTTGGGAGAAGAGTCAAATCATGGAAAAAACTGATCAGGTGGTTAGTGTTACAACAAGTCAATTTGAAGAGATCGTTGAAACAAATCAATTGGTTTTTGTTGATTTTTGGGCAGAGTGGTGCGCGCCTTGCAGGAGTTTTGCTCATGTTTACGATAAAATAGCAAAAAAATACCCCAACATCACTTTTGCCAAAATTAATATTGAACAAGAGGCCGATTTAGCTGAGATGTTCCAAATTCGCTCTATACCACATTTAATGGTTTTTAAGGAAGGTATAGCTATTTACTCAGAATCCGGAAATATGCCTGAGTCTACACTAACTGAGCTTGTTCAACAGGCAATTACAGCTGATTTGGCGGCGATTAGAGAGGCCGCACTGAAGGATGAATAAAGGTGTAAGAATGAATTGCACTCATCCTCTTTTTTAAAAAGAATAAAAAGTGGTCATCGCCGTGTCATTTCAAATCTTCTCGTTCATGGGCTCACAGTAGTGGAGAATGTTACCATGAGCAAAATAATCGTCAGTCGCTTGACTTGAGCATTGGATTATTTTGATAGAAGGGTGCGTACATGACAAATTTATTTGGTCATGTACGGAGCAATTTTACAATAAATAGTTCTCAAGTGCGCTTTTCATTGCATTATCTATCGATAGCCCAAATTTAGTTCGGCGCCACAAGATATCATCGGCATTTTGAGCCCACTCGGTTTCAACTAAGAAGTCTATTTCAGCTTGGAATAGTATTGGACTAAATTGTATCCCAAGAGAAGACATACTATTGTGACCATTGAGCAAATGTTCGGATCGGGTCCCATATCGATGAAGATAATGTTCTAAAACAGCCGTGTCTAACCAACCGTATTTCTGGCGAGCAAAGGTTTGATATTTGACAAAATCAAGCTCACCAAACATAGCGCCTGGTAGAGGTGTTGATGCTGTACAAGAGGGAGGGAGATCTTTGAACACCTCGCGAAGCTTGTCTATGGTGTCTACTGCCAAATGTCGATAGGTGGTAATTTTTCCTCCAAAAACTGAAACAACCGGCGCTTCAATGTTGGAGAAGTCAATTTGATAGTCGCGACTAAGTGTTGTAGGATTTTTACCTATTGAAGTCACAAGAGGTCTTACGCCACTCCAACTCGTAATGATTTGTGATTTATCAACACTCGTTTTGAAATAAGATTGTGTGATAGACAAAAGATAGTCTATTTCGGCCCCTGATATCGAAAGATGTTTTAACGATCCGTTATACGCAACATCAGTGGTACCAATGAGGGTCAGCCCATGGTAGGGAATAGTGAAAATAATTCGCTTATCTTTATGTTGTAATAAATATGCATGTTGTCCTTTATAAAGTTTTGGCACAACGAGATGGCTGCCTTTGACCAAGGTAACGGTGTGTTTATCATTTATGTGTAGCTGTTGATTGATTTTATTGACCCAAGGTCCAGCAGTATTAATCACAGCTTTTGCTCTGATGTATTCTAATTTTTCATCTTTAGATGAGAGCTTTAAATGCCAGATATTATTTTGAACAATACCTTCAAGAACGGAAGTATGGGTCAGGATATTTGCTCCATGAAGTTGTGCTAATAGGGCATTTTCGATGGTTAATCGGGCATCATCTGTCGCACAGTCGTAGTACATCAACCCTTTGCTAATGTGGTCATTCAGTGAGTCAAAATAGAACAAGTCATGCGCTCGAGTGAGTGTGCTCGAATGTGGGAGTTTATTTTTTGATGATAAGTGATCATAAAGAAAAAGGCCTAAGCGAATCAGCCAGAAGGGTCTGGTGGATGATTGATAGGGTAATACAAACGGCAAGGGCGAAACAAGGTGGGGTGCAATCTGAAGTAATATCTGACGCTCATTGAGAGCTTTTTTTACTAGGCTAAAATCAAGTTGCTCAAGATATCTCAAGCCACCATGAATCAAGCCTGTGCTTTTTGAGGAGGTTTTCGATGCTAAGTCATCTTGTTCTAAAAGAACGACTGACAATCCACGTAAAGCTGCATCTGCCGCACATCCGCATCCATTGATGCCCCCACCAATGATGGCTACATCAAACACTTGATCCATACCGTTCCCTGTAACTAAAGAGCTTTAATAGCTATTTAACGTTACGCTCTTTCTCACCGGTATACAATTGTCTTGGCCGGCCAATTCTTGATTTGTTGGCAGTCATTTCAATCCAATGTGACATCCAACCAACGGTTCTTGCGAGTGCAAATATCACCGTGAACATATTTGAGGGGATGCCAATAGCGCTCAGGGTAATTCCTGAATAAAAATCAACATTTGGGTATAGCTTCTTTTCAATGAAGTACTCATCTTCAAGTGCTATACGCTCTAGCTCTAGAGCAAGTTTAAATAGAGGCTGGTCGTGTGCGCCGATCGCTTTAAGTACGTCATGACAGGTTTCGCGCATAACTTTAGCTCGTGGATCATAACTTTTGTAGACTCTATGTCCAAAACCCATCAGGCGAAAAGGGTCGTCTTTGTCCTTGGCACGTTTGATATAATGATTAATTTGCTTCACATCGCCAATTTCTTTTAGCATATTTAAGCATGCTTCGTTGGCACCGCCATGAGCAGGTCCCCACAATGCACCAATACCTGCAGAAATACACGCAAATGGGTTGGCACCAGTTGAACCTGCGAGTCGAACAGTTGATGTTGACGCATTTTGTTCATGATCAGCATGTAAGGTAAAGATGGTATCCATTGCTTTCGCAATGACTGGATGAGGTGTGTATTCTTCAGCGGGAACTGCAAACAGCATATGTAAGAAATTGTCGGCATAGCCCCTACGATTTTGGGGATACATATAGGGAAGGCCTACCGAATATTTATAAGACATTGCAGCGAGCGTTGGCATTTTAGCAATGAGTCTGATGGCCGCTATGTAACGATCGTCTTGATTGTAGATGTTCATAGACTCATGATAGAAAGCAGAAAGTCCTCCCACAATACCAACCATAATGGCCATTGGGTGAGCACTCCGGCGAAAACCGTTCAGAAATTGGTACATTTGTTCATGAACCATGGTGTGGTGATTGATGGCGTTTACAAATGTAGTTTTCTCATTTGCATTGGGTAATTCACCATTTAAGAGAAGATAACAAACGTCCAGATAATCTTTTTTCTCGGCCAGCTGTTCGATAGGATACCCACGATATAGCAAAATACCTTTTTCGCCATCAATGTAGGTTATTTTAGACTCACAAGATGCCGTGGCGACGAAACCTGGGTCAAATGTGAATAAACCACTCGCACTCAATGGACTGATATCAACAACATCTTTACCAATGGTCGGAGAATATATGGGTAAATCGATAGGCTCTTTGCTATCCACAGTCAGACGAGCGATGTTTTGTTTCATTGATTCTCCAAATCTTGGTATTGAGTTTGTTTGCGCAAGACTATATAAAAAATGGTTAGCTACGTCAATTTTAGTATGGAAAAGCTATGCGCGCCGATGAGAGGCGCCCATTCATTTACGAGTGCGTATATGCTATCCTCTTGTGCTAGTTTCATTTCAATCTTGCATAAGGACACGACCTAATCATGGGTTACTCTGCCAAAGAAGTCACACCAGTCAATATTGAAGACGAATTAAAGCAATCTTATCTTGATTATGCGATGAGCGTAATTGTGGGTCGAGCTTTGCCTGATGTACGGGACGGTTTAAAACCTGTTCATCGACGAGTATTGTTTGCAATGAGCGAGCTTGGAAATGACTGGAATAAACCTTATAAAAAATCTGCCCGTGTTGTAGGGGATGTGATTGGTAAATATCATCCCCACGGTGATACGGCAGTATACGATACCATTGTTCGCATGGCGCAAAATTTTTCTATGCGTTATATGTTGGTTGATGGCCAAGGAAATTTCGGATCTATAGATGGTGATGCCCCTGCTGCAATGCGATATACCGAGGTTCGTATGTCCAAGCTCGCCCATGCCTTAATGGCCGATCTTGATAAAGAAACCGTTGATTTTAGTCCTAACTATGATGAAACTGAATTCGCACCGGTCGTTTTACCTTCTCGAATCCCGAACTTATTGGTTAATGGTTCTTCAGGAATAGCCGTGGGGATGGCGACCAATATCCCGCCACATAACTTAACTGAAATTATTGATGCCTGTATTGCTTTGGTTGCAAATCCTGCTCTCACTATTGAGGAGTTAATGGAGATTGTTCCGGGCCCTGATTTTCCAACGAGAGGTATTATCAATGGTCGTGCGGGTATTGTAGAGGCTTACCGAACCGGTCGAGGTCGTATTTGCATTAGAGCCCGTACGGATATTGAAACTGATGAAAATAGTGGTCGGCAAGCGATCATCATTTACGAGCTTCCCTACCAAGTCAATAAAGCGCGGCTGGTGGAGCGAATTGCGGAATTGGTTCGTGAGAAGCGTATCGAAGGTATTTCAGGGCTTAGAGATGAGTCTGATAAGCAAGGTATGCGGGTTGTTATTGAGCTTAAACGCGGTGAAGTAGCAGAAGTGATGTTAAATAACCTTTATGCGCATACTCAAATGCAAAACGTATTTGGCATAAATATGGTAGCTTTGGTTGACGGACAGCCAAGAACGCTTAATATCAAGCAAATTCTTGAATATTTTCTCCGTCATCGTCGTGAAGTGGTTACCAGGCGTTCAATTTTTGAATTAAAGAAAGCGCGTGCTCGTGCACATTTATTAGAGGGGCTGGGAATTGCTCTGGCGAATATTGATGAAATGATTGAACTCATCAAAAAATCACCCACACCAAATGATGCTAGAGAACGTTTATTAGAGCGTTGTTGGCAACCAGGGCTGGTTTCCACTATGTTATCCAATGCTGGTAGCAATGCATCTCGTCCTGATGATTTGCCAGCCGACCACGGTTTAACCGATGAAGGTTATCGCTTATCTCCTATGCAGGCCCAAGCAATCCTTGAACTTCGTTTACATCGTTTAACAGCCTTAGAGCAAGATAAGATTCTGAAGGAGTTTCAGGAGCTTTTAGAGATAATTAAAGAGCTTTTAAATATTCTTGCATCGCCCGGGAGACTCATGGAAGTGATTCGTGAAGAGTTAATTGAAATGAAAACTCAATTTGGCGATGCACGGCGAACGGAAATAATGGCATCACAAGAAGATTTAACGATTGAGGATTTAATCACTGAAGAAGATGTTGTCGTTACATTATCGCACCAAGGGTACGTCAAATATCAGCCAATTTCATCTTATCAAGCACAACGACGTGGTGGTAAGGGTAAATCTGCCACCCACGTTAAGGATGAAGACTTTGTTGAACGCTTAGTCATTGCAAGCACTCATGATACGCTGCTATGTTTTTCCAATCATGGTAAATTATATTGGTTAAAAGCTTATCAACTACCTTTGGCGAGCCGTATTTCTCGAGGTAAGCCAATCGTCAACATACTCCCACTCGCTGAAAATGAATCTATCAATGCAATGCTACCTGTTCGCGAATATCTGGATGGGTTATTTGTATTTATGGCAACCAAACATGGCACCGTCAAAAAAGTACCGCTGAATCTCTTCAGTCGTCCACGTGCCAATGGCATCATTGCCGTTGATCTTGATGAGGGTGACCTCTTGGTTGGCGTAGATATTACCGATGGCAGCAAAGATATTATGATCTTTTCAGACGGTGGTAAAGTTATTCGTTTTGAAGAGCATTTGGTTAGGCCTATGGGTAGAACTGCTCGTGGAGTGCGTGGAATCAGACTACAAGAAGGGCAATCAGTCGTGTCGCTCGTGGTCTTGAAAGAAGGTGGTACCATTCTTACAGCCACTGAGTTTGGTTTTGGCAAACGTACTGATGTTGAGGAATATCGGGTGACAGGACGAGGTGGTCAAGGCGTTATTTCTATCCAAGTAAGTGAACGCAACGGTAAAGTAGTGCGCGCATTGCAGGTTACCGATCGGGATGAAGCAATGTTGATAACAGCTCTTGGTACCCTTGTGCGGTTTAAAATGGATGAATTATCTATTATCGGTCGAAATACACAGGGGGTTCGTTTAATTAACGTATCCCCTGGTGAGCATGTTGTTGGCATGCAACGCATAGAAGAGATTCATGATGAGGGCAATCATGACGCATCAGCGGACGATGAGGCGTCAATAAATGAAGAGGAATCTTCCCATGACGAAGAGAGTTTATAACTTCAGCGCAGGGCCGAGCATGCTGCCTCTACCTATCTTGTTAGAGGCTCAAAAAGAGCTTCTCAATTGGAAAAATTTAGGTATGTCGGTGATGGAGGTTGGACATCGTTCAGTCTATATTGTTGAATTAATGGATGAACTTCGAGAACTTTTTGTTGAGTTGTTGGCTATTCCGAATGACTACCAAGTGCTTTTTTTACCTTTTCCAGCGCGTATGCAATTTGCCATGATTCCCATGAATTTTATGAGCCCAAAATATCAAGCTCTTTATCTGGTGTCAGGAGTTTGGTCTCAAATGGCATTTGAAGAAGCATCGAAAATTGGATCAGCAACGTCGATTTCGAGCGCTGAAGGAGACGCATTCACATCTTCGCCTATTATTGCTAAATCATCGATAGCTCAGGACACATCCTACGTATTTTATACTCCAAATGAAACCATCAATGGGGTCCGCTATCAAGCAACACCTGATGTTGGCGAAATTCCCTTGGTTGCTGATATGTCATCTTGCATATTAGGCGAACCAATGAATGTATCTGACTTTGATCTTGTTTTTGCAGGTGCACAAAAGAATATTTCTCTCCCGGGTTTAACGATAGTGTTCGTCAAGTCTTCATTTTTGCAACAATCTAAATCAAAGAATCTTCCTATCATGCTCGATTTCAATACGTATGTTGAGCATCAGTCTTTATATGCAACGCCACCAGTATTCAGCCTATATATGGCTAAAAAAATGTTACTATGGCTCAAATCTAATGGAGGTTTAACTGCTTTTTATCAGGAAAATATAATTAAAGCCTCTCGTCTTTATGAGTACATCGATTCTTCTTCATTGTACTTTTGTAAGGTGAAACCTAACTCTCGCTCTTTTATGAATGTGTGTTTTTCTCTCTACCGCGAAGAGCTTATACCTGCTTTTATATCAGGTGCTGAGAAATACGGATTATGCTCTTTGAAAGGGCATCGGATAGTTGGTGGCTTGCGAGCTAGCTTATACAACTCCATGCCAATTGATGGAGTGATGGCATTGATTCAATTTATGAGAGACTTTGCAAAGGAACACCAATAATATGAAGTCATTGAAGTACCAGAGCAGCGCATCATCAGCCCTACTAGGAGACATAACCGTTCCTGGTGATAAATCAATTTCTCATCGAGCGATAATGCTTGGCGCAATCGCAAAGGGCACCACAACCATATCAGGGTTTCTTGAGGGCGATGACTGTTTGGCCACGATACGAGCTTTTCAGTCCATGGGTGTTAAAATTGACGGCCCCTCTAAAGGCCGTGTGATTGTTCATGGAGTGGGGAAAAAAGGGTTACATAAGCCTGCGGCAGTCATCAACTGTGGAAACTCAGGGACGACCATGCGCTTACTTGCGGGTATTTTATCTGGACAAGCATTCGATAGCGAATTAAGGGGTGATGAGAGCCTCATGAAACGCCCTATGGAGCGTATAAGACGCCCGCTCCATCTGATGGGTGCATCAGTATTAACCAGTAACGGATGCCCTCCATTGATAATTCGAGGAGGGCATGTTTTGCATGGCATGTACTATGAAATGCCTGAAGCAAGTGCCCAAGTAAAATCATGTTTATTGTTGGCGGGTCTTTATGCTGATAGTGAAACGAAAATTGTTGAGTCAAACCATTCAAGAGATCATACAGAACGGATGCTGACAGCGTTTTCATATCCTTTGCGAAAATCAGATAATGCTATCATCATCAATGGGCAGAGCGAATGCATTGGCACCGAGATTAAAGTACCTGGGGATATTTCATCTGCGGCTTTTTTTATTATTGCCGCAACCATCATTCCTGACTCAGAAATATTTATACGCAATGTAGGGATAAATCCCACGAGAATTGGGGTATTACAAATCCTCAATCGCATGGGTGCGAACATTAAAATTACCAACAAGCATTTATGCGGGGAAGAGTTGGTTGCTGACTTGCTGGTCAAGTATGCACCTTTGGAAGGCATTGATATTCCTACCGCATGGGTTCCTTCAGCTATTGACGAATTTCCCATTATTTTCATTGCGGCAAGCGTTGCGAAGGGACGAACCGTTCTTCATGGCGCAAAAGAACTACGCCTGAAAGAAAGTGACCGAATTGGAGCAATGGTTGAAGGACTTCGAACGCTTGGCATCGATGCAGAAGCATATGACGATGGAGCCTCTATTCAAGGTGGTGTATTTCAGGGGGGGACTGTTGATAGTCATCAAGATCATCGGATAGCCATGGCCTTTGCCATCGCAGGAAGTATCTCGAAAGCGCCCGTTACAATTTTAGATTGTGACAATGTCGCCACATCATTTCCTACTTTTGTTACACTCGCGAGGCAGCTTAGTTTAAATATCAAGGCAGATGTTGATGAGTGAGGCAGCCGCTCCTGTAATTACTATTGATGGTCCCAGTGGAACAGGGAAAGGAACGATTTGTCAGTTGCTAGCAGAACATTTAGGATGGCATTTTCTTGACAGTGGTGCGCTCTACCGTGTCCTTGCATATGCGGCTTTAGAGAAGAAGATATCTCTAAGCGATAGTGATGCATTGATTTCTGTAGCTCAGCACCTTAATTTGCGCTTTCAAGTCGATTTAGGCAAACATAGTACGGTATTTCTCGATAATCAGGAGATAAGCGGCAAAATACGTACAGAAGAATGTGGCGCAGCCGCCTCTAAAATTGCCACGCATCCTGACGTACGAATAGCTCTTTTAGCTAGACAGCGTGATTTTTGTCAGCCACCAGGATTGGTCACAGATGGACGTGATATGGGCACAGTTGTATTTCCTCAAGCTTATTTAAAGATCTACTTATATGCAAGCGTTGAAGAAAGGGCGGCTAGAAGGTATTTACAGTTGAAACAAAGTGAAAATGATGTTAGCCTCGCGCAGGTTGTTGATGAGTTGTCAAAACGTGACGCACGGGATTCAGGGCGTTTGCATTCTCCCTTAAAACCCGCGGCAGATGCGGTGCAAATCGACACAACAGGACAATCAATTGTACAAGTCTTCGGCAATGTATTACAATTAGTCGAAGAAAGAATGTGAGTTTATTGGGGGGAAGTTGTGCTGATTGCAAGCTTCCATTTATTTACTAAAGAGTTTATTAACATGTCTGAAAGTTTCAAAGAACTATTCGAAAAAAGTATTATCGGTGCCCAATTTTATCCCGGTGCAATTATCCTAGCTAAAGTCATTGGTATTGATGATGATTATGTCACGCTTAATGCTGGACTAAAGTCTGAAGGGATTGTTGCCATTGAAGAATTCCATGACAAAAATGGCGAATTGGAAATTAATGTCGGTGATACTGTCGAAGTAGCCCTCGATTCTGTTGAAGACGGCTATGGTGAAACATTGCTATCTAGAGAAAAGGCCAAACGTCAAGAAGCATGGCGAAGATTATCTAAATCACATGAAAACAATGAGACTGTGACTGGATTAATATCTGGAAAAGTCAAGGGTGGTTTTACTGTTGAAATTGGCACCATTCGAGCGTTTCTTCCTGGTTCTTTGGTCGATGTCAGACCTGTTCGTGACCCATCTTATCTTGAAGGCAAAGAGCTTGAATTCAAAGTTATTAAGATGGATCTTAAGCGCAACAATATCGTTGTATCCCGACGTGCCGTTGTGGAAGAGGAAAGCAGTGCCGACAGACAAGCGTTGCTTGAATCATTACATGATGGACAAGAGCTTACAGGTGTGGTTAAAAACCTAACTGACTATGGTGCGTTTATTGACTTG
>JBIIJL010000110.1:0-4757 GCA_044233795.1 Legionella sp. | reverse complement strand
AAGCGCACACCCTAGAGCAACTCGAGACACTCCTTCCCTACAACATTGACACTCAACGTCTCGACAATATGAGAAGCTTACCTAACTTGATCTTGCCCGCATAGGTGGGGTTAATTCACCGCTTACGTATATCTTAACGATTGAGGCAAATGATTCAAAAACACCTGAAGACGAAGCAATTATCGCTAATTACTATACGATAATTCAAGAAAGAAATGCACGGATTCAAACGGCTGAAGATGCTATTTGTGCGGGAAAAGATCCTATGATTGAAGTCGCAAAAAGGACTTTTAAACAAGATAGCTTAGTATGGAAGATAAGTGATGAGGCGCTCGTTCAAAGTTTTACTAAGATATACACGGAACTAAGAAAGCAAGAAATTCTTCCCGAACTCAGAAGTGATTTCATCAAAAAATTGTCTCAATGTAAAACAAATAAAGGTAAGTTAGACGCTATTAAAGAGCATATTCGAGAAATTCCACATTCACGCACCGCAGTAGCATGGAACAAACTCCAAAATGAACTTACTACAAAAGACTCACCCGTTGACGGTGGTATGTCACCCTGATTTTTAACATTTACTACTTCTCATTCGTACAATGTGGGAAAGGATTTAAGTAAGCAGGTCAGCTTCAATGAATTAGCTTTTGAAGCACCAATGCATCCTCACCAGTGTCCCCTGGATCTGAATAGTATCCCCGCTTAACACCTACTTCAATAAATCCAATTTTTTGATAGACATGAAGTGCAACAACATTTGCTGGCCTAACTTCGAGAATAACCATATCAACAGTTCGTTTATCAAGTGAATCTAAATATTGCTTTAAAAAAAATGTTCCTTTGCCTGTTCCTTGTATAGAGGGATCTATTGCGATGTTAAGTATATGACACAATCTGCTATCAAATCGACAAATAATATAGCCGATGAGTTTTTCTGTTTGAGCTTTTTTTTCAATCAAACACTGGCAATCATAATTCACCAGAATGCAATCGTAAAATATATCTACTCCCCAAGGTGAGCGATATGCGCTGACTTCAATACTGTAAACAGCATCAACATCCTCAAAACACATCGCCCTAAGTTGTAACACTTATGCCCCCTTAGTTAACTCAATCCTTCTTTTTTTTCGGGAGATAAAGATCAGTAATACTTCCTTCAAATATTTCAGCCGCTTGTGCAACAGTCTCTGACAAGGTAGGATGCGGATGAATTGTTAATGCAATATCTTCTACATCACAATCCATCTCGATAGCTAAGGCAACTTCAGCAATTAGATCACCTGCGCTTATCCCAACAATACCACCACCTAAAATGCGCTTGGTTGTAGGACAAAAGAGAAGCTTAGTCATACCTTCTTCTCTCCCCATACTTAGGGCTCGCCCATTCGCAGCCCAGGGAAATATAGCTTTCTCAAAAGCAATATTCTGAACTTTAGCATCCTTTTCCGTCAACCCTACCCATGCTAACTCCGGATCTGTGTAGGCAACATTCGCAATACACTTTGGTTCAAAAAAATGCTTTTTTCCACAAATGACTTCAGCTGCAACCTTACCTTCAGGAATTGCCTTATGTGCCAACATAGGTTGACCTACCACATCGCCAATCGCATAAATATGTGAAACATTTGTGCGAAGTTGCTTATCAACTTTAATAAATCCACGTTCGTCAACCTGAATGCCAGCCTTTTCACCAGCTATTTGAGCGCCATTTGGTTTTCGCCCAACCGCAACAAGCATTTGTTGGAAAACAAGTGGCTTTTCCGTTCCATGTTCACCTTCCATAGAAACATACAGACCCTCTTTTTTAGCCTCTACGCCAGTGACCCTAGTTTTGAGCAGGAATTTAACACCATTCTTCTTCATGCGGCTTTGTAATACATTAACCAAATCTGCATCTGCAGCAGGAATTAGTTGATCTAAAAATTCGACCACGGTGACATCAACACCTAATGCAGAGTAAACCGTTGCCATTTCAAGACCTATGATCCCTCCACCTAGTACAATCAAACTACCTTTGATATCTCTTAATTCAAGAGCACCCGTAGAACTAAAAATACGTTTATCCTCGGGAATAAATGGTAAATTGATTGATTCACTTCCGACAGCAATAATGGCTTGCTCAAACTCAATGGTTGTATCCCCATTTTTACCAACTACACTGACTTGATGCGAACCCAAAAAATTTGCCACACCCACGATTACATCAACTTTACGCTTGCTAGCCAACATCGTAAGCCCACCGGTTAGTTTTTTAACTACCGAGTTTTTCCACGCGACGAGCTTGCTATTATCTAGCGTTAATTTTTCATATTTAACACCTAAATCAGCCATGTCATGCGTTTCATCAAGAACTTTTGCAATATGTAACAACGCTTTTGAGGGGATACATCCAACATTTAAACAAACCCCACCCAGCGTATTAAAGCGCTCAACCAATACGACCTTTTTTCCAAGATCTGCTGCACGAAACGCTGCTGTATAACCTCCGGGGCCCCCACCTATAACGAGGACTTCTGTTTTAATTACTTGTGTCATTGTTTTTCTCTCTTACAATAAAATTCGTCTAATATCACTCAATATTTCACAAAGATAACGTGCAAATCTAGCGGCCTCAGCACCGTCGATCACCCGATGATCATATGAAAGAGATAATGGAAGCATCAAACGAGGTTTGAATTCACCGTTAATGTATATAGGTTTAATACTTGAACGCGATACCCCAAGAATAGCAACTTCAGGGGCATTCACAATCGGCGTAAATGAAGTTCCACCAATCCCACCCAAGCTTGAAATAGTAAACGAACCACCATTCATATCATTGGGCATGAGTCCTTTGTCACGTGCTTTGATGCTTAAACGGGCCATTTCTTTTGCAATTTCTGCTACAGACAATTGCTCAACGCCTCTCACCACCGGAACCACTAGCCCATTAGGGGTCTCTACCGCAATGCCTATATTAAAATAATCCTTCAAAATTAGATTTTGCTCAGTGCTATCAAGTGATGCATTAAACTGTGGAAAAATTTTAAGCGCATGTGCAACTACCTTACATATAAATGCAAGCATGGTAAGTTTATATCCCTGTTGATGAGCATTTGGAGTTTCTTCCTTTCGGAAAGCTTCCAAGTCGGTGATATCTGCTTCATCAAACTGCGTCACATGGGGAATTGTTATCCAGGAACGGTGGACGTTATTTCCAGTAAGACGTTTAATTTTACTTAGAGGCTTGATTTGGATAGGCCCAAATTTGCTAAAATCGATGTTTGGAATGGGGGCATAACTGAAGCCTTTCGTATCACCGGAAACTAGTCGATTCTTTACATATTGGGTAACATCTTCTTTAGTTATCCGTGCCTTTCGCCCACTGCCACTCACATCAATCAAAGAAACACCCAACTCACGAGCTAATCGTCTTACGGCAGGTCCTGCAGCAATCCCTGTATCGCCGGAAACGTTAGTGATAAGCTCTGAAACGTCATTATTATGGGATGGGACTAATGGGCTTTTTTCTATTCCAGACACTTTATCTTCAACTACAAGTGGCTCATTTGTACTTTCCTCTACCTTTTCCTCTAACCGCAGTACACTTAATACAAGATCCCCTTCAGATACTTTATCACCTATTTTTAGGTGGATTAATTCCACAACACCCGAAATCGGCGATGGAATTTCCATGCTGGCTTTATCTGATTCTAGCGTTATCAATGGGGTATCAATGCCAATCACATCCCCAATTTTGACCAATATTTCAATTACGTCGACACTGCTTGCTCCACCAATATCGGGAATTTTAACTATGTTAAGTTCTGCCATTATCTTCCTCAGCGTAAACCATTTATCTATTTGAAATCTTAATGTGTCATTGGATCAAGTTTCTCGGGGTTTATCCCATATCGCTTGAATGCATCATTAACGAATGATCTCGGCACAGTATTTGTTTTAGCAAGTTCTGTAAGTGCTGCTAATACAATGAACTTCGCATCTACTTCAAAAAAATGACGTAATTTCTCTCTTGTATCACTTCGTCCATAACCATCCGTCCCCAATGCTGTAAAAGGCGCGTTAATAAACGGTCTGATTTGGTCCGCATAAAGACTCATATAGTCCGTAGCAGCAATTACAGGACCCTTCCTATCTTTTAGCATTTGACTGACATAATTTTCTTTTGGTGCTTCATCCGGATGCATCCGAGCTTCTCTAAGGCATGCCATACCATCACGGCGCAATTCAGTAAAGCTTGTTACACTCCATACATCAGCAGCGATATCAAAATCTTGATCTAATAGCTCTTGAGCTTTAATCACTTCTCTTAATATTGATCCACTACCCAAAAGCTGGACATGATATTTTGCCTTTTTGTTGCCTGATTTGAATAAATACATGCCCCTTATAATACCGTCTTCAACCCCTTTTGGTAGGTCGGGATGCTTGTAGTTTTCATTCATCACCGTAATGTAGTAAAAAACATTTTCTTGTTGCACATACATCCGATAAAGACCATGTTGGATGATCACAGCAAGCTCATATGCGAACGTTGGATCATAAGAAACACAATTTGGTATGGTTGAGGACAATATATGGCTATGACCATCTTGATGCTGTAGTCCTTCACCGGCGAGTGTTGTGCGCCCCGCTGTTCCTCCCAAAAGAAAACCACGAGCTTGAATATCTCCAGCCACCCATGCTAGATCACCAATACGTTGGAATCCAAACATCGAGTAATATATATAAAACGGAATCATTGCTAGTTTATTTGA
>JBIIJL010000042.1:0-18514 GCA_044233795.1 Legionella sp. | reverse complement strand
GTAGATAATCCTCACCTTTTTGATGTTTTAAGATAGCAAGATTAAGATTTGCGTATGAAAACCCTGCATCAGCTGCTTCTTTTAACAATGCTTGCGCTTTCTCTTCATCTTTATTTAAGCCATTTCCTTGGCTACTGTATGTGCCCAAAATAAACGCGCTAACTGGCGTTTTTGAAGCCATTTGATACCACTTCAACGCCAATTTATGATCGACGGGTGTAGCGATTCCTCGGTCATACATCAGCCCAAGTAACAGTGCTGCACCAGGGTTTCCTTTATTCGCTTCGTGCGTTGCAACTTCAAAAGCCCGTGCTTCCTTCTCTTTGTTTTGGTCAATGGCATTAAAAAAGGCCAACGGAAGATTTGCCTGTTCTACGCCTGCGGCTGCTGCACCTTGATAGAGTTTTTTAATTAACTTGCTGCGCTTACTACTTTCTTCAAGCGTTAAATCCGTATGCTTTTCTCGAGTTAACATCTCTGCTAAACGATACTCTGCTAAACCAAAATTATTGGCAGCAGCAAGATAATACATCGACATCGCTTGCTCATGATCTGGTTGAATCACAACATCCCCTGACGAATTCTTAAAACCAAATTCATTGATTCTTGCTAAGGCATATTGTGCATAATCATTGCCTTTGAAAGCCGCATCACGCAGTAATGTCATTGCTTTTTGGTAATCGGGTTGAACCCCATTGCCTTCAAGGTACAACATTGCAAGACTGTATTCAGCGCGTAACTCTTGCTGACTTGTAGCCAGATCATAATATTTGATGGCTTCAGGAATATTCTTGGTCACTCCAATACCGCCCTCGAACATTTGCCCTAAGCTAAATTGTGCATCTGTATCCCCAAGCACCGCACGTGCTTCAATGGCTTGATGCGATGATGGACTCGTTGTTTCGTGAACATCATTGCCAGTTAAACTTGTCGTCACGGGCAGTAATGGATAACGCGGAAAAGTCACCGCCTCCGCACTTGGCTCTCCCGTCAGTGTTGAAGCCAATGCATCATAGTATTCATTGATAGATACATCATTTGGCTCTGTCATTTCAAATTTTGGACTATAAAGAAAGTGCTTTGAAAGCTCATGAATCCTTGGGGGCTGATTGTAAATATTCTGCTTCAAAGCTTCCTTGTTTTGCCAATTGACAAGAATACCACCCAATTCATAGCCACTCGAAGCCAAATTAATCGATTTGCCGTGAGTCAACCACTTTGCAGCTTCAACTTGTGCTTTAGCTAATGGCACTTTTTTCATCTGAGTTGATTTTTGCTGCCAGAGTGTAGCAAGTGCATCATTTTTTTCGACACCATTACCTGTGACATACAAATTAGCAAGCGCCGTTTGAGCTTCTTTATACCCATTCTGCGCCACTTGCTGCATAGTCAAGAAACCTGTCTCAGGATGATACAAGGCACTTTTTGGATCTAAATATAGTTTAGCTAAGGAAAATGCGGCGGGAAGATAGTGTGCATTTGCTGCCTTGTTAAACCACTCCTTGGCATTTTTTTCATCATTTTGCTTAAGTAAAAGTAAACCCATTTGATACAACGCTGGTGTGTAACCTTGCGCAATTGAAGCATTAATCAATTCCCGAGCTCGAGCTAAATCGACGCCAACAAGCCCGCCGTTCATATACAACTCACCGAGTTTTAGCTGAGCTGCCGGATTATTCTGCAACACAGCCTTGTTAAGCCAAATGAATCCTAATTTTTTATTTTCTATCTGGCGACTGTCAAGAAAGCCTTCTGCCAAGGCATACTCAGCAATACTATTCCCATTTTTAGCCGCTAGGATGTAGTATCGCTTAGCAATATCTGTATTGACGCTCACACCAAGCCCAAACTGATATGCAGCAGCACAGTATAATTGAGCGCTGATATCATTTTTATCGGCGGCTTTCTTAAACCAGTACAGTGCATCTTCAGGCTTATTCAGCACAATCAAGTTGTAACGCGCTAAAAATTGCTGTGCTGGCAAATACCCAGCATCTCCAGCTTGTTGAAAATATCTAAGAGCCTCAGTATCATTTTTCAGTTGACCATAACCGTACAAACGCATATTGCCTATATAATAATCTACTATTGGATTCTTACCGGTATCATTAGCAAGGAGCTTCGCAGCATCTGGGTATTTTCCTTGCCGGTATGCATCAATCCCATCATCAGCAAACACTTGAAAACCAAATGTGATAGCCACGAGACAACCCCATGGAATGAGTCGATTTTTTTTCTTCATGGTGTTTCCCCTTATACTTTTAGCGCGGAATAATTCCGTAATTTAATACTTCCCTGACAGCGCCACCATTAGTATTACTATTGACCAACCAAAAATTTCCTTGATTATTCATACCATATTTCACCCGGGCAAATTCGCACACTTTTAAACTATCGGCGCAATCTACAACCTTACCATAGGTTGCTTTACCTTCATCTACTGAACAAATAAATTTAAGTTCAGACTCGCTTGTCGATAACACAGACCATTGCCTAGGCAGAATGATATGATTTAAGTACATACTGCGTGTACTATCATTCTTTAGCATCTGGTACAAACTGATCTTAGTCGATAGGTTATTGAAAATAAAATATAATGACTGACGCTCGCCCGATTCTTCAGGTAAGAGTTTAAGAATTTTCAAATCAAAAGCATAACCAACATTCCGGCAGCCAAGCGGATATTTATCGTCTTTTGCTTCCTTTTTTTCTTTTTCCTCAGCACAGACACCCGCCGCTATTAATAGAAGTGACAGTAGAGCGATGCGTCTAACATTTGTGACATGAATTTTCATGATATTGTCCTTACTTATCGATTATCTGGATTCACCCAAGCCTTGGCTTTAAGATATCCAGTAACAGGGGCAGGTCCCGCATCAGGAACAAGTGCACTGTATTTCCCGCCGATTTGTTTCATTGAATTCGCAGGACTTGATATCGAAGGTGGTAACGGTTGGCCGTTCAACGTTACAGGTCTTACAACAACCAATGTTCCTTGATAGCTGTTACCCGGATTTGAAGCTTCAGCCCACTCTTCATTGAGCCACTTCGCATCTTTAACAAACATACGAATACAACCATGACTTGCACGATAACCTGGAATATCGTCAGAACCATGTAACGCAAATCCTTTATGAAAATACATGCAGTAAGGCATCTTTGCACCGCCTTTACCAATAGGAAAAATATCTGATTTACAATTGACATTTTCCTTACTGAACACTCTAAAAAGACCGGTAAGTGTTCGACAAATATGGTTGCTATCAGGACACTTATCACGACCAGAAGCAATAGGCCCCCATTTAACCAATTGCCCATTGGTATCGTAGGCAGCCCATGCTAGTTTATCTTGATCAACAATGATTTCTTTTTCCTTGTCACCATTAAT
This sequence comes from Legionella sp., assembly GCA_044233795.1. Classification (GTDB taxonomy): domain Bacteria; phylum Pseudomonadota; class Gammaproteobacteria; order Legionellales; family Legionellaceae; genus JBIIJL01. Next base: position 15,126 of record JBIIJL010000042.1, on the reverse strand, counting down.
TTTAAGAGGAAATGGCGAAAGGCTCAGGATAGTGGCGTGCTCGAGATCACGTGGCACAACGATTTCTTTGCCAGGCCAGAGATAATTGTAACTTCGATTAACACGTTGTACTAAATCTCTTTGATCTTCATTCGGGAATAAACTTTGCCAGCTCTCCCCACGGTTCACTTTGATACATTTATAGAGTGCTGATTTACACAAACCAGGACCATAATACGCTGGAACTTGAGGTTCAGGAGGTGTTGTTACAGCAAATGCACTGACAGGTATTCCCAAAGCCATTATTATTGTTATTTTTCTCATGGTCTTTCCTAGTTCAATAGGACCCTTAAATCGTTCCTAACTAATATTTTAATCGTTTTAATAACTAGTTTAGTCTAATTTTCAAGTAATGACTGAATTCTTTAAAAATTTTCGCTTGTCGGAGATCGAATCGTTCGAATCGACTTCTGAAGCACAGCCCCTCGACCCACTACATTATTGGGCAAAAGTTTACAGGCAGCACTTTCTTTAATAATCAACATAGGCAACTTATATGGACTCATCTGCCTAAATAAAATATTTCTAATGGTCTGATGCGCCGTGTGCATTAAAAACTGGTATCGTTATATACTCATCAAACATAGTAATTGATATATACAAATATGAACGATAAACAAATGGCTTAACCAACTTGAGCATACTCATTTTTTAAAAAATGCTTCAGCTATACGAGGCTCAGTGACCCAAAATGTATTTAAAAAAGGTTATTTTGATGGTTTACTATTCTGTTTTGATTTCATACTGAAGTGATACTACAGGGAGTGATGAAAAAAGAAATGAGACTCATTAATAGGACGATAGATCGCGCAACGATTTTATCTATTGTGATGATTAGTATACTTATCAGTCTTTTATCCTTATGCATTCCCGTTGCGGCTCAAACATTAATTAACTTAATTGCTTTTGGCGGATTGCTCCAGCCAGTGATAACCCTAAGCATTGTCGTATTTATAACAATGCTGGCCCTTGGAACATTGCATTTATGGCAAATAATCATAGTTGAGATTATTCAACAAAAATTGATGGTTAAAATAAGTTTTGATCTCACTTATCAGTTCACCCATCTTTCTCTTGATAACTTCTCCCATCATCATGGACCGGAGCTGGCTAACCGTTTTTTTGAAATAGTAACTTTAAAAAAATCAATAGCAAGCTTGCTGCTATATGGGATCAACCTTTGTCTACAATTATTTTTTGGGCTTCTACTCCTACTTTTATATCATCCTCTATTTATTATATTTGACGCTTTTATTATTCTGGGGCTTCTGCTTATTATTTTCATCCCGTATCGTAAAGGATTAGAAACCGCCGAAGAGGAATGCCTCCAGAAACATCAAGTCGGTGCTTGGCTAGAAGAAATTATAATCAATAGATTTTTGTTCCGCTTTAATTTATACCACCGATATACTATGCAGCAAACGGATAAAAGATTAGTATCCTTTTTAAAAGCGAGAAATAGGCATTTTAAGCAGTTACTCAAGCATCAAATTGGTTTTTATAGCCTGTCTGCATTAGCCAGTAGTCTTTTGCTGGGTATGGGTGGGTATCTTGTGATTAACAATCAATTAAGTTTAGGTCAACTGGTTGCTGCTGAGATAGTCCTTGGAGCTATAATTTATGCGTTCAAGCGATTTGGGATATTACTAGAAAATTATTACGACCTAAAAGCGGCTCAAAGTAAACTTGAAAAAGTGCTTAATTTACCAATAGACGAGGTCCAAGAAGATCTCGAAGTACTCTTTATTCCTATCAGAACGATTCGATTGAAAATAACTGGTCAAGCAGAAGTGGTAGCCTCACCCAAGAACCCACTTTTAATCTACTCACACCTCGCTGATCAGTGTCGGAATTTTACTGACGAGATTCTTTGCTTTAAGCAAAATGGAAAATTTGATCTATTTGTTAACAATACATTATGTGCTGATGATAATCGAATACTGCTTCGTCGCTGTGCCCTGCTAATTAGACATCCACAATGGTTCGCAGGTACAATTTATGACAATTTACTTCTTAATCAACCCCTAATATCGCAAGAAATCATCATAGAGCAATTAAAAAAAGCAAGTCTTCTCGATATAATAATGCGCCAACCTAGGGGACTAAAGACTGTTATTTATGAGTGGCAAACTGTTTTTACCGAGCATGAGTTAATTAAATTTATGGTAGTAAGGGCTCTGATAGTTAAGCCTCAACTGCTTGTTATTGACCGAGCTTTTGATTTATTAGATAAAAATATTGATGACTTAATTTCTCAGCTATTAACACTAGAAAATACTATTTTGCTTATTGTAAGCCAACATCCTGATTTTAAAAATATAACAAACCGTGTGGTGCTGCCCTCATGACATTGTATGCGCATAGAATGATTGGCAAACTACCTAATCCTCAGAAAACTGCCAAAATAATCTTAATATTACTAGTAGTAACCTTGTTAATTTTAGGTATCACACCATGGCAACAATTTGCTTTAGGAAATGGCAAGGTGATTGCTTTTTCACCCACAGATAGACAACACACCGTTAATTCGCCTATTAGCGGCCGAATTAAAAAGTGGTATGTAGATGAGGGCATGCGGGTTAAACCTGGAGACCCTATCGTCGATATTAGCGATAATGATCCAGAAATATTGTCACGATTGGAGTTGGAAAAAAAAGCCATTTTAGTCAAGATAGTAGCTGCTAAACAAGCAATTGCTGCTGGAAAAGCAAATCTTGAAAGACAAGAAAGACTATATAATCAAGGGATCAATTCAAAGCGACAATATGAATTAGCTCAAATTGAGTATGCTAAATATCAAAATGAACTTGCACAAATAAACATTGATAAAATAAATGTTGATGTTCGAATTGCAAGACAACAAACACAAATCATCAAAGCTCATGTTGCAGGCGTTATATTTAAGCGTTTAACGGGTCAAGAAAGCGTTGTTGTTACAGCTGGAGATATACTCGTACAAATCGTGCCAGAAACACAATCCCGTGCTGTAGAGTTATGGATCGATGGCAATGATATACCTTTTGTGCGCCTTCATCAAAAAGCTCGGCTACAATTTGAAGGATGGCCTGCCATCCAATTTCGTGGCTGGCCAGAAATTGCTGTGGGAACCTTTCGTGGAGAGGTTTCCTTTATTGATCCGACTGATAATGGATTAGGTTTATTTAGAGCGGTTATTATTCCTGATGAACGCTGGCCTGAAGTACAATATTTAAGACAAGGGGTTCGAGTTCATGGTTGGGTCCAATTAGGTAAAGTGCCCTTATGGTATGAGCTTTGGCGTCAATTTAATGGATTTCCACCGGAAAGTGTTCTAGAGAAGAAACCGTCATGATGGTTTCTTCTCTAGACAAATGGAAATTATTTTGCTCATTTTTTTTTATTTTCATTTCATCCCACTGTTTTTCACGGCAAAATCATCACTTAAAACTAGATGATGTTCTTCGCAGCGTCAGTCGTTGCTATCCGCAAATAAAAATAGCGCACCTTGAAATTAACAAAACCCACGGAGAATATATTACGGCTTTAGGAAAATTTGATCCGTCGCTCGGTTTCAACAGTGCATCACAGCCTGTTGGTGGTTATATTAATAATTATGGTGACACAGAACTCAACATTCCCACTTTTTATAATGGTGTTAAATTATTTGGAGGATATCGGAATGGGCAAGGAAACTGGCCAATTTACTATCAAAATTACTTAACAAACTCCGATGGTGAATATAGGGCCGGACTCTCTTTACCCTTGCTTCGAGATCGATTAATTGATAAGGAACGCGCAGGTCTCTTAACAAATGCAGAAAAAGTTCGTATGAAGCAGCAGGATGCAGCAGTTACCAAGATAAATGTTTATCAGGAGGCCATTAAAGTCTATTGGCAATGGGTTCAAGCGGGCTTGCAAGTTAAAACGTTTAAGCAGTTGCGAAACTTAGCAGAAAAACGCCAGAAAGCAATCGTAAAACAGGCCACTCAAGGGGCTTTGCCCAAACTTGCAATCGCGGAAAATTTACAACAAATTGTGCAGCGAGAACAACTACTTAATCAAGGGAAAATGATTTTTGAACAAGCGAGAATCAATTTGTCACTATATTATCGCGATGAGAATGGAAATCCCGAAGCTCCTCTAGCGAGTGAGTTACCATCTGATGTATCAGAACAATCAGCTCATCCAGCAGAGGGACTATTACAATTAAAACAACATCCGGCACTTAAAAAACTTCAAAACTATTCTAACATAATTAAACTAAAGCAAAATTTAGCGAAGAACGAACTTCTTCCAAATTTGAATGCCACAGCCTATACGTTCAAACAAAATGGTACCGGAGGGTACCCTTTGCTAATTCCTCAGGCGGCAATGGTGGGTGTTTCATTTAAGTTTCCATTACTTCAACGAGAGGCGAAAGGTAAATTAATCAGTGCGCGTAACGAATTGCAGCAGATAAAAACAGAAAAGACATTTTTATTTGACCGGTTAAAAAATCAGCTGGCAAATTTATACATCGGCATAAAAATGTATCATTACCAGGTCGATTTACTTAACAAGGAACTAAATTTGGCGAAAAAAGTTCAAAATGGAGAAACAAAAAAATTCTATGAGGGGGATAGTACTTTATTTCTTGTTAATCAGCGAGAGCAAACAACTGCCCAGGTCCAACTGAATTCGATAAACGCAAAAGTAAAGCTAGCAGAAATGATAGATATGGCCCGTTTTTTCTCATCTACTGAATCGCAAAAGCTACGATGATATACTTCATCTCTTAGACATTGGTGAGGTAAAGATATTTTAGATGACATGGAGCGAATGTTGCGAGAAAAAATAACGACAACTTATGGATTGCACTCATTACAAAAACGCGGATCGGCCGAAAATTGCCCATCCTGCCGTGGCCGACGTTCTTGATGCTCACATCGAATGCAACCATATACCTCATGTTGATAAAGCGAAGATGGAGCACCACAACTATTGCAGGGTAAAGCACCCTCTTTATACAACAAACCAAAACCAGGGGCGAAACATTGAACACAAGATCGCAAAATCCTTTCAGCTAAAGCAAGGCTTAAGATTGACAAAACGCCCATTCTCGTTGGATTCATCATAGCGCGCATATCGCTTCCAAGTAATAGTTCTGAATCTTGTTCAAACCCCAACTGCATCAAATCCTTAAGCGTGTCAGTAGACTGAATACCCTTTGCGATTACTTTTTTTGATGCATTGAGTTGCAGCGTCAACGCATGTTTTGGAAATAGTACTTTTGCCAAAAATGGTTCTAGGTCAGTTTCTGCATTGGCCACTATCTGCCGATAATTGGTGTCAGTCGTAAACATATCTTCCTTAATAACCCAATTATTTTTTAAATCAACAAATACCATGATCTCTTGAGCTCCGGGTAAAAAGGGCATCGAAGGATGTGGTCCAAAACTTCCTTCACTGGCAATCCCGAAACAAAAACCACATTCTTTAGCTGCTGTTTTAGCTTTGAGAACACAGGTATCATAAGCATTTTGCTTCCGTACTACTTCTCCTGTGAACGTCCCAAAAATATCCGTATCGAAATCGGAGATCACAATATTGCACCCTATTTTTTCATGAAAAATAGGGCGTATCACTCGTTCTTTCTCATGTTTTGAAGCCAGTAGTACCTGCTCATCCTTGTACATGCAATCCTCTACTCATTCATTGCAAAACCTGGAATTTTTTCATCCAGATGATCTTTTAAAATCGGCCCATCATGCAGCAATTCCCAGCGCCCAGCTCGCGTCAACTGATACATTTGATTTTCCACAGGATCAATGACCACAAGGTGAACCCAGCCGTTGAAAAAGAGTTTTCTTAAGATTTCTTGTTTTTCAATCAGGCTAGCAATATTCTGCCTTGGTGCATAAACCACTGTTAATAAACGCTGCGGCTCATGATAAGGTAGATCATCATTCATCATCACCGACTGCAGGGGAAGCCCGTGCATTAAATCACTGGCATTACCTTGCATCACACCGATTTTACCTGCAACATTGTGAGTAACTTTACTGCCAGAGCCATATTTCGCATTGTCTAATGTTGAAAAGAGATATTGTGCGTTAATCCACTGTGCAACAACCATCGGTGCCGTCAAAATAGTCTCAAGAAATGCACTATTTTGGTCTTCAGCCCACTCATAAGAATGCAAAAAACACCGCCCTTGAAGATCGATAGGTGCTGTAAGTTTTCGTGGCCCGACAATAAAAGCTGCGTTTTTAGCCAAACCCCATTCAGGCCTAACCTCAGACCAATCACTGCTTCTTCTTAAGACATCCTTTGACACATTTTTGCCGAGAACCCCAAGACCTTTCGCTCGCTTTTGTTGATTATTTCCTTGAGCTTTCTCTAAATCATGCTTAAGGCGAGTCAGAAGCGCCTGATGACGAGGCAGCTCAACATCATCCTCATATAATATGACTTCATCGGTAGTCGTGTTATGTAGTGCTGCCATAAAGTAGGTATCTAAAGGAAGATTAATACCGCGTTTTCTAAGTTCATTTTGCACAGCAGGTTGATTTAGAATGTCTCGTAACAATTTTGCATTCGGACCACCCCCATTTCCTCCACAAGCACCACAGTCAAGTGCTGAGGCATAAGGATTATTTTGGGTACCCCCACCATGGCCGCAAAAGATAACAAGCTTTGCAAAACGCTGCATTCCCATCATTTTAAGAGCAGCTTCTGCATAAATTACTTGATCTTCCAAGGGCATGCCTCTGAGATGCCCCACTAAATGCTGATTCAAATCAGAACACATCTGAATTTCAGGCATAATCTTCTCTTTAAGCCACGCTTCTACTTTAGAAGCCATCACTGGGAACAAAGTCCTACTAAGCATCAGCCCACCGCACCAAGCACCTAAAGTTTCCACCAAAGAAAAAGGGGTAGATATATTATACTTAAGCTGTTGATAACTTCGTCTCATCAAGGACAATCTTTGACGCCCTCTTTCATGCGGTTTGACAAAAGATTCAGCTTTTATTAATGGTTTTTGAAACACATCATGTCTTGGTTTTAATAACACAGGGCATGCATCATGACTCCCTCCCGCCTGATTATGAATACGCACAGGTAGCCCAAAAAACCCTGCAAAACCAAACGTTTCATATTGACCGAGTTTTTCAATAGATGATCTTATTGGCTCAGAACGTACATCAATACAAAACACCATTTGTACGTCTGACAACGCATCGACTATCAGAGGTAAGTTTGTTGCGACAGAAAAAACCTCTTTTAAGAGAAGTTCTTGGTACTTCTCCTCAGCAAGCTTCATTTTCCAAAGCTTCGACTTATCGATAGTATGTGATTGAGCGCTTGTAGGTTGCTCTTTAATCATATCAGACCAATAAATGACAGTCAGTACCATCCTTACCGCCAAAAAATCCACCAATGTTACCGGGGTTTTATCTTCAGATGATGGCGCATTTCGCCAGTCTGTTCGCCATTTCACATAACCCGCCCATCCCGGCAAATGACTTAGGGCATCTTTGAGGAATAAAACCCGCGCTGATTCAGAAACCTTGAGTTTTTCAAGACAAGACTCAAGCGCATCTTCAGCTGAGGTGGGCAATCCCTTTAACCAGACCTTCTTCTCAGGATCATGACTTAGATTGTTATCATAAATAGCCAAACTTAAAAATCCGCGATAGAACCCCTCATCTCGATTAGGCATTGCAATCGTTCCCTGCCCCATATCTAAAAAGGCACCACACCATTTAATCAGTTCACGATTAATACGTGCAACCGCAGGATTATGTTTGGGGTTAGTAAAATAGTGATTGCCTTCAGTAATAGCTTCCTCAAAAGGCAGCGATTCGAAGCCTTGTAAAGGATTACAGGCTATAAACGTTTCGAGAGGCCATACCGGCGATATCGATACTGCTGCCTGTTGGACAATGTTTTGTATACTCATAGAAGTTGTCTGTTGGTTAATCATAATAGTTCCTTTTAGATTTGGTAGTGTTTACGCATACTAGTTACAGTGTCTGGATGCGGCTGACTACTATTGAGTAGAATTACATACAGTCGCGCCCAAAATGTACTTTTTTGAAATCGGGTCATTGTATTTAAATTCATGCCTAACCAAAGCATTAGAAAAATCACAAACACTGCTGTATTGAATGGGTTTAAAACCATGAGCTCATCAGGGGTTATCATGGGCAGAAACGATTCGATAAAGTAAATGCTCTCGCCATAAAAAATGCCCGCGATAGATACCAATATCAGCGTCGTTAGAAGCATGAAAAGGTTTCGTCCCGTTTGAAGCATTGTAAAAGCAAGTTGGGTGCCCGAAATAAAGGCAAATCCCACAAGAAAGGTCGTTGCCTGCAAAGTAAAAATAGTTTTTTCACTTACCACTGCAAAACCATACGCGCCAACACAGCCCATCAAAGCAGCCAAAAGGAATGTACTCACTGCATTTTCAGGGACTTGATATGGTTCTTTCTTACTTCTCAACACTGAGCCTGCATTGAGGAACAGAAATGATTTGAATAACCCATGCCAGCAAAGATGCGCAACAGCTGCGGGGAAGAGACCAAGCCCACACTGCATCATCATAAAACCCATTTGCGCCATGGTAGAGCAGGCTAACATGCGCTTGACATCGGTTTGAATTAATTTCCACAAGGTGCCGACAATGGCACTGACTGCACCTATCAGGAAAACAATGTTAAGCAACATTATATTGGTTAAAAAAAGCGGGGCAAATTTGACCAAAACCAAACCGCCACCATTCACTAAACCTGCATGCATCAGAGCAGATATGGGGGTTGGTGAATTTAGAGAACTCAATAACCAGCGATGAAAAGGCCACTGCGCTGATTGAACAAACGAGGTCATGATAATCAGCAACAATACACCGACTGCTGTTGTTGCTGAAAAAAGCGGTGCTTGTTGCCAAATATAAGCAATCGATAAAGATCCAGTTGCAACATACAACCATGCTAAAGCTAGGCCTAAAGTAGAAGATCCTATCAGTAGAGTTTTTAATGCGAGCCTGCCTGCGTTTCTAGCTTGAGACCAGTGCTTTTTATGAGCCATCAATGAAACCAACAGAAAATTACTGATTGTCCAAGCACACCAAAACAACACTGTATTATCAGATGAGATCATCAAAGCCGCACTCAACGTGATGAGAGATAGCAAGACAAAATAGCGCTGAAAAGCACTATCACCTGCCATATAACGCCTTGAAAATTGATGTACAATTGCACTTACAAAAAATACCAACATATTCATAGTCCAAGCAAGACCGTCAATCTTCAATCCCAACCACATTAAGGATTCAGGCTCTAAAGCGACCCTAACAAGCCCAATGCTGCTCACAAACAATCCAATCCAAATCGCAATTGTCATGCTCCGTGCACCATTTTCGGGATTGGTTTTAAATAACCACCTATTGGTTAGCACGGCCAAAAGCGGGACACCCATCATTATTAAGTACAGTATCTTCGTATCTAGAACATCATTCACAGCTATCTCCATTAGTTTTTCTATCTTTATTGATGAAGTATAGTTCACATGCTAATATAAGTGAATTTAAAAATACTTATTGAATGCATAAGGAAAACTAATGTCAATTGATACCGTAACCCTGCAGTGCTTTCTCGCTATTGCTGATACTGGAAGCTTTACCAAAGCTGCCGATAGGGTAGGAAGAACGCAATCCGCCATCAGTCAGCAAATTGCCAAACTCGAACAACTCACAGAAAAACAGCTCATCAACAGGGGGCGCTCACTCTCTTTAACCACCGATGGTGAAATATTTTTAGGTTATGCCAAGAAAATTTATGATTTACACCGTGAGTTACTCGATCGCTTTAAAGAACCTGATCTCCAAGGTGAAGTTCACTTTGGTTTACCCGAGGATTACGCAGCAATTGTGTTGTCTGATGTGTTGGTTGATTTTTCAAGACGCCACCCACGCGTCATGTTAAACGTTGAGTGCGATCTCACTTACAATATCTTTGAAAAATTTCAGCAGGGAAAATTCGACGTCATCCTCGTTAAAATGAGCCGGCCTGAAGAACTTTCAAATGGTCTTGAAATATGGAATGAACCAGTGCAGTGGATAGGTAAACCCGAATTACTACCATCGCTTAATAAAAACAGTGTAATTCCATTAGTGCTTTCACCAAAGCCTTGTGTCTACAGAGAAAACGCCATTTCTGCACTGGAAGAAGCAGGCTTTCGCTGGCGCCTTGCTTATAGTAGCCCAAGTTATGCATCAAAAATGGCGGCTGTAAAAGCAGGATTGGGATTAACCGTGATGCAGCAAACAATGATCCCTGATTTTCTTGCACCTATTGAGCATATAGATCTTCCCCCGTTAAATGATATCCACATTTCATTGCTTAAAAGGGATTCAGCGAATAAGGCCATTGATTCGTTAGAGTATTTTCTTTTAAAAAAACTCAGGCATTGACTGTCTCTTTTTTTGCCCCTAATGTATAATATAAACACTTCAACGAACATCCGATAAGATTGACAATGATACAATACCTAGCACCCAATCCTTACCCTGAATACAAATCTATTTGGTCCTGGTTTCCCTCCTTGTTTAGCCGATCCTCCTCATCAGAGTCTATTGGATCTCTTATTTTACCAGCAAGATGGGATGCTCCAGAGCAACTATCACAAGATACAATAACAAGCTTAGAGCAATACTATAACCTAACAATCGAAGTTGGATATGTTGCAACTTTTGATGGGGCAGTTTTAGACACGATTCAATTGACCCCAAAAACAGAGCGCGTGTCCTGCTACATTATTAAGTTCAATGGTAATGGCACCCAGTTTCAACATATCATTAAAACCATGGCAGAAGATGCCGCTCGCTTAAAGGCTTGCGTTATCTCTTTTAATTACCGTGGGGTTGGAAAAAGCACGCGCGCTGCAGAAAATTACCAACAATTAATCACTGATGGCATTGCACAAGTACAGCGCTTATTGGCTAAAGGCATTCCTTCAACAGCCATTTTATTGGATGGCTTATCACTTGGGGGAAGTGTAGCAACAATGGTTGCAGAACACTTCCATCGCCAAGGCTCGCCAATTTACCTATGGAATGATCGATCATTTTCAACCATAACAAAGGCGTCTGCAGGAATCATCACACCTTCAAAAATTAGTTCAGTTGAAACGGCCGTATCCTCGGTGTTGTATATGCCACTTGCTGCCGCAGGTTGGAGAGCCGATGTTGCTAGCGCCTACAAAGCAATTCCTCGGGAATATAAAGGCTACATGTTTGTGTCCAAAAAATCTTGCGAAGGTAAAGGTGATGGCGTTATTTCGCACGCAGCGTCATTACACCGGGGGGTTAAACCTGATGAAAAAAAATTAGGTATAACAACCGGACATAAAGTTTACGCTAATTCTGGAGCTGGCCATAACAAACCGCGCAATCAATTGTTTAGTCCTAGCGCGCCAAACAAATCGGGGCAAGAGATTTTCGATGATTTTGTCGTTTCACATACCCATCGCGCTTAAGCGTGAAAATGCTTAAAAATTCGTGAAGCAAGTTTACAGCTAATGCCTTTGACTTTCTGAATTTCATCTATAGAAGCGCGACTTAACTCAGCTACTCCTCCAAACCGTAACAACAAGGCTTTGCGACGTGCAGGGCCTATACCTTCGAGATCATCAAATGAAGAGCTTAAACTCGTTTTGCCACGTTTCTTACGGTGCGCGCTAATGGCAAAACGATGCGCCTCATCGCGTAAATGTTGTAGGAGATGAAATGCTGGCGAATGTTCTGGTAAAGTTATTTCTTGTAATAAATCATCCAAAATCAGCCGTTCAAAACCTACTTTTCTATCAGCCCCCTTAGCAATGCCAATGATGCGCACCCCTTCAATATCCAAGGTTTCAAAGACCTGATAGGCCGCGCGGACTTGCCCTTTTCCCCCATCAATCAACAACACAGATGGCAATCGCTTTTCTTCTTTTAGTCGCTTAAAGCGTCGTAAAATCGCCTGCTCCATTGCTTGATAATCATCCCCTGGGGTGATGTCTAAAATGTTAAATCTTCGATATTCGCGCTTTAATGGTCCATTTTCATCAAAGACAACGCAGGATGCTACAGTATCCGTGCCTTGAGTATGACTGATATCGAAACACTCCATACGCGATATCGGTATTTTAAGTTTAAGTAATTCGTTTAATGCTTCATATCTTGTGGCCATCAACGCTTTTGAGTGCAAATTTTCATTGAGTCCCAGCTCAAGATTATTGATGGCAAAATGAAGCCAACGCATCATTTTACCTCTTGGATTTGTATTGATTTTCATAGACACACCCGCGAGCTTTCCAAGCATGTCTTGCAATAACTCTTTATCCTTTACTGATTGATTAAGCACAATCAATCTTGGAATCCGTTCTGGTGTATCAAGATAATAAAAACCCAAAAAAGCCTCTAACACTTGTTGCCAAATCGTGTTATCAACATCATCTTCCACCAGCAAGGGCTGCTTGGGCAATGAAGGAAAAAACCGCTGGCTTGAAATAACATTGCCATCACGCACTGTGACACATTGCACACCTGCAACTCCCTGACGCACCAGAATGGCAATCACATCAGCATCGCCTTCCAAGCGAACAATACCTTGTTGCTCTTGAACTTGGCGTAAATGTTTAATTTGATCGCGCAACTTCGCCGCCTCTTCAAAACATAGCCCCTTAACAGCATCCGTCATTCTAGTGCCCAATTCCTCTATGATTTGCAATGATTTACCCTGTAAAAAACGCCTGGCATCATGAACAGACTGTTTATAACTTTCTTGAGAAATATACCTTGTACACGGTGCTGTACAACGTTTAATTTGGTATTGAAGGCAAGGACGCGCCCGTCCGCTAAAAAATGTGTCACTACAATTACGTATTTTAAAAATTTTTTGAATGAGCCCTAAGGTCTCACGGACAGCCACTACATTAGGATAGGGGCCAAAATACTCACCACTAGAAGGTTTCTTCTTAAAACGCACCATTTCTAATCGAGGGTACGGATGCTCGCTTGAAACATGAATAAACGGATAAGATTTATCATCCCGCATCAGCACATTGTATTTTGGTCTAAGTGATTTAATAAGACTACTTTCAAGCAATAGAGCTTCGGTTTCGCTCTGGGTGATGCTTACATCGATAGCAGCAATTTGGCTGACCAAAGAACGCGTTTTCGCCCCATGGTTAGATTGATTGAAATAACTTCCAACACGCTTTTTTAAATTCAGCGCCTTACCAACATAGAGCACCAACCCCTCCGAGTCGAGCATTCGATAAACCCCTGGCAAAGAAGTAAGGTTTGCTATAAATGCGGGTAAATCTTGTGCTGGCATCTTATCAGTCATTCATTATGGAGTGCGTCGGTAGGTTTTTCGATCATACGATGTTTCATTGCAAGATAGGTCAGCTCAACATCGTTTTTGATGCCTAGTTTTTCAAACATACGATAACGATAGCCATTAATGGTCTTGCTACTTAGAAACAATCGCTCTGCAATATCTTGCACAGCAAGACCACGCGTTACCATAAGCATCACCTGCATTTCTCTCTCAGATAAAAGATCAAATGGTGAATCTTGAGCTGCCTGCAAACTGCCAATGGCCATTTTTTGAGCAACTTCTGCGCTTAAATACTTTTCGCCCTTCACCACCTTGCGAATCGCCTGAGCCATTTCTTCAGGACCCGATTCTTTGGTAAGGTAACCCATCGCCCCAAGCTGCAAAATACGAGTTGGAAGTGGTTCAGTACTTAGTGCAGTTACCGCAATCACTTTCACTGCGGGGCTCGATTTATTCAACCGCCGAGTAACCTCCCAACCGTCAATACCAGGCATCTTCATATCTAGCAATACTACATCGGGTTGATGCAATTTAACCATTGTCAAGGCCATCTCCCCATTCTCAGCTTCCCCCACCACTTCCATATCAAGCAGATCATCTAACAAGCGTCGAATACCCATTCTTACTAAAGCATGATCATCAACAATCAGTACTCTTATCAAACGTTGCTCCCTGACAAAACAGCCAATGAACACAATAGGTGCAGTGATATTAGCAAGAGTGTCAATTCTTTACAATGCCGGGCATAACACTAACGAGGGCCTTACAAAAAACAGAGTTATCACATAGGCAACGCCCCTAATTTTAAAAGCCTACTCTAGAAGTACTATTACTCCTCCTGAACCACTAACATGCAAGAATATGAATATTAGGATTATCTTTATCGACAGGAAATAATGGCGGATACTCTCGTAGTTCACGCGCTCGATTCAGCAATTCGTTAATGTTCTTATGAACCATATCAAAAAGCTGCTGGTAGTCATCAATCACAAAATACACCGGCTGCAACATATCAATACGATATGGCATTCTAAATGCAGCAACTGGGTCAAAAATAACTCGTAACGGAATATCACTTTCAACAGAATAGACAGTTTCGCTCTTTGAGGACAAAATGCCGCCCCCATAGGCCCGCAAACCCTGATCAGTTTTTATCAAACCAAACTCTACAGTAAACCAAAACAATCGCTGCAAGAGCCTCCAATCTGACTCAGGAGAAGACAACACCTTGAGCGCATAATCTTGCAAAAAATCCGCATATACTCGATTCATTAACATGGGACAGTGGCCGAAAAGCTCATGAAAAATATCTGGCTCGGTAATGTAATCAAGTTCTTCTTCAACGCGAATAAATGTTGCTGCCGGGAAACAACGCTGAGCCAGCAATTCGAAAAAATCTCGCGCAGAAATCAATGCCGCGACGGGCTCAACTTGCCACCCCGTCTTTTCCTTAAGACAACGGCTCACCTCTGGCAATTGAGGAATGGCTTGAGCAGTCAAACCCAAACTATCTAACCCCTGGATAAATTCGTCTGAAGCTCGACCCTGCAAAATTGTTCTTTGACGCTCATATAAAATTTGCCATACGCGATGCTCAGATGAAGAGTACTCGATATAACCATGTTCATCCGGCTGATAAGAAACGTAACGACTTACAAATTCCATAATACCCCCCCTAGGCTATTCACATATAATTTAGCAGGCCCTATCGTTTCTTCGTCCTTAATTGATCGAT
>JBIIJL010000109.1:0-4959 GCA_044233795.1 Legionella sp. | reverse complement strand
CTTGGTCGAACACAAGAGTACCCTTCATGAAGTTTTAATCAAGCTTTGTGAGGGGTTTTTTGTTTATCCATCAATAAACGTGGCTAGAATCACGTGGAAATCCATCGGATATAGTGTTCAGGCTGACATTGATAGCGCGCTGTACACCAAACCCTAGCGTGTACGTGAAAGCGGTCGTTGTCGTTGAGGTGAAATTAGGCGCCGCTACCGCCGCAAATATCGTCGGAGTTATTGCAAAATCATAGACTTGGTTAAATCCAACCCCAAGACTACCGCTTACGTAAAGCTTGATCGCATACCCCACATCCGCTACTAATTTTCCTTTCGCGGCAATATGCGTATGCTGAGCCTGGTAGGTGTAACTCGAATTGTTAAAACGTGCCTTCCCAAAATCCCATATGTCTCCCGATAAGTAAGCATTGCTCGTTGCAGCTACCGCTACTCCTAACTCACCCTGTAGATTAGAACGAAGCGGACGCTCAATGCCTAAAAATAATTCCCCGTCAAAGATGGCGTTAGTCTTCTTATTCGCCGCATAGGTCTTCTTGATGAACGGCGATACATAAAAAGTCTGCATCTCCCCGCTGTTCACAAATGTGGGACCGACGCTCAAGGTCACTACATATGGGGAAAATCGACTGAATGTGTCTGCTAAAACAGCATGAGCAGTCTGAGCTATGCCAGCTATTGGCGAGGCCAAACCTGCCAGCAAAAGAAGCGCTTTGTTAAATATAATTTCACTGTCCTGTGGCTATTTCATTCCTGCAAGCATCATATAAGGCAATAAAGCAATATTTTTCTAAGCGCTTTATAGAATCAAGGCTATTTAACTTAAGCCATAGCGTCATAAAAAATTAACCCTCGTTAATCTTCAGCATCAGCAACACCGTCCTAGTATACCCATGGTGCTCAATCCTTTTCATGACTTCAACAGGTCGCATAAAAGGCATGGCTTGATACTGGATGCTTTTACTGGTGCCGCTCCCGGCCTACTGATTAGACAAAGAACGTGACACCACGCGCTTCGTACAGGTGCCCAATATTTTACTGATGAACTCCGCATCCCCTATATCTTCTTTTATATAGGCCACTTTCGTTTGAATATTTGTAAATGAATTAGGGGCTGTTGACATTTGATCCTCCAATCGCCCTAATGAAGAAAATTCATCACTAAAACCTAGTACTACAGTTGTAATTTAATGGATTTTCATTAGAATTGCTGATTTTCAGGAAGAATCATGCAATTATCAAGGACTGAAACAATCCCACTATCTTCAACAAATGTTATGTTTGCAATAGAGCAAGAGCTAGCGCCTATACAAGACATACTACAAGACTGCTTTAATCGCATAGAGACAAAACTTCTGCGATGTCCTATTTTCAAGGCTTAATCAGTACAGTAGAACGCAAAAATAGCTGGCAATTAGCAGAGCAAGCTGGCTGCGAAAATCCTTATGCATTTCAATATTTATTAGGACGAGCAACGTGGGATGTGAGCCATTTACGGGACTCAGTACGCCGATATGTTGTTGATTTTATGCCACAAGAAGAAGGTGTATTGTCGATTAACGAGACGGGATTTTTGAAGAAAGGGAGCAAATCTGCAGGTGTTGGACGCCAATATACTGGCACAGCCGGTCGTATTGAGAATTGTCTGGTGGGTGTTTTTTTATCTTATGCAACACCCCAAGGACGGGCATTGATCGATCGCGAGCTTTATATTCCACAAGATTGGTTCAAAGACACACTTCGTTGTAAAGAAGCGGGGCTCCCAGACACACTTGAATTTAAAAAGAAGCCTGAACTAGCACAAGAGATGTTACAACGAGCCTTTGATCATGGGATTAAACCCGCCTGGGTATTAGGTGACGAAGTATATAGCTCTTATAAGCTAAGAGCCTTTTTAGAAAGCTATCAGCAACCTTATGTGTTGGCTATTGCATCGAATTGTTCGATTACAATTGGCTTCGAACAATACAAAGCAACTGAATTGTCAGAGTCCACTGCGCCAAGTGATTGGCAGACTATTTCTGCAGGCGAGGGCTCAAAAGGCCAACGATATTATCAGTGGACTCGTAGGGTCATTAATTGGGGTGCGACAAGCACAAGTTCCGAAGGGCTAGAATACTTACGTATCAATTTAGATGCCTCCTTTTACAGTTATTTTAAATATTTATCTAACCATTTTATAATGCGACTCAACGCGTCTTTTTTATTTTCATCTTTTTCTAATCCATGTCCCTCATCAGAATATTTAATATATTCTGTTTCAACCCCTTTCTTTTTTATCGCTTGATATAGCTTAAGAACACTGTCAATGGGATCTGCGCCACCAAGCTCAGGATTGCCCATTAGGAATAAGGTAGGTGTGGTTGCTTTATCAGCAAAATAAAGCGATGAATTTTTAATATAATTTTCTGGTACTTCTTGTGGCGAACCACCGTATGCAGGATCGGATCTAGTGGGAGCATAATAAAGGGCCTCGCCTAATTCGTCAGCCCATCCTTCATGTGAAATAATGGTTTGATATCGGTGTGTAGATACAAGAAACCAATTCGCTCTATTGCCTCCAGCACTATGCCCTATAATAGCGAGTTTATTCTGATCGCCAATTCCCGAGGCAATTAAAAAGTCGACTCCCATATCAATATCTCTTAAGTCCCCGTCTAATAGTTCATGCTTTTCATATAAATCCCGTGTAATTGCTAAAGAACCGAACGATCCAGAAGAGCGAAACTCGGGTACAAATACAGCAAATCCCTTAGCAGCCCACATTTGCCATTCCAAAGAAGTATTAAAAATGACTCCACTTAAAATGAGGTGAGCACCTGCACCACCGCCATGGATATCAACGAGAAGGGGATAACGATCTCCTTTTTTGTAATGTAAAGGCATAATTAAAATACCTCGCATATTTACCGGATAATCTTCTGTTTTCCATTCAATTTCTCGAATTTCGCTTAATGCTATATCAGAGGCAACTGCAGCGTTTTTGATGAGTGTATGGTTATTTGAACCATTGATGTTTACTATTTTAAACATATGATTACCATGGGCATCTTCACCAAAATAAGCGATTTGAGAGCCATTCGGGGAAATCTCAAAGCGCTTAATATTTATAGGAGAGTTCGTTAATTGCGTTAATTGACTTGAGGCTATATCAATTTGATAAAGTTGTTTATAAGCCCCATATTGTCGGAGAACAACTAATTTTTGTGCATCAGGTGTCCATCGCGCACTGTACACTTGCATCTCATGGGTCAACTGCTGAATCATTGCTGATTTTAAACTTGTATTAGAGTCAGTCGAAATTAATCCCGCACTAAGCATATAAGTAAATGCTGGATGCTCTGCATCGTATAAAATTGAAATCAATTTACCATCTGGTGAAACCCTAGGGTCGAGTAACTGCTGCAAGCCATTAAACTCAGCTAATGTCCTTACATCACCAGATAAACTTACTGCTTGTATATACTCCATATCATTGGATTCATGATATGAGAACCCATGTCGCTCGTTTACAAATAATACCTCTTTGGAGTTAGGTAAATAGTCCATGTAACGCACGGCTCCATCAATAGTGGCAAGTAACTGGGAATGACTGGAATTGATATCAATTTCTTCAATTTGCGTTGTAGCTGGAGGCTTTTTTTCCCAAGGCTCAATAAAGTCTTGGTGTGAAATTATTAGTTTTTTCGAATCTGCTGACCAAATAAAATTATAAGAATAACCATAAACACCTAAACCATTCTGGACATGGGTCAATTGACTTGTATGATTATGATCATTTCTATCCATTACCCATAATTGTTTTGCAGCACCCTCTCCTTTTACAAAGGCAATCCATCGTGCATCTGGTGAGGCGTGAGCAAATCGCCCTTCTGTTAATAGAAGCGATTTTTTTTCGGCTAGATTGTAAATCCCTATGGTAGGATTTTCTGTTGATTTCCGATCGGGGAATAAATAAAGAATATTATTATCATCTAACCAAGACACTGAAGGTTCATTGTCATAATCATAATTTTTTATTTCTTCTAAGAGCATTTCAGGTGTAACAAATTTAGTTCCTGGCTGCGCAAGAAGAGGGCTTGTCATTACTGCACTAGGAACTTCCCCTGCATTAACGATACATGCAGATAAAGGGGTTACTAAAAGTGTGCAAATAAAACTTATCGTAATATTTTTACAGAATTTTTGACTTGTATTTGATAAAAAAATCATCAATTTCGATGATATTCTTATTGGAAGTCCTATATAACACATCTTGGTTTACTCCTCTTAATCTTTTAGATGCCGTCGTCCTAAACAGCATTGTCTAAAAACTGATCTTTTATTCACATAAATTGCAAATATACTGGTTTTTTATAAATAAAACAAATATTATTTTTAACTTTATTAATATAAATGTTGAAATAATTAAATTTTATGTTATTATTTTTGTGAAATATGAAATAAACCGGATTTAGTTTATGGGAAAGATAATTACACAATGCCCGGCTTGTGCAAGCTCGGCCCTTGAGGTAGTAAAAATAGAATGCACAAATTGCAACACAAAATTTGAAGGCCAATTTGAAATATCACCATTATTGCGACTGCGTGAGCATGATTTGCAGTTCATTTTAGATTTTGTGAAATGCTCAGGAAGCCTTAAAGATATGGCAATTATACAAAAGGTATCTTATCCAACATTAAGAAACCGTTTGAATACCCTCATTAATACCTTAGGGAGCTTAGAGCTAAATCAAGAAACATCTAAAGATAATATTTTGCAGCTTCTTGAAGAAGGTAAAATTTCCGCTAAGGATGCAGCCATTATGTTAAAAAAATTGTGAGATGAATGATGAAAAAAGAACTAGAACGTGACGTGGTCAATCAAATGCACACACCTAGTTAAGCAACTTTTTTCATTTTCCCCCACTCTCTTTCAAATTGGTTTGGATTCACATAACCAAGATATGA
>JBIIJL010000146.1:0-4961 GCA_044233795.1 Legionella sp. | reverse complement strand
GAGATGCTGCATGCACTGATTGACCCGGCGTTCGATGGTTTTGCGCGCAACACAACCGTGCGCTTTGCTGCCACCCTTGGCCTTGTCGAATATAGCGAGAAGTTGAACCCACTGATTCCGGCCATGTTTCCGCCACAAACCCTGCGTAATAATTTGGGTGAGC
Source organism: Legionella sp. (assembly GCA_044233795.1). Classification (GTDB taxonomy): domain Bacteria; phylum Pseudomonadota; class Gammaproteobacteria; order Legionellales; family Legionellaceae; genus JBIIJL01. The sequence goes on along the minus strand of JBIIJL010000146.1, from coordinate 4,798 downwards.
TGGTGGCGAGCAACGGCCTGACCCAACTGCGCATCGCCGAGACCGAGAAATACGCGCATGTCACCTTCTTCTTCAATGGTGGGCGCGAGCAGCCTTACGAAGGCGAGGATCGAATCCTCGTCCCCTCGCCTAAGGTCGCGACCTATGATTTGCAGCCGGAAATGAGCGCACATGAGGTGACGGACAAACTCGTCGCGGCGATTGAATCGGGCAGGTATGACCTCATCGTGGTGAACTACGCGAACACGGATATGGTCGGCCATTCGGGCGACCTCGCCGCCGCGATGAAAGCGGTTGAGGCGGTAGATACATGCCTCGGGCGACTGGATGCGGCGATTGCCAAAAGCGGTGGGGCGATGCTCATTACCGCCGATCATGGCAATGCCGAATGTTTGCATGATGACGAAACCGGCCAAGCGCATACGGCACACACCCTGAATCTCGTACCCTGCATCATCGTGGGTGAGGCCTACGCGCACGCGCCCAAGCACTTAGGCCAAGGTATCCTCGCCGATATTGCCCCGACGGTTTGTGCGATGATGGCGCTTAACCCCGCCCCTGAAATGACCGGGCGCAACCTGCTGGCAACGGCACATGATTAAGGCGCTGCATGTTTTTACCATCACCACGCTGCTGCTGGTGAGCCACGCACACGCCGAGCCTGCGCCCAAGCAGAAACTCAAAACCACGTTAAGCGAATTATCGCAAAGTCGCGAGACCGAAGAAGCGCTGAGAAAACGCCTCAACGCCACCGAGCGCGAAATGCAGAATATGCGCGAACGCGCTGCCACGCTCGCTGAAAAACTGCAGCAAAGCGAACAGCGTGTAAGCAATGAGGAAGACGCACTTGCCAAAGTGAACACGGAATATGCGAGCAAGCGCCGCGCCTTTGAGAATCGCAAAGCCGATTATGCCGCCACGGTCGTCAGCCTGCTGCGCATGCGCAACCTGCCGCCCACCGCCATGCTCTCGGGCGAAGAAGAAATGCAAGCCCTGCTGCGCACGGCCAGTGTGCTTGAAAAAACCAACAGCGCCCTGGCCACCAAAGCGATTGCCTTGCGTGAAGAGATGGCGACCATCAAGCGGCTGCAGCGCGATGTCAAAATCCGCGAAGGGATGACCAAAAACGAGCGCGAAAAACTGAAGGTCGAGCAAGACAACCTTGCCCTGGAGCTAGCCAAGCGCCAGAAACTGCAAGCCTCACTCAGCCTCGACCACCAGCGCGCAGAAGACAAGGTGGCTTCGCTTTCGCGAGCCTCGCAATCGCTGCAGGATCTGATTGCCAAGCTAGAGGAAAACAAGAAAGCGGAAGAGAAAATTGCACCGTCGCCGATTAAAACCAGCATGCGCGAGTTCGATGGCCGCAAAGGCAGCGCGCGCGCGCCAGTTTCGGGCGGTATTCTGCATCGCTTCGGCGACCCGCAAGGCGCCAACGGCACCTATCGCGGCATGGTGTTCAAGGCACGCCCGGGGGCAACGGTCGTTGCGCCCTATGATGGCGAAATTGCTTTTACCGGTCCGTTCCGCGATTACGGCAACATGGTGCTTATCAAACATAAGAACGGCTATATCTCGCTCATCGCAGGCTTGGGTAAAGTAAGTGCGCGGCTCAACCAGCGCGCCATTCGCGGCGAACCCATCGGCACGATGCCCGAAGGCAAAGCAGGCGAGGCTTATGTGGAATTGCGCGGAAGCGATGCCAAGCCTATTGACCCCAGCGACTGGTTCGCTAGTGTGGTGAATAAATCGGCGCAGCTTTAGCGTCACCCATAACCTCATGCACGGATTTCTCATGCGTCACACCGCCCGCCTCCTCGCTGCTGCTCTGCTGCTTGCCTCACCACTTGCCCATGCTGGCACACCGGCACCAGCTGCAGCCAAATCCAGCAGCAGTTCGACCTATGAGCTGCTCAACCTGTTCGGCGAAGTGTTCGACCGCGTGCGCAGCGATTATGTTGAACCGGTGGAAGATCAGAAGCTCATTGAATCGGCGCTAAACGGGATGCTGACCGCGCTCGACCCGCACAGCAACTACATGAACGAAAAAAGCTTTTCGGACATGAAAATCCAAACCAAGGGCGAGTTTGGTGGCTTGGGTATCGAGGTGACCATGGAAAATGGGCTGGTGAAAGTGGTCTCGCCGATTGATGACACCCCGGCAGCCAAAGCAGGCATTAAGCCTGGCGACTATGTGAGCGAAATTGATGATGTGGCCGTGATGGGGCTGACCTTGCAAGAAGCCGTCGATAAGATGCGCGGGGTGATTGGCACCAATGTACGGCTGTTCAAGATTCAATCAGTGCGCAGCCGCAGCGAAGATGATGTTGCCTACCTGCGCATCACCTCCTTCTCGGAAACCACGGCCGATATGATGAAAGCCGCATTTGAGAAAGAGAAAAAAGCCATCGGTGGTAAGCTTAAGGGGATCGTGCTCGATTTGCGCAACAACCCCGGCGGTTTGCTCGACCAAGCGATTGAAGTGAGCGATGCGTTCCTTGAACAGGGCGAGATTGTCTCGACCCGTTCTCGCAAGCCCGAAGACTCGCGCCGCTTCAGCGCCAAACCCGGCGACATCGCGAGTGGTCTGCCCATCGTGGTACTGATTAACGAAGGTTCGGCCTCGGCCTCGGAGATTGTGGCCGGCGCATTGAAGGATCATAAACGCGGGGTGATTCTTGGTATTAAATCCTTCGGCAAAGGGTCGGTGCAAACCGTTATCCCGATCGATAGCCACGGCGCCATCCGCCTCACCACCGCACGCTACTACACCCCCTCGGGCGTGTCGATTCAAGCCAAAGGTATCACGCCTGATATTGTGGTGGAGCCCGCGAAGATCGAGGCGATTAAGCCCAACGCCAATTTCTCGGAAGAAAAGCTGCCAGGTCACCTGATGAATGAACAGGCGAACGACAATGAGGCCGCGCCCACCCCCGCAAACGACAACAAGGACGTGAAGAAAGAGGAGAAGAAAGAGGAGAAAAAAGACGATAAGAAAGACAGCAAAAAAGGCGATAAGAAAGACGATAAAAAAGACGGCAAGAAAGAAGGTGCCGATGATTATCAACTGAGTCGTGCGCTTGATCTTATCCGGGCACTCTCCATCTATAACCGCGGCGACAGTCCGGGCGCTGCGGCAACGCCAGCACCCGCCGCAACCGCGCCGGCACCAGCTGCCGCCAGCGGGAAAAAGTGATTGATCGATGGCGGGTAAACGAAACATTCGGATACCATCGCCTAACCCTCTCACCCTGTGGGCGGCATTTGCTGCACTCTTTTCGCTTGGACTGCTGACGACGCTCGTCGATTTGCTTGCCCTGCCCGCAGCACAAACCAAGCTGGCCTATGAGCAGCGCCAGCGCTTTACCGTGCAACCACTCACGCGCGAGGTGAGCCTTGGCGCCACCAGCAGCGAACAGAACCCTGACAGCGCGTTTGATGTCGGCACCAAGGATGAAGCGCCGCCGCCAGCCGATGCCGAGCCGGAGGAAATCGAGGATGACCCGTTTGTGCCGCCGGATGACACCGACCCCGCACCCGAAGCAGCGGTGCAACCCGCGCCCACGCCAGATGCAACCCTGCCCGAAGGAAGCCCTGTGCTTCGCACCCAACCCGTGGCCATGCCGCTTGGCGATATTCAACGCACCAAAACGAGTTTGGTGGCCGCACCAGCGCCCGAGGTGACCGAAATCATCGACGGCAAAAAGCTTCCCAAACGCGGCGAGAACGAGGTTATCCCCTCGCGACTCTATGCGCATCCGTTTAAGCGCAAGCCCGAGCAGGTGATTGTCAGCTTTGTGGTCATGGATGCCGGTGTCGATGCACAATCCACGCCGCTACTAATGAACCTCCCACCACAAGTGAGCATTGCCTATTCGCCCTATACGCGCGCGGCGGAATCAAGCAGTGAGCATATGCGTGCGCGGGGTCATGAGGTGTGGACCATGCTGCCCGTCATGGGCGAGCGCTACCCCGCCGATGACCCGGGCCCGTTTGGCCTTATCGCCAAGCTCCCCGCCGATGCGATGCTCGAGCGAGTGCACAATTCGCTGGCTGCCGTCCCCGGCAGTGTGGGAGTGGTGCTGCCGCCGGATGAAGCGCTGAGCCAGCAGAAAGCGGGGCTGGTTCCGGCGCTGAAAGAGGTGGATGCGCGTGGCATGCTGGTGGTATCCACCAACCCCACCCGCAGCATCGACCAGATTGTACCCGAGAAAGCGATGCGGCCTTTGCTGCGCCGAGCCGACCTGGTGCTCGACCCCACGCCGAACGACTCGCAAATCCAAAGCCGCCTCGCCGGGCTGGTCGATGCAGCGCGTGAAAAAGGTGAGTTTATGGTGGTGCTTTCGGCTCGCCCGCAGAGCCTTGAAATCCTCAGAAAATGGCTGGCGGAAAACCCGCTGCCCGAACCGCTGCAACTGGCACCGTTGTCGGCCTTCTTCCAGGCGCGTGACGTGACCGAAGCCAAAAAAGAGAAAAAGGAAGCCGATGCGCATGGTGAAGCAGCGGCCAAAGACGAGCATGAATCCAAGGGCGATGACCATGGCGACGCAAAGAAAAAAGAAGAAAAACCAAAACCCAAGCCCGTTGAGAAGAAAAAGAAGGAACTACCGCAAGATAAATATTTAAAATCCGCAGGCGGTGAAAAATCCAGCGGCGGCCACTAATGGGCGCGTTTAGCCACCTTCCCTATCGGCTAGGCGTCGGTGTCATGCTGCTGAACGCCAAGGGCGAGGTCTTCGTTGCCAAGCGCATCGACACACTCGCCGAAGCATGGCAAATGCCCCAAGGCGGGATTGATGAA
>JBIIJL010000152.1:0-5015 GCA_044233795.1 Legionella sp. | reverse complement strand
GTTTTCGCCTCCAATGGTGCCTTGCACGCCGCACTGATAAAAGGGTTGGCTGCCGAACTCCCGACCCTGGATACGCAAAGCATCCAGGGGATTATCGGCGAATGGTTGCGCGCACGCGAGGCAGCGGCACAACTAACCTCCGAGCTTTCGGCAAACGATGGCGCAGCCTACCGCGAGGCCGTGCGTCGTTCGACCGCGTGGCACCGTGCAGCGCATGCAGTGCCGCCCGCAACCACCGTGCCGGCCGCCCCACCGCCGGCTACTACGGTTCACACGGCTCGCCTCGCAATCGAACCCTCTGCCCATGCGCGCGAGCAAGAGAAAACTGCCGCCCAGCGCGCCGAAGATGTTGCTTACACCATCAATCACGCCCTTTCGTGCGGAACGACGGATGTGGTGTTGCAGCCCCTCATTGCCGCTGCATTTGGCGTGAATGTCGGTTGCGGTGATCCAAGCCACCATGAGCACCACCATGGACACGAACATCACCATGGCCATAACCACCACCATGGACATAATCATCATCACCCGAAAAAACCCAAAATCACTCTCAAAACCTTTGCGCATGAGGCCTGGCATTATTTGAAAGGCGAGATTGTCGGAGATTTTGCTGCGGTGCCGCTGACCATCGGCGTGCAACGTTTCTTTCCGAGTTTCATGCACAGCATTGGTCGGCTGACCGAACCGTTATTTGGCTGGGCATTTCGTGCGGGCGCTGAGCGCACTGCGCGCCACTGGGCAAAAGAGCAAGGGCTGGCCGAAAATGCTCCCGAAGTAAAAGCGCGTGCGCAAGAGGTCTATCAGCACGAGATCAGCCATCTGCCGCAAGCGGTGGTGTGGAATATGTTCGCCTACCCTATTGGTGCTGTCGCCCAGAAAATGGGCGGTCATGGCCGCAGCTACCCAGAAATCTTCAAAAGCAAACTGGTCGGCGCCTTGGTTAGCAATAGCATCCTCATCGGCGGGCGAATGGTGGCGCCCGGCGCCGCACAGAAATGGGATGCGATGACGGGTGAGAAAATCTTCCTTCCGGTGAGCAAAACCGTGGGCAAGATATTCGGGGTGGATGAAAAAGAAATGGAGCGCGCTAGCGATAAGACCAAGCATCACAAGACAGCCACATGGACCGCGCGCATTGAAGAAGAACAGCCGCCGCATAGCGCGCAGAAAACCGCGCCTTCGAGCAGTATCAGTTAATCTTCTTTTACGAACGTGGGGCGTTCATCGCCTGTATCTGCATGGCAGGGGCGACAGGGTTTGTCTCGGACTTCGTCCTCGTGCCAACGCTACAATCGTTTCACTCGCGAAGCTTTTGGTGAAGCTTTAGGGTTCGCACAGCATGTTGGCCAAATATAGCCATTAACGTTAGAACTACCCGCTTGTTCCGTCATCCTGCGGCTCGACCGCAGGATCTAGAGCCACTAAGATAGAGTCTTGCCGTTTGGCTCTAGACCTGCCCTCAATGGGCAGGATGACGACGGTGGTGTGGGTAATTCTTGGGTTAATAAACTATAGAAACAGCCCCGAAATGGTGCTGTTTCTATTTGGCAGGGGCGACAGGGTTCGAACCTGCGACCTGCGGTTTTGGAGACCGCCGCTCTACCAGCTGAGCTACACCCCTACGGTAGGAGTGCCTAGTGCCTGGTTGGTGGTGCCTGGAAATCCAAACACCAGGCACCAAGCACCAGGCACCCTTATATTTACGCAGTCACCTTGGCGACGACGCCAGCACCGACGGTGCGGCCGCCTTCGCGGATCGCAAAGCGCAGACCCTGATCCATCGCGATTGGCGCGATCAGTTCGACGTTCATCTTCACGTTGTCGCCCGGCATTACCATCTCGATACCGCTCGGCAGGCTCACCACACCCGTCACGTCGGTCGTGCGGACGTAAAACTGCGGACGGTAGTTGGTGAAGAACGGCGTGTGACGGCCACCTTCATCCTTGGTGAGGATATACGCCTCGGCTTCGAACTTCGTGTGCGGCGTGATCGTGCCTGGCTTCGCCAACACTTGCCCACGCTCCACATCTTCACGCTTGGTGCCGCGCAGCAGCACGCCCGCGTTGTCGCCCGCTACCGCTTCATCGAGCAGCTTGCGGAACATCTCGATCCCCGTGCAGGTCGTCTTTACCGTGTCTTTCAGACCCACAATCTCGAGTTCCTCACCCACTTTAATCTGGCCACGCTCGACGCGCCCGGTCACCACCGTACCACGACCCGAGATGCTGAATACATCCTCCACCGGCATCAGGAATGGCTGATCCACCGCGCGTGCTGGCTGCGGGATATATTGATCCACCGCTTCCATCAGCTTCAGCACCGCTTCTTTACCAAAGCCATCGGCTTTGTTCTCCAGCGCGCTCAAGGCCGAACCATGCACGATTGGGATCGTGTCGCCGGGGAAGTCGTATTTCGAGAGAAGCTCGCGCACTTCCATCTCCACCAGCTCCAGCAGTTCTTTATCATCCACCATGTCGCATTTGTTGAGGAAAACGACAATCGCAGGAACGCCCACCTGACGCGCCAGCAGGATGTGCTCGCGGGTTTGTGGCATCGGGCCATCGGCCGCGCTCACCACCAGAATCGCGCCATCCATCTGCGCCGCACCGGTGATCATGTTCTTCACGTAGTCGGCGTGGCCGGGGCAATCCACGTGCGCGTAGTGACGGTTCGCCGTCTCGTATTCTACGTGCGCGGTCGCAATGGTGATACCACGCGCTTTCTCTTCCGGTGCCGCATCAATGCTGTCATACGCGCGGTACGTCGCACCACCCGTCTCCGCCAGCACCTTCGTAATCGCCGCCGTCAACGATGTCTTCCCGTGATCCACGTGACCAATCGTCCCAATGTTGCAATGCGGCTTGCTACGGTTGAACTTTTCCTTTGCCATGACTGACTCCTCTAATGTCTCAATTTACGTTGTTAAGCGGCTGCTTTTTTCTTAATTTCATCGGCGATATGCGATGGCACTTCCGCGTAGTGGCTGAAGACCATGCTATAGCTGGCGCGACCTTGCGACATGCCACGCAGTTTATTCACATAACCGAACATCTGACCCAGCGGCACCTGCGCATTGACCACGCGGGCATTCCCGCGCTGATCCATGCCCTGCACCGAACCACGGCGGCTTGAAAGATCGCCAATCACATCACCCATGTAATCTTCAGGGGTTACGACTTCGACTTTCATGATCGGCTCAAGCAATTTGGGACCGGCTTTGGCCATGCCTTCACGGAACGCCGCACGCGCCGCAATCTCGAACGCCAGCGCACTCGAATCGACATCGTGGTACGCACCATCGGTGAGGGTTGCCTTGAAATCAATCGTCGGGAAGCCGGCAAGAACACCCGAATTGAGCATCGAGTTGAGGCCTTTTTCCACACCCGGGATATATTCCTTCGGCACCGAACCACCCACCGTGGTGTTCTCGAACACGAAGCCTGAACCTGGCTCCAAGGGTTCGAAATCGATGATGACGCGGGCGAACTGACCCGAACCACCCGACTGCTTTTTGTGGGTATAGTCTTCAGTGTATTTTTTGCTGATGGTCTCGCGGTACGCCACTTGCGGCTCACCCACATTCGCATCGACCTTGTAGGTACGGCGCAGAATATCGACTTTAATATCTAGGTGAAGCTCGCCCATGCCTTTCAGGATGGTCTGACCGGTTTCATGGTCAGTACTGACGCGGAAGGACGGATCCTCAGCCGCGAGCTTGCTCAGCGCAATACCCAGTTTCTCCTGATCAGCCTTCGACTTTGGCTCAATCGCGAGCTCAATCACGGGCTCAGGGAACTCCATTTTTTCAAGAATAATGGGCTTCGCCGGGTCGCACAGCGTGTCGCCGGTACGGGTATCTTTGAGACCGGCAAGCGCCACAATGTCACCCGCATAGGCTTCTTTGATATCTTCGCGGCTGTTTGCGTGCATGAGCAGCATACGACCCACGCGCTCTTTCTTGTCGCGCGTTGAGTTTGCAAGCGACGAACCCGAAGTCAGCGTGCCGGAATAGATACGGCAGAAGGTGATGGAGCCCACGAATGGGTCATCCATGATTTTGAATGCAAGCAGCGACAGCGCTTCGCTGTCTTCAGGCTTGCGGCTGAGGGTTTTTGGCTCTTCGCCTTCTTTGGTGTTCGGATCCAGACCATCCATCGCGCCGCGATCCAGCGGGCTGGGGAGATAATCCACCACGGCATCGAGCATCGGCTGCACGCCTTTGTTCTTGAACGACGAACCGCACAGGATGGGCACGAACGCGAACTTCACGGCACCTTTGCGAATGCAACGTTTCAGATCCGCAATCGAAGGCTCCTGGCCTTTTTCGAGATAGGCCTCAAGCAACACATCGTCTTGCTCGACTGCTGTTTCGATCAATTTTTCACGGTATTCTTTGGCTTTCGCCTGATACTCAGCAGGAATCTCGACTTCATCAAACTTCGCGCCGAGCTCTTCGCCACCCCAGATAAGGGCTTTCATTTTCACGAGGTCGACCATGCCTTGGAAATGCTCTTCCGAACCGATAGGCAGCTGAATAACCAGCGGCGTAGCACCGAGACGGTCAATAATCATATCCACACAGCGGTAGAAATCGGCACCAATACGATCCATTTTGTTGACGTAGCAAATACGCGGCACGCCGTATTTATCGGCCTGACGCCATACGGTTTCCGATTGCGGCTCTACGCCCGCTACGGAGTCGAACACAGTCACCGCGCCATCGAGCACGCGCATCGAGCGCTCTACTTCGATGGTGAAATCTACGTGGCCGGGGGTATCGATGATATTGATGCGGTATTGCGTGTCGTCCTTGTGCCAGAAGCAGGTCGTCGCCGCCGAGGTAATCGTAATGCCGCGTTCTTGCTCCTGCTCCATCCAGTCCATGGTGGCAGCACCTTCGTGCACTTCGCCGATTTTGTGCGATTTGCCGGTGTAGTACAGAATACGCTCGGTCGTCGTCGTCTTACCCGCATCGATGTGCGCGCAGATACCAATGTTGCGATAGCGATCTAGT
>JBIIJL010000111.1:0-4704 GCA_044233795.1 Legionella sp. | reverse complement strand
CGAGTAGTAAGGCGGGCTGTTGTTATTTCTTGTATTGGTTGTTACCGCATACAAATTGCCATTCGCGCTCACGGCTAAACTTTGTACCCCACTGCCGTCGGGGTGTTGTGTGGCAGTCCAACTGGTACCACCATTGCCAGAAATATACACGTTACCATTATTGGTTCCCGCATAATAATTTCCAGAACTATCCACAAAAACCGCGTTGACTTGGCTGCTATCCAGCTGTGAAGGCTGGGCCAATTGCGTCCAAACACTCCCATTGCCGGTGGTCGAATAGACATACCCTTGACCTGTGCCAACATACACCGTATTGCCTGCAGCAAACACTGATTGCACCCAGTCGCCAGTCACAGGTAATGCCGTGTTGACCTGGGCCCAGCTTGTTCCATCACTGGTGTATATTAAAGTGCCTGCCGTACTAACAATACCGGTTGCCATATACATGGTTCCATTGGCGGTGACCGCAAATGCACTCGTTGATTGATTCCAAAAACCACTTTGTTGACTTAGCATGGAAGCCCAGCTTGCGCCATTGTTCGTTGAATAAGTCGTGCGAAAATTACTTGTAAAAACATAAATGCCAGTATAGGTGGTGGTATTTGCATTCACTTGCACATTGGTTGATGGGCCGTTATAACTGTATGGAGGCGGTGACCCTGAGGTCCCCACAGTGGGATACAAGGTATTTGTACCTAAAGACATTTGACTCCCGGTCAATGTATAGGCCAAACAACAAGAGCTCCCCGGAGTTAATGTAAATTGATTTGCCCCATTGGTAGCACACAGGGTAGTTACCCCACCAGTACAAGGTGCAGTACCTGTCAATTGCTGCGTAACGCCCGCGGGCATCCCACGAAGGTAGGATAACGTCAAGGAGGAATAGGGAAATTGGCTGCTCAAACCCACCACATAGTAAGCGGAACTCGTTCCCGTATTGCTCATTGTCGTAGGCGCTGATTGCAATGAGATGCTGACCGCTTGCGCATTAACTCCCGTTATGCCTAAAAACCATAAGCCGACAAAAAGTAATTCTTTAGCCATCTGTCTTATCATAATAAGTATCCTTTACACGACAAAAGTAAATTGAAATCGCAACTGATTGGTGTATAAATGCGATAAACGTAAGGTTTCACTAGGTGAGGTAGCGGAAGGCGTGCTGCCCAATGAGGCAGACCCTAAATCCGTAAATTGATAGCCTATCCCCGCTCGGACATGCGAGTTAAGCGCATAGTCAACTCCTAACCCCACCCCCCAAGTCAATGCGGATTGGCTATGGTTTGCAAAAGGTGCTGCGGGATTAACCGTGGGGTCCAGTGCTACCTCTTGGTATCCTTTCGCATTATTATAAGCACTGCCGATTTCCCAAGAAAAATAAGGGTGTATTGCTTGCCAACGCGGAATGGCGGTCAATAATTTATTCGTAAAAACCACACGGCTATGGTGGATGTGATAGGAGTAACGCGAATCATCAAAGGCAGGCACTGCAAATTGCCAGACATCGCCTTGAGCGGAAATTTCTTCATCAACATAACCGGAAACGCCTAACTGGGTCGTTAGCCACGGCGTAATAACCCGCTCAATCCCTAAAAACACACCTGCATCGGCTACTGTTTGCGAAGCACCATTGCTCGTATAATGGTTTTGATAAGGGGGCAGCAATGTAACATTTTGGGCCTGTCCCGCCTCGACAAAATCAGGGCCAACCGTGAAAGTAACTACTGGGGTATATCGTTTAGCATCAAAAACAGAATGGAGAAAATTACTGGCTGGCTGGCTGGCTGAAAATGCTATTGAAGCACTGAAACCAATCAATAGCAGCATCACTTGGTGACACGTCCTTTTGTCAAACATCATAAAAAATCCTTATTACTCGTCAAGAATACTCATATCATATACGGCAATACGGCATAATGTCTAAAAATTTCATTTTTAATCAATGAATTATCAATGCTCGCGCACGAAAATATTTTTTCTTTTTTTAAATAACTTCAAGAGTAATTCACGCTACTGAACCAGTTTCTATTTACACAAGAAACCTATCTTTATTTTTCTATTTTATCATTTAGATTCAATCAAGTTCATTTAATAACACACTTAAAAATCCATTGACACCCTCTCGTAGCACTTCAATAATAGATTATTAATGGCGCAGAATGGGTTATTAGTTGACATCATTTGAGATCGAATGATATCGAAAATAACGGTTTGTTAAGCACTTCTATCCATAGAAGTTCAAAAGCCACAACCAAATCAAAAAGGAAATAGTACAAAATGGCGGGGATACTCATTAACGATGACGAGCTATCGGCACTGAATGGATTGCCTTATATCCAACAACTGCTTTACCTACGAGGGATCAAACCCTACATGGATTATCGAAGCGGTATAGTTGGGCTTGCTCGTGGCATCAGCTATCAATCCTTGGGGGAAGCACTCTACATAGAGCCACACTCAGGCATTAAAAGTGGTAGCCCCAGTAAAGATCAAATTCGTCGTGCGATCAATGGCCTTGAAAAAGCCGGTCTTTTGCATGTCCAATCCTTAGACTGGAAGCTCGTTTTTCAGTGTGTTTTGGCAACCTCGGATATTTCTAATCAAAATAAACCCGCCACTAAACCGCAAGGGGATCCCACCAGCAAGACGCCATCAGAAAATTCAGTTTATACAAGGGATAACGAGGTTTTTGAAACGGAACCCACCACAGTTAAAACCGCACAACCCGCCATACCTCCTAATAATAATTATTATTTTATTTTTTTATATAAAAAATTTGAAGAATTTTGGGAGCGCTACCCACTCAAACGATCCAAACAAAAAGCCTGGAAAGAGTTTCAGGCCCTGCAACCCACAGAAACGCTTGTGAATTGCATGTTGAGTGCTCTGGATCAGCAAGTCGAAGCATACACCCACCAGATCGCACACGGGCAATGGGTTCCAGACTGGAAATTCCCAGCTAATTGGTTAGCTCAACATTGCTGGGAAGACGAAATCATCATCGACACAACCAAGGAGGCTATTCATGCAAACCATCAAAAAGGTAATACAGCTAAACGATCTATCGACCCGTTCTGGGATAGCTGCAAGGACGGCGCAGAGTACGAACTGTCCAACAGCAACGCCAGTAGCGACAACAGTGAAAACAACATCATCAATCTCTGCGGATATCGCAAAACATAAACAGCGTATTCATAACCTGTTTCTTAGGTTGGCGGCAATATATGGACATGTATGGAAAAGTTTGTACAAAAGTGATGAATTTTTGGCATTTACTAAAAGTGAATGGCTAGACGCATTAAAACAGTTTGACGATCCAAACATCGATAAAGCATTGCTCAACTGCCGGAGTCAATGGGAGTACCCACCAAGCCTTCCGCAGTTTATTGAGGCCTGTAAACAAATTGCGTACAGAGGCAAGGGATTTTATACCACTCCCCCAGCAAAGAAGGGAGATCCTGAGATTGCAGATCTATACATGAAAAAAATTAAATCCATTTTAAACATGAAATAAAAAAAACGAGGAGAGCAACATGTTGGTATTAACAAGAAAAATTGGTGAACAAATTAAAATGGATAAAGGACAAATCACCATCAAATTCCTTTACTACCGAAATGGCCAGGTTGCCTTCGGAATTAGTGCTCCTGATCACATGGATGTGGATCGGGAGGAAATATTTATCAGCAAGAAACGCCATCCCAACGGTGATCCTAAAAAAATCGTCCCGACGCCTCGATAAGGAATCTCGATGAAAACATTTTTAAAAATTGTGGCAGTTGCCTTGGTGAGTGCGACAGTCTTTTCAGTACAGGCGGCTAATGTAACCCAAATTAATCGCTATGCCACCGTCGATAACAAACCGTTGCAGGCTCAAATCAATCCATTACAAGCCGTACAGCAAGTGCATTTTCCTCAAAGTGTGCAAACCGTAGGGCAAGCAATGACTTACTGGCTTCAATATTCAGGTTACAGCTTAGTCAACGTGGAGAAGCAGCCTTTAAGCCTTCAGGACGTCATGAAACAACGATTACCCCAAGTTGATCGCAATCTCGGTCCACTAACGATAAAGGATGGGCTGGAGGTTTTAGCAGGACTTGAAGTGTTTACGTTAACACAAAATCCATTATTGCGCGAAGTGAATTTCAAATTAAAGCCTAAATTTTTGCCAATTGTCACCCATAACGCGAGGAGAAAAGCATGATTCAGATGAACTTTAAATGCTTACCCAAAATATCACGAAAATGGCTTGGACTCATTGCATTGAATATCATGCTCATAACTGGGGGATTCTATTTGTTGGCACTGCCTATCCCCCATAACACTACTGACGTATCCGCTATTGATACACGCTTAAACGACATCCAATCACGGGTGATTAGCCTGCAAAATGAAGTTAAAAAGCCTGTTGAAAAAATTGACATCAAAGAAATTAATCAAGACTTCAATAAACTGACCGCATTGATTGAACAACTGAAGTCAAAAGATGATGCCCAACTCAATCAACTCGTGCATGACAGCCGCGTGGACTTAAGTAATAAACTCTACGCCATTCATCAAACGATTGATTCGCTCGATAAAAAGGCTCTACCCCAAATAAGGGGGCACTTTAATCAAGTGTAGTTTACACTAACGCCTTGATTTGACGATCAAAAGGAGATTAAAGTGCCACGCAGTAATAGTATCCTAAATTTACCTGGTTTTTCTAT